>CAZGXY010000082.1:0-9082 GCA_964530145.1 uncultured Acidobacteriaceae bacterium | reverse complement strand
CAACGACCTCACCCGGACCGACGCATCCGCCGTGTTCACGACAAAAGGCGATGAACGGCAGAACAAAGCGGAAGAATTCGCCCGGCACAGCAAGTTGCTGCAAGATCGCATCGCCAAAGCGCGTGACTTGGCTGTAGACCCGGCCAGCCAGTCGATGCTGGATAGCGAAAAAGAGCTGAGCGCTCAGTACGTGAAGGCGGGCGACTCACTGATCGACGCGGTCATCCACAATCCTGGCGCGGCCCCCGGACTGCTCGGCCCTTACTTGCAACTCTACAAAGACCTTCAAGGGAAAATCGAAGAAACCAGCGACCAGCTCAGTAAGGGCGCGGAAGAGGCCGAACTTACCGCCGCAAAAGAGGCGTCCCGGGCCACTCATGCCATGTTTGGGATTTGCGCGATATCGCTCTTAATGCTGTTCCTGGGAAACTTCGCCTTGGCGAGGGCGATCTCCGGCGCGATCAGCCGATTGACTCACATGATTCACGACATCGCCGAGGGCTCGGGCGATGTCACCAAGCGCCTGCAGATCGCTGCAGGTTTCGGCAACGACGAACTGGGCGAAGTCAGCCGTCTCTTCAACGTATTCATGGACAAATTCCAGGAAATTCTGCGGGGAGTGATGGCCCACACCCATAAACTGGCGACGGCCAGTCAGCAGGTGCTCGAGGCCAACCAGCAGATTACGACCAATTCCGGAGAAACCGCGGTTCAGGCAAACGCCGTTTCCAGCGCCACGCAGCAGGTCAGCCAGAATTTGCAGAGCCTCTCCGTCGGTGCCGGAGAGATGACCTCGACCATTCAGAGCATTGCCACCAACGCCAACGAAGCCGCCAAGGTGGCCTCCACTGCCGTCAAGGCGGCCCAGGCCGCTGACGCCACCGTTACGAAACTTGGCCAGTCCAGCGCGGAGATCGGTGTGGTCATCAAGGTCATTACCTCGATCGCGCAGCAGACCAACTTGCTCGCTCTGAATGCCACAATTGAGGCGGCCCGCGCCGGAGAAGCCGGCAAAGGCTTTGCTGTTGTCGCCAACGAAGTGAAGGAGCTTGCCAAGCAGACTGCCAAGGCCACGGAAGACATTGGCCACAAGATCGCCGCGATTCAGGCGGATACCAAAAGCGCGGCGGAAGCGATCGGAACGGTCAGCGGCGTCATCCACCAGATCAACGACATTTCCGCAACCATTGCCGCTGCGGTCGAGGAACAAAGCGCCACGACGAATGAGATGATGCGCAACGCCGGCGAAGCGGCAAGCGCGGCGGGCGACATCTCGGCCAGTATCGGGGGAGTGGCAGCCGCGGCCAATGCCACTTCGACGCGAGCCCTGGATTCAGAAAAAGCCGCCCGGGAAATGGCCGCGATAGCCGCCGAGATGAGCATCCTCATGCGGGAGTTCAAGATCGAGCGCCGCGATCCGCGGATCGATATGTCATTCCCCGTGCGGCTGATCGCAACCGATGTAAGCGGTCTTGCTCTCGACCAGGAAGTTATCACCATCAATATCAGCCGGCAGGGGGCGCTGCTCAGCGGCATCCGCGGAAGGCTTCGCTTGGGAAGCCATATCTCGCTCGCCCGCCAGCATCGACGGGAAGAATTTCGCGTGGAGTGGGTCGGGGAAGAGAATTCAGCAAGCACTGGCCAAATCGGGGTTTCCGCGCTCAATGCCGCGAGCTCGTTTTGGATCGACGTGCTCGGCGAGCGTTCAGAAAACCAGCCTGCCAGCGCAACGGAAAATCCCGCGGAGAAGATTCCAGCGCGGCCAAAGGTAAAGGCTCGCGGAGCCTAGCGAGTGTAAAGTGAGATTTTTAGCGTAAGTCGCCACCACAGTTAGTCGAAGAAGAAAAGCCAGCGACAAGATCTCGTGCAACCTTAGCGAGCGGCCCAGGAAACCGGGATAGATCGGGCCGTCGATCCGCCGTTTTCCACCGCAACCTCATTCATCATGCTACCGTCTATCAGGAGAGCTTCCTTCTTCAGGAGATCCCAACTCATGTCCGGCCCATTCTCGATTCACATCCCAGGCCTTCGCCCATTCCGCGGATTGGTTTTCGGCCTATGCTTCTTAATCGCATCCCTGGCGCCGCTGACTTGTCAGCAGCCCTCGAGTCAGAAGCAACCGAATGCTGCGCCCGCCACAAAATCCGCCGCGCCAGCTTCAGGCGTCGCCGCCGCATCCCCGATTCATGCGCTGGTCGAATTCAACGATGCACTTGAGGCCCTGGCTGGTAAAGTTTCGCCCGCAGTCGTGCAGATTCTGGTGACCGGCTACGCTCCGCTTCACGAAGAGAGCCGCACGCAGACGGCTCTCATCGTGCGCCAGCAAGCGCTGGGCTCAGGCGTTATCGTCGATTCCGATGGCTACATCATGACGAATGCTCACGTTGTCGAAGGCGCACAGCGCATTCGCGTAGCCCTGCCGATTCCGGGCGACTCCAGCGGCGCTGTTCCCGTCGGCAAGCGCCACCTGCTCGAAGCCAAACTGATCGGCACACACAAAGAAACCGATCTCGCGCTGCTCAAAATCGATGAGACCGATCTGCCCACATTGCCGCTGCTAGCCCACGAGCGGCCCAGAGTTGGTCAGCTTGTTTTCGCCATCGGCAGCCCTGAGGGTCTGCAGAACTCCGTCACCATGGGCGTAGTCAGTGCCGTATCGCGCCAGCCCGATCCCGAAAAACCCCTCACCTACATCCAGACCGATGCGCCGATTAACCCCGGCAACAGCGGAGGTCCGCTCGTCGACATGAACGGCTCGGTGGTCGGCATCAACACATTCATTCTGTCGCAGGGCGGCGGCAGCGAAGGCCTTGGTTTCGCCATTCCCGCGCGCATTGTCGATTTCGTCTATCGCAGTCTGCGCAAGTACGGTCATGTCCACCGCGTAGAAATTGGAGCCGTCGCACAGGAGATCACGCCCACCCTGGCCGACGGTCTCCACCTCGCGCAACGCTTCGGAGTGATCGTTGCCGATGTCAAGCCCGACGGCCCAGCCGCCTCTGCCGGCCTGAAGATTCAGGATATTGTTCTCATGGCCGACGACCGCCGCATCGAAACCCTGCCGCAACTTTCTTCCGCGCTTTATCTTCATCGCCTCGATCAGGTCTTGAAGCTCGATATTCTACGCGGCCAGGAAAGAAAGCAGCTCTTCGTTCCGGCGATCGAACAGCACGATCCCATGGACCAGCTCTTCGATAAAGCCGATCCCGATCAAAGCCTCGTTCCCCGCCTCGGCATTCTAGCGATCGATCTCACGCCTGAGCTGCGCAATCAGGTTGGCCCGTTGCGGGATCCGAGCGGGGTGGTTGTGCTGGGCCGCGCTGCCGACCTGGTAACTCCCGATACCGGCCTGCAAACCGGAGACGTGATTCACTCCCTGAACACCACGCCCATCAGCTCGCTGGACGATCTTCGCAGCAGGGTTCGCGGCCTGAAGTCGGGCGATCCGGTCGTGCTGCAAGTCGAGCGCTCCGACGGATTGACCTATTTGAGCTTTGAAATGGAGTGAACTTTGCCAGGCCTTAGCGGCCGGCGCGCGCCGCCGAAGCGGCACTATCGACACTTTGCGTGACCGAATCTGCTTCGCGGCTATAACACAAGCAATTTTCTATGGCCGCTCCAAACGCAGAGGTCGCGGCCCGCAATAAATTCAAATCTTCGCGCGTGAACGCGTCTGCTTCCACACGGTAGAGCGCGAGAACTCCAACCACGCTGGATTTTCCCTCGAGCGGCACCGCCAGCGCCGAACGCAGCGTGCTGTACTTGGTGGGATCATTGAGATATCCCGGCTCGACCGACGGATTACCATTCAAGATCGGCTTCGAGTTCTGCGCCACCCATCCCGACAAGCCCTCGCCAACCGGAATTCTTAACGCAGAAAACAAACGAAAATTATCTCCGCTGACAAACTCCGGAATGAGGATATCTCCCTTCAAAACATAAACGGCGAGTGAGTCGTGCGGTACGAAGCGCCTGATCCGGACGGCGAGCAGGGAAATCATGTCCTCCAAAGTGAGGGGCTCGTCTCGCTTGCTTCCGAATTTTGAAAATATCTCCATTTCTTTTTGCGCCACCGACAGCAACTCGTTCTGGTCGCGCGTCAGTTGGACTCCTGCTGCAACCGGGGCGGGCGACTCGGCGAAACCTGCGTCCGGCGCCAGTCCCCGTTCCACCTTAATATCGGTCGATAACTTCGGCGGAGTTTGCAAAGGCTGTTCGCGGGCAAGTTTTTCAAGCTCGACATATCGCCGCCGAAGGATCTCGACCACTCGCGGGTCGAAGCTGATCCCCCCTTCCGACACCACTTTCGCCATCGCTTCATCCAGCGGCAACGCCTTTCTATACTGCCGGTCGGAAGCAAGCGCGTCGAGGCAATCGACCGCTGCCAGAATGCGCGCGCCGATCGGGATTGCTTCGCCCTTCAGTCCATTCGGATATCCGCTGCCATCCCATTTTTCGTGATGCGCCCGCACAATCGGAACCACCGGATAGGGAAAATCGACCTGCTCCAGAATTTCGGCCCCAACAATGGGATGGATCTTCATCTTCTCGAATTCTTCCGGCGTAAGCTTTCCCGGCTTGGCGATGATGTGCTCCGGGACCGCAAGCTTGCCGATATCGTGCAGCACCGAGGCCGCTTGTAGAGCTTCGGTTTCATCTTCCGTCAAGCCCAACTCCCGCGCCAGTTCCATGGCGTAGATGCGCACGCGCTGCAAGTGCTCACCGGTAGTCTGATCTTTCGCCTCGATCGCCAGCGCGAGCGCCTCGATGGTTCGCAGGTGAAGACTTGAAACTTTCTCGGCATGCTGCTTCTCCGCTTCCAGTTTGCCGAGGTAAAGCTGAGAGGAGCGGTACATGAGATAGATCGGCGGCAACACTAATAAGGAAGCCTGCCATCCGACTTGTCCGCTTACGAAGCCGACAAATCCGGCGATCGCCGCGCCGACCATGTAATAAGGAAAGGTCCACAGGTAAATCTCGGTCCAAATCTTTCGCGCGGACTTTTCCTCCGTCAGGCCGATAATGATCGACATCGCAACCGTGTTGAAAACGAAGTGCGTAACCGCCGCCGCCACCAACGCCAACGGAACGGCGCCGGGAAAAACGTGGGCCGATACCAGCTTGTAAACGCCATACGCTGCCGCGCAGCATACCGTCACCTGAGACAAGTTGAAGATGAGTTGGACCGGCTTCAACCGCCGTACGGGTTTCCAATAGAACTGCGCCAGCGTTTTCAGGACGCCGATGACCAGCGTCTCAGGCAATCCCAGTTCCAGAATGCAGATCAGGGTCAGCAGGAAGTTCATCGACATCGTGCCTTCGATGTCGGGAAGGGTCACTTTTAGGACCGAAGCCAGAAGAGCCGCAACCAGATAGCAGAGGAATTTAGCGGGATGGGCAAACTGCCAGTGGAACATCGACAGAACGAAGCAGCCCAGGGCCGCCATCGCCATTCCGCCGATATACACGCGAGCGCCAAATTGTCGCGAAGCTGGCATCAGAGATTCCCTAGATTCTTGCTGAAGTGGAAATCAAAGTCCGCGCAAAAGTGTTCCCGCTCGTTACCGTCGTGTTCTTCAAGGGGGTCAATAACTTACGCAGGATTTGCAGCAGGCAATCGCAGATCGATCCGAAGGATTAGAGCGAGTCTCCGCAGTTCGGACAAGCCAAGTTGTCCTCTTCGCAGCCGCATGGGACAGAGTGTCCCGCCACAAACCATCCCCGTACTAGCCAAGTGATTGATTATGCGGTACTTGCTTGGCCCGACTTTGGAACTCAGGCTGCACTTCTAAGCTCCGAGTGGGGAAGTCCGTCCTCTTGGGCGGCTTCGTGTCTGACTTCGAGGAGAAAATGAAGAGATTTCTGGCCCTATTGCTGATCGTGAGCGCATCGTTGGCTTATGCCAACGACGCAAAGCTGTCGCCTGAGCTGCGCGGCTATCAGTCATCCCAGCAGAAACAAGTCATCGTGCAGTATGCGCCCGGAACGCAGGTGAGTTGCAGCGGACTGCTTGGCTTGGTCGGTTGCCTCGTCAATGACGTGCTGAAACTCGGAGGCACGATTCTCGGAGACCTGCCGCTGATCAACGGCGTGGTTGCCTTGCTCGATGGTAACGGTATCCAGAGCCTCTCCAACCAGTCGAACGTCGTCTACATCAGCACCGACCGTCCACTGACATCATCGGGATTTAGCGACCAGGCGGTCGCGGTGAATGCTCCTTTTGCGTGGCAATCGAACTTGACCGGCGCTGGAATTGGGGTCGCGCTGATCGATAGCGGCGTAAGCAGCCACCCTGATCTGTATATGGGAATTCTGCCTCTCTCGCGCGTGACGTATTCCCAATCTTTCGTGCCAGGCAACTCAAGCACCAATGACCAGTTTGGTCACGGCACGCACGTTGCCGGCTTGATCGCCGGGGATGGCTTGAGTTCCACCGGTCCGCTCTTTACACAAACTTTCACGGGTATGGCCCCCGGCGCGAGCCTGGTCAACCTGCGCGTACTGGACCAGAACGGCGCAGGCACCGACAGTCTGGTCATCGCTGCGATCAACCAGGCGATCTCTCTCAAATCGAAATACAACATTCGCGTGATCAACCTTTCTTTGGGCCGCGCGGTCTATGAAAGTTACAAACTCGATCCGCTCTGTCAGGCGGTCGAACAGGCGTGGAAGAGCGGAATCGTCGTCGTCGTCGCCGCCGGCAACAACGGCCGCTATCAGCCGACCGATGGTTATGCTACGGTCACTTCGCCCGGCAACGATCCTTATGTGATCACGGTCGGCGCGATGAAGCCCATGGGCACGCCCACACGTGTCGATGACCTGATCGCCAGCTACAGCTCGAAAGGCCCGACCGCGGTCGATGCGGTTGTGAAGCCCGATATCGTCGCTCCCGGCAACTTGCTGACGTCGCTCGAGGCGCCGAATTCAACTCTCTATAGCGAGTTTCCCGCGAATCAGGTTCCGTACAGCTTTTACGTTCGCGGAGGTAGCGGCGCATCGTCTCCGCTCTACTTCACGCTAAGCGGTACGAGCATGGCGACGGGCGTCGTCAGCGGAATCGTTGCTGACTTGCTGCAAGAGAGTCCCAAGCTCACTCCCGATCAAGTCAAGGCGCGCCTGATGTTGACGGCGTACAAAACCTTCCCAACATCGAGCAGTACGACCGATCCTACGACCGGCATCACCTACACCGATCAATACGACGTATTCACGATCGGCGCCGGCTACGTCGATATCGAAGCTGCGCTCAAGAGCGCCGCAGTGGCGAAAGGGACGGCAATGTCTCCCATCGCGACATTCAACGGGAAGACCGATCAGGTTTATTTGTCCGACGATCCTTCGGCGGTTTGGAATACGTCATCCGCATGGTCGAACGCCGCCGTGTGGGGATCGACCCAGTTCGTAACCGGAACTTCGACGGTATCGAACGGCGCCGCTGTTTCGGCGAACAGCGCGCTAGCGGGCAACGAAGCCCTGTGGGGATCCGAAGCTCTATGGGGCTCGGAAGCCTTGTGGGGCAGTGAAGCCCTGTGGGGCAGTGAAGCACTTTGGGGAAGCGAAGCCCTGTGGGGCAGTGAAGCGCTCTGGGGCAGCAACGTCTCCGGAGGCGAAAACTAAGATTCACCTCTCGTGAGGTGAAGGGGCCGAATGGATCGCAACCGGCCCCTTTTGTTATTAGGTTGGGCCACGTGCGCCGTCCCCTCGGATTGCCGTAAAATGCACTTTGGCGCGCGCCCGTAGCTCAACTGGATAGAGCATCTGCCTTCGGAGCAGAGGGTTGGGAGTTCGAGTCTCTCCGGGCGCACCATCAACAACTTACCCCGGTTTTCCTCCAAATTGAGCCTCTGCCTGGAGGAAACATGGCACAGCTTTTCGAGCGTTTTATCCGCGAAAGAAAATACCTCAAGAACGTCAGCCCGCGCACAATCGAATGGCACGAGCAGAGCCAGAAATGGCTCGCTGTCGAACAGCCCACGGAAACGGACCTTCAAGACTTCGTTATGCGAATGCGGGCAGCTGGACTCAAGGCCAGCTCCATTAACTGTCGCATCCGGTCTGTGAATGCATACCTGAACTGGAGCGGCTCACCGCTGCGTGTCCCCAAACTGAAAGAGGACAGCTACATCCCCGCAACGTATTCAAAGACACAAATTCACGCGATTCTGCGTTGGAAGCCACGCGGATTTTTTGAGCGCCGGTTGCATGTGCTCATGCTCACCCTACTCGATACCGGCATACGTTTGGGCGAAGCCCTTACGTTGTGTGTTCAGGACTGCAATCTGGATGACCTATTGCTGACCGTCACCGGCAAGGGGCGCAAGCAAAGGGTAATTCCATTATCAATGGAGCTACGCCGCGTGCTCGCTAAGTTCATATTGGATTTTTGTCCTCACCCCGGTCAGTTGGTCTTTAGTACGAAGCAAGGCCGGAGTATGAGTCACCGTAATGCATTCCGGGACATTCGGGGTTTGTGCGAGCGTCTAAGATTCCCCGCGCCAAAGTGGACGGCCCACGCTACCCGGCACAGCTTTGCGATGGAATACATACGGCGCGGCGGTAGCCTATTTCATCTGCAAAAGGTTCTTGGTCACACATCGCTTGAGATGGTCCGGCGATACGCAAACCTCGTCACGGCAGACTTGCAGGCTATTCACGAAAGGGTTAGCCTTCTTTCGCATGGATGAACCGAACAGTAATGACGCTCGCGACTTTGAGCTGGTTAAAATGGCAGTTGATTCTGTAAAGCACATTACGACTCTCACAACGGGGACAATCGTGCTGCTCGCAACCTTCGCGGAACGAATGCCCAGGCCCATTACTCATAAAGTGGACCTGGACATAGCGATTATTTCAATGCTCGTTTGTTTGGTCGCATCCTTCATTTTTCTGTGGGGAACCACGCTCGCCCGCTTTGGGCCAGAGAAAGCGTGGTTGTCCATAAGACACGGTAAGAAGCCATCCCTGAAATTTGAGGTTTTCCTTATTTACTGTTCGTTCTGCGCGGGCATCATTTACTTAGGCTCGTTTGCGCTACAGAATTTCTGATGTACCGGACTGCAAGGAGACTCGGAGGCCAGTT
>CAZGXY010000081.1:0-24489 GCA_964530145.1 uncultured Acidobacteriaceae bacterium | reverse complement strand
GGCGGCACGGGCCGCCAGCTTTTCTGTGAATTCGTCTTTAATTTTGTTTTCCAGAAATAAGCGCGAGCCCGCGTTACAGACTTCGCCCTTGCCGTAGAAAATTCCGGTGATCGCGCCTTTGACGGCATTGTCGATATCGGAATCGGCGAAGACGATGTTAGGAGATTTCCCGCCGAGTTCGAGCGTGATTCGCTTGAGCGTGCCGGCGGCGCCACGCATGATTTCCTGACCGACTGCAGTCGATCCGGTAAAGGCAATCTTGTCAATGCCGGGATGTGCCACCATGGCGCGGCCAATCGAGCCCGGCCCGGTGATGATGTTGATAACACCTGCGGGAAGGCCGGCCTCGACGGCGAGCTTTCCGAAGCGCAACGCGGTCAATGAGGTCTGGCTTGCTGGCTTCCATACGATCGTGTTACCACAGGCGAGCGCAGGCCCGATCTTCCACGACGCCAGCAGCAGCGGAAAGTTCCACGGTACGATCATTCCAACCACGCCCACCGGCTCGCGCAGGGTGTAAGTAAATGCTGTCTCGTTTGTGTTGATGGTTTCGCCGTGGATTTTGGTTGCGAGCCCTGCGTAGTAGCGAAGAACATCGATGACCATCGGCATATCGACGTAGCGCGATTCGAAGATCGGCTTGCCGTTGTCGAGGGTTTCGAGTTCGGCGAACTCGTCGATATTTTTTTCGAGCAGGTCGGCAAGCTTCCAGATCATGCGGCCACGCTCGCTCGCAGTCATCTTGCGCCACGGGCCTTCGCGGTCTTCAAAGGCACGACGGGCGGCATCGACGGCGCGATCGACGTCGGCCGGCGAGCCCTCGGCGATTTGCGTCAGCACTTCTCCGGTGGCCGGGTTGACGGTGTCGAAGGTTTTCGCACCATCAACCCATTTGCCGTCGATCAGTAATTGGGAGGGTTCGAGTTTTGTTTTCGCAGCAAGCATTTATTTCGCCTTGAAATTCGCCGGACGCTTTTCGACGTACGCTGCCAGCCCTTCTTTGGCGTCTTCGCTCTGGAAGAGCAGTTGCTGATTTTCCCGCTCCACGGCGAGCGCGGATTCCATCGGAATCTCCCATCCGGTTTGGACCGCGCGCTTGATGCGGCCAACCGCCTTCGCGGCTTTGTTCGGCGGGCAGAACTGCTTGGCATATTCGAGCACGTTCTCCATGAAGCCATCGCGGTCGTAAATGTCGTTGACGATGCCGAACTCCTGAGCTTCTTCAAAGGTGAACGTGTTGCCAGTGACCATCAGCTCGATGGCCTTGCTTTTGCCAACCAGGCGCGACAAGCGCTGAGTTCCACCGGTGCCGGGAAGCACGCCGAGATT
Organism: uncultured Acidobacteriaceae bacterium; assembly: GCA_964530145.1. Classification (GTDB taxonomy): domain Bacteria; phylum Acidobacteriota; class Terriglobia; order Terriglobales; family Acidobacteriaceae; genus Sulfotelmatobacter. The sequence continues at coordinate 23,160 of CAZGXY010000081.1, read as the reverse complement.
CACTTCGGGCAGGCCGATCTTTCCGGCGTCTTTGCGGGCGATGCGGATGTCGGCAGCCATCGCGATCTCGAGTCCTCCGCCGACGCAGTGGCCGTTGATCGCGGCAATCACCAGTTTCGGCGTGTGCTCCAGACGGAGGAGCATTTCGTTGGCATGCAGGCAGAAGTAATATTTAAAGGTCGGGTCGACGCTTGACAGCATTTTGATGTTTGCGCCGGCCGAGAAAAATTTGTCGCCGGCTCCGGTGAGCAGGATGACGTAAACATCGTTTTCCATGCGAGCGCGCAAAATCGCCTCGTCGAGCTGGCGATTCATCTCGTAGGTGTAGGTGTTCGCGGGCGGATCGCACATCTCGATGATCGCTACTCCGCCGTCGGTGCGATAGTTCACAAGCTGCTTGGTGGTTTCGCCGGCTGCCGGCTGCATTGTGGTCGCCATATTTCTATCTCCTTGTGTCTCGAATGAATCGTGTCGCCTCAACCAGATGTCGTTCCGCAAAATCGGCGAGGAACCTGCTTTGCTACCGCTTCCGCGCCCCATTCATCACGCCGCGCAGGAAAATGTCTCCCATCTCGCGAGAGAGCTGGTCAGCATCCGCATCGACGCGCGGATTATGCCAGGTATAAATCCAATTCATCATCCCGAACAAACTGAGCACGGCAATGCGCGTGGAAAATTGCAGCCCGCGCTCGCGCTTGAAATCGTCGAGCAGGCTCACGCAAATTCGGTAATACTCGCGCTTGATTGCCGCGACTTCCGAGGCAAATCCGTTTTTCAGCGCGTCATCCTCATGGGAGAGAACTTTCATACTCTCCGGATTGGCCAGAAAATATTCCAGATGATTGAGGATAAAAATGCGAATCCGCCGCTCGGGATCGTCTACACCTTGTAGCCTTGCCTTCAGCCGCTGAACAATCGTCGTGAAGGTGTGCTTCTGGATAAGAAAAAGAAGCCGCTCTTTGGACTGAAAGTAATAATACAGGCCTGCCAGAGACATTCCGCTGGCCCGCGATAGATCGCGCATCGATGCGCCTTCGTAACCCTTTTCACAGAATACGTCGGTAGCGTGATTGAGTATCTCCGCCAGCCGCAAATCGAAACGGCTTGCGTGCACAGGCTGTGAACGGTGCCGTCCGGGCCGGAGTCGGGCTTGAGTTGATGGGCTCGCCATGATTAGGATTGGCTAATTCGAACGTTCGTTCGAAACCAGTATATAGCAATTGGGATTCAGATCACAATCCTGCGCGTTGCATCGAGAAACGCATTGACTTTATGCTCGACTCGAGCTTAGTTCCGAATATCCGCCAGCAGCCGTTCCACTTCGCCTTTTACGTCGCCCGCAAGCGGCAACAGTGGCAGGCGCGCCGGACCACCGAAATATCCATTGAGGTCCATGCCGTGTTTCACACCGGGAATGCCGAGGTCGCCTACGACTCGCTCGGCAGCGCGAACGATGCGTTGCTGCTTGATTGAGGCGAGGCCGGCATCGCCTTCTTTCCAGGCAGCGTAGATCTCGTAGCACGCCGTCGGCGCGACGCAGGCGAAGGCAAGAATTGCGCCTACCGCTCCGGCATCAAGCGAAGGCTGAAGTTTATGCGCGGCACCCACCAGCACCTGGAATCCAGCTTCTTTCTGCCGGGTTTTCAGTTTGCCAATTGTAGTTACGGCCGATGACGAGGGCTTAGAACCAGAAACAGAGCCCGCACCCGCCAGCACCTCGACTGACACAAGATCCCCACCCTCGTTCGCTGCTGCCGCCGCAGACGCGATCATTCGAGGGGTAACGGCCTCGAACATTTCCGTTACCGTCGCGCTGCGCTTAATGTGGTGCGCACCTTCCACCATCCTGCGAACTTTCTCGACATCGCCGCTCGATTCCTTAATGCCAATCAGATTCGGATGCTCCGCCAGTTCAATCACAATTTCCGCAGGAATGTCATAACCGGTGGCCTGAGGAAAGTTGTAGATAATCACCGGCAGCGGCGAGCGGTCGGCCACCAGACGGTAAAACGCAAGAATGTTCGCCGGTTGCATCTGTTTCTTGTAGTAGTGCGGCGTGCGAACCATGGCGACGTCGTAGCCAAGTTCCGCGGAATATTCAGTGAGCCGCAGAGTGTCTATCGCCGATTCAACGCCGGTCCCGGCGACCAAGACTTTGTTCGGCGCAACTGCCGAGCGAGCAGCTTTTAGTACGTCCCGACGCTCCTGATCGGAGAGCAAAATCGCTTCGCCAGTCGAGCCGAGTACGACGATACCCGCGGCCGGCGTACGCGAGTAGTGCTCGACATTGTGCTCGAGTTTCTTGTAATAAACATTCCCGTCGGAATAAAAGGGCGTAGTGATAGGAGGAAAGATACCGTGAAGCAGCATAGGAAACTCCGCGTGTCCATTATGCCACGCAAATTGTGTAGAAGCTGTTTAACGGCTTTTGATAGCGCGTTCCGCGTGCAATTGTTGAAGTGCCCGTATATTGACTTCGCCGCGCTGCAGGGCCGCGATTCCCTCGGCCGCCGCGCGTGCGGCCGATAGCGTTGTAATGGTGGGGATTCGCGCAGTAACGGCGGCGCGCCGGATCGCTCGCTCGTCGAACCACGGCTCGAGTCCGGTGGGGGTGTTGATGATCAGATGAATGCGCTGGCCTTTGATGAAATCGACAACGTTCGGACGTCCTTCTTTCACTTTGTAAACCCGATCGACTTTCATTCGCGCGGCTTCAATTACATCGGCTGTGCCCGAAGTAGCCACTAGCTTGAAACCCATGTTGACGAACTTTTGCGCGACCTCGGCCACGTAACGCTTGTCGTGGTCGGTTACGCTGATGAAGACCGTGCCCTGTGTTGGCAGCTTTTGTCCTGCAGCCAACTGCGCTTTTCCGAAGGCTTCTCCGAAGCTGTCGCCGACGCCCATCACTTCACCGGTCGATTTCATCTCCGGTCCCAGCACCGTATCGACGCCGGGAAATTTGTTCCAAGGGAACACCGGAGACTTCACGTAATAGCAGCTTCCTGTGTCGAGGTCGGAACGTTTTTCAATGTTTTCCGGCAGGAATTCGCGCAGCTTGCGGCCGGTCATGAGACGCGCTGCGATTTTTGCCAGCGGAATTCCCGTGGCCTTCGAAACATAGGGTACGGTGCGAGACGCCCGCGGATTTACTTCCAACACATAAACCTTCCCGCCCTCAGAACCGTTCCCTGTATTGCCAATGCCACGCGGAATGGCGAATTGAATGTTCATCAGACCGACGACTTTCAGAGCTCGCGCCAGCTTGAACGTGTATTCGCGCATGCGCTCCATAAGCGGCTCGGGAATATCGACCGCTGGGAGCACGCACGAAGAATCTCCGGAGTGAATGCCGGCTTCTTCGATGTGCTGCATGATTCCGCCGATAACCACGTCTTCGCCGTCGGAGAGCGCATCGACGTCAACTTCGATCGCGTCTTCGAGAAAGTGATCGATGAGAACCGGCCGATCGTGAGAATATTCGACCGCTTCCTTCATGTAGCGCACCACGGATTCCTCATCGTAAGCAATTACCATGGCGCGGCCACCGAGCACGTAGGAAGGCCGCACAACGACGGGATAGCCTACTTTGCTTGCTCCGTCGACCGCTTCTTCGAGCGAAGTCGCCATCACTCCGGCGGCCTGCGGAATTTGTAACTCTTCGAGCAGCTTGTTGAAGTGCTTGCGATCTTCGGCGAGATCGATCGACTCAGGCGATGTGCCGATGATATTCAGGCCGGCTTTCCTAAGAGGCAATGCGAGGTTCAGCGGTGTCTGCCCACCGAATTGCACAATGACTCCACATTCGGCGCCCTTCGAGGTCTCGTGCTGGTAAATCGCCCACACGTCCTCGAAAGTCAGCGGCTCGAAATAGAGCCGGTCGCTGGTGTCATAGTCGGTCGAAACGGTTTCGGGATTGCAATTGATCATGATCGTCTCGTACCCGTCTTCGTGCAGTGCGAACGAAGCGTGGCAGCAGCAGTAATCGAACTCGATTCCCTGCCCGATGCGGTTGGGCCCGCTGCCGAGAATGATGATCTTCTTTTTTTCCGTCGGCGCGGCTTCGTCTTCGTCCTCGTAAGTCGAGTAAAGATACGGCGTGAAACTTTCGAATTCCGCAGCGCAGGTGTCGACGCGCTTGTAAACAGGTAAAACTCCGTGCTTCTTACGAAGGTAGCGAACTTTTTCCTGGCCTTCCAGCCGCCACACATTCGCCAGGCGTCCGTCGGAGAAGCCCATGCGCTTGGATTCGCGCAGCACGTCGGTTGGAACCGATTCCATCGGGTGCTTTTCCAGCTCAAGCTGCATGTCATTAATTTCTTTGAGCTGGTAGAGAAACCACGGGTCCATCGAGGTCATCTTTGCGACTTGCTTAACCGTATGCCCCTGCCGCAAGGCATATTGGACATAGGCGAGCCGCTCGGGATGCGGCGTGACTAATCGCTGCGTAAGGATCTTGGGTTCGATTTTGCCGCCGCCGACTCGCTTGCCGGTATCGAGGGAGCGAACGCCCTTCATCAGAGCTTCTTTGAACGTGCGGCCGATGGCCATCACTTCGCCGACCGACTTCATCTGTACACCGAGGTTTTCGTCGGCTCCGGGAAATTTCTCGAACTGCCACTTGGGAATCTTCACGACCACGTAATCGAGCGTGGGCTCGAAGCAGGCGGGAGTTTTGCGCGTGATGTCGTTGGGAATTTCGTCGAGCGTGTAGCCGACGGCAAGCTTCGCGGCGATCTTCGCGATCGGGAATCCGGTGGCCTTCGATGCCAGCGCGGATGAGCGCGACACCCGCGGGTTCATCTCAATCACTACCATGCGGCCGGTTTCCGGATTCACGCCGAATTGAATGTTCGATCCGCCGGTATCTACGCCGATCTCGCGGATGACAGCAATCGAAGCATCGCGCATGGCCTGATATTCACGGTCGGTAAGCGTCTGTGCCGGAGCGACCGTGATCGAATCGCCGGTATGTACGCCCATGGGATCAAAGTTTTCGATTGAGCAAATGATGATGACGTTGTCCTTCGTGTCACGCATCACCTCAAGTTCGAATTCCTTCCATCCCAATACTGACTCTTCGATGAGTGCTTCGTGCACCGGGGACATATCGAGGCCGCGGGTAAGCACTTCGACCAGTTCCTCGCGATTAAATGCGATGCCGCCGCCGGTGCCGCCCAGCGTAAATGAGGGCCGCACGATGACGGGAAATCCGATTTTGCCCGCGAACTCCAAACCGTCTTTGGTGCTATTCACCAGCGCGGACTTCGGAACGTCGAGGCCGATCTTCTGCATCGCGTCTTTGAAAAAAAGGCGGTCTTCGGCTTTCTTGATGGCCGCGACATTCGCCCCGATCAAACTGACGTTATATTTTTCGAGCACGCCCCCGTCGGAGAGTTCAATCGCAAGATTGAGCGCAGTCTGCCCGCCGACTGTTGGGAGCACGGCAAAACCCGCGCTGGGCGAGAGTTCGCGCTCGACGCGGATGATCTCTTCCAAATATTCCAGCGTGAGCGGCTCGATGTAGGTGCGGTCGGCGATCTCCGGGTCGGTCATGATGGTCGCCGGGTTCGAATTCGCCAGCACCACCTCGTAGCCCTCAGACTTCAGCGCCTTGCAGGCCTGCGTGCCGGAGTAATCGAACTCGGCGGACTGCCCGATGACGATCGGGCCTGAGCCGAGGATCAGAATTTTGGAAATGTCAGTGCGTTTGGGCATTTATCTCTTGTGCGACTCCACTTCCCGGTTGAGAGAAATCGACATCGTCACGATCTGTTTCGTCGCCTCGACGTAGAGGCTCTCCGACTTTCGCGACTCCAATTCCACCTTCGCTACGTCGGGAATTTGGCTGTCGCCGAATTGGCTGACCCGCGCATCGACAAAACCGGCCTCGCGCAACATAGAAACTAAAGAGCGGCCATCAAACATCTGGCAATGGTGAGCGCCAGGATGCAAGCAATCCTGCCATGTATGGCGCAGCAACAGACGATCCACAAACCGATGCGAGGCCAGCGCACTCGCATCCGTCAGGTAATCCCGCACGATGCGGCCCAAGTCTGGAACTGCAATCCGCAATGTGCCGCCTGATTTCAAGACGCGAAAACATTCGTTGGTAAGCAGGAATGACCGTTCGTAAGAAAAATGCTCGAATGTGTGCGACGAGTAGATGAAGTCGACGCTGGCGTCGCGAAACGGCAAACCTTTTCGTACATCATGCCGTCGGACACTACGCGGCCACGCCGGCGTACGAAGGAGGCGACGACCAAAAGGCAGGCGAGACATCCAGATGGTTGGAGAATTATCGATGTTGTACCAGCCATCGGGCGCTTCTACCCCGCAACCGATATTGACGCAAAGAAATTGCTTTGCGGGCGCCCGCTCGATTGTTTCTGCATACGGTTGTGCAGAAGCGCTCATCTTCCGCTGAACTCCTCCATCATCTTCACGAAATCCTTAAACAGATAATGCGAGTCATGCGGACCCGGCGCGGCTTCGGGGTGGTACTGCACGCTGAACAGCGGCAGATTTTTATGCCGCAACCCTTCCAAAGTCGAGTCGTTCAGATCCATGTGCGTGAGTTCGACTTCACTCTCGGGGAGCGAATCCGGATCAACCGCGAAGTTATGGTTGTGCGCCGTAATCTCAATCTTCCCAGTAGACAACTGCTTCACCGGATGATTCCCGCCATGGTGCCCAAACTTCAGCTTGAAGGTTTTTCCCCCGAGAGCAATGCCGGTGAGCTGATGCCCTAAACAAATCCCAAAAATCGGCATTCGCCCCATCAGCCGACGGATAGAGTCGACGGCGTACGTACAAGGCTCTGGATCGCCCGGACCGTTCGACAGAAACACGCCATCCGGCTTCAGTGCCAGAACATCTTCAGCCAAGGTCTGGGCGGGCACCACCGTCACGCGGCATCCTTCACCACGTAACTTGCGCAGAATGTTTTGCTTGATGCCGAAATCGTAAGCCACCACATGAAATCGCTCAGGCTCGTCTTTAACGCCAACCTGCGCCACTGGTTCGTGCGAGCGCTCGCCCACCTCCCACACGTATGGCCGCTTCGTGCTAACTTCTTTCGCGAGATCAAGCCCATCCATCTTCGGAATGGACCTCGCCTTAGCAACCAGCTTTTCAACATCGGTTTCAATGGTCGAGATCACGCCGCGCATCACGCCGTGGTCACGCAGATGCCGCACCAGGGCGCGCGTGTCGATATCGGAGAGCACGGGCACTTTGAACTGTTCCAGATATTCCTCAGCGACCTGCTGGGAGCGCCAGTTCGAGCTGACCTTCGAAAACTCGCGCACAATCAGGCCTTCGATCCACGGACGCGTGGCCTCGTTGTCGTCCTGATTGGTTCCGTAATTGCCGATCTGAGGATTGGTCAGGACAACGATCTGTCCTGAATAAGATGGATCGGTGAAAATTTCCTGGTAGCCGGTGATCGAAGTATTAAAAACGACTTCGCCGTAGCATTCGCCTTTGGCGCCGTAGCCTTTGCCTCGGAAGACTCGCCCGTCTTCCAGCGCAAGGATAGCCTGCATTCTCGCTCCGGGGAGTGGATTTTAGAGATTTTAGCAGGGAAACGCCTTTAGGCCAAGTGTGGAAGGCGTGATGTTAATCAGCGCGGCGCCGTCGATCATCGCAATAAATAGACAGTCCCGCGGAAACCTACTTCTTAGCCAAATCCCCACCTCGCCGTGGCAAACAACAAGGGCCGACAGTAACTCCTGTCAGCCCTGTTTTGACTTCGATGATTCTACGATCGGAGGCGGTTATCGATGTCCGCCACCGCCACCGTGGAAGCCTCCGCCTCCACCACCGTGGAATCCTCCGCCGCCGCCATGGAATCCGCCGCCACCGTGAAAGCCGCCAGCGCCCCCGCGCGCGAAACCGCGTCCGCCGTTGAATCCACGGCCCGCAAAACCACGCCCCGCAAAACCGCGCCCGGCGAAGCCGCGTCCGGCAAAGCCGCGACCGCCCCAACCACGTCCGCCCCAACCCCAGCCGCGACCCCAGCCTCCCCAACCACCCCAGCCCCAGCCATACCACGGACCGGCGCCGATGAAGAGACCGTTCGAAAACCACGAAGCCCCATAATAGCCGTAAGGAGCGCACGCATACGGATAATAATTGTAATAGCCGTACGCACAATCCGGAGGGCCGTCATACCCGGCACCCACTCCCACGCCAACGCTGACTTGCGCCTGCGAATACGTCAGCGGCAGCATCAGCACTGCAATCAAAGCCAAATATTTCATGTACCTCATGGCCATCTCCCTTGTCCCAGATCCGCGCTTGCCTCGAACCTCAGATCTGTTGGGCTTTCAATCCTATCTCTGAAAGCTCCTGTGTATTTGAACTCGGAAGATAGAGAAAAGTTGCCGAATCTGCAATGGCTCTTTTCAGCCAGGGTGAGCGAATTCAGCCGCTTACGACCTGCCCCTTCCAGCCAGCAAGTACGACTACTCCAAAGGATGGAGAACGCCACACTACGCTCGTATATTATGCGGACCTATTACGCACACCAGGCGCACCTGATGGAGGCCGATTTCGCTGCGTGAACACGCTCCCGATGGGATCCTGAAAAAACGTCGGAAGCATCCTAACACCGGAGCCAAGCACTTTCTATGCAGTGTCTTACGCACTGGTTTGCGGGTTCCACGGTAATTGTATTTCGCGTATGCGGGTGCTACGATCAAAACATTAGTGAGAACAGGCGGAGGCACGAACATGTCGGATAACGGTGGTGGCAATACTTTTGTATGGTTTCTGGCGGGGTTGGGCGTGGGAGCGCTGGTCGGCGTTTTATATGCTCCCCGCTCCGGCAGTGAAACTCGCGAGGTGCTGCGTTCCAAGGCCGAAGAAGGACGCGAGTATGTAAAGAACAGAGCGCGCGAGGCGCGCGAACAGGCGTCGGAGTGGGTAGACCGCAGCCGCGACGTGGTAAGCCAGCAAAAGGATCAATTCAAGGCTGCGTACGAAGCGGGACGGCAAGCTTATCAGGAGGCAACGTCCGAAGCTGGGACTGCGGCCTCCAAGAATCTGTGAGCAGTTGCCCCATGAGAATGTCTTCTGCGTGGAAGTGTGCGAGGGTGCTCTATGGATAACAACAGCCTTTTGGTCGTTTTCATCGCGATCACGGCCTTCGCGGTGTTGCTGCAAGCTGGCTTGCTGGCGGGCATGTACCTGGCGATGCGCAAGTCCTCGGCAAAAATGGAAGCTCTCGCGGAGGAACTTAAATCCAAGGCTCTGCCCGCGCTGGACACCGTGCAGACGGTTCTCGCTGAGATCAAACCCAAAGTCGAAGAAATCGTCGAAAACGTGAAGGACACGAGTTCGAGCGTCCGCGACGAAGTTCATCGCGTGGAGGCAACCGTCAACGATGTTGTCGACCGCGCCCGGTTGCAGATCATCCGCCTCGATGAAATGCTCACCCGCACGTTCGACCGCGTCGAACATACTTCTGACGTCGTGCAGAAAACCGTCATGTCGCCGGTTCGGCAGGTGACTGGAGTCATTCACGGCGTGACTGCCGGTTTTGAATTTTTGCTCGGAAACCGCGGACGAAAAAACGGTGGCGCCCGCGAACGCCGGCCGGTGCCGCAGGATGAGATGTTTATCTAGAATCGACGCCGTTCCTGTTTAGACGTCGAATGCCAGGTTCGGCAATCCGATGCGTTACTTAGTCCGAGCCCGCGTTAAATCAAACCATAAAGCCGATCTCATCCGCGCAATCGACAACCAAACTCTCGGGCGAGGCTCAGTCGCCGGAAGCGAATACCTCCGTAACATGAACGAAGCGCGCCGATGCGCCGACGATACTGTTCGCTGGGTCGAAATCTGTTATTGCCCGACGCCTCTGCAGGAAGAGCGGCCTTACTGGGAAGAATATTTCGATCTTACCAAGGTGCAGGACGCACACGATCGGCGCAAATGCCGCGACGAAAACGGCTCCGAATCGTGGGCCTGCGATAACTGCGATTGCACCGCGCGACTGGAACAGAAGTTGAAAACCACCGGCGAATCTTTTCTCGATTCGCTCCAGCGCCAGCTCTGATTCTCGGCAAAAACCGTCTCGGCCGCCTTCGGTTTCGAACTCGGCTCCGGCTCGAACCAGTCTTTGGCGTTTCTGCCGGCCTGAATTGCGGCCCCTAATCGAATATCAATACCGCCGAGGCAATCACGGTGGTCCACAGGCCGCGTTTATCGCCCACGGCCGATTGCGTCACGTTCGCCGTTCGCACGATTTTGTTCGACAAGCGATAGATCTGCTTCTTCTCATCCCAGGAGCGGTCCGGGTCGAACTCCACATTCAACGTAGTCGCCAGCATTTCGGCAGCGAGTTCTTCCGCATATTCCCCGGCGGCATCTTCTGTCTCCCCAAATGAATGGTGCTCGCTCAAGTATCCGTAGGTATTTTTATCTGCGGGAATCGCCACGCCAATCGAAGAAGCCAGCAGCCGGTGGGCCTCGTGCGTGGAGTTTTCCGCAACGACGGCGAAGACAACTTCACCGGGGCTCAGGTAGGTCACGCCCTCTTTGCGGGTCAGCATTTTGCAATTGGGCGGAAAGATGGAGGAGACGCGTACCAGATTCTGGGCCGCAATGCCGGCGTCGCGCAGCGCCAATTCAAACGAAGTCAACCGCTCGCGGTGCTTTCCCACTCCCTTGGTGAAAAACATCCGCTTGGGAACCATATCTCTACCCAACTGTGTGTCCTCCGGCGCTAAAAATGACTAGAAGAAAGCACAATCTAACACAATGGTTTGTAAAGGAAAGATGAATTTAAGGGAGGAACAATAAAAGTGGCGGCAACCGCAGGCGCGGTGTCCGCCACTGCGCCCGGATTCTTCGGGGGAGGGCCCGGGCAAGGCCGATTCAATCTAACACAACATCTGCAGCCGTCAAGAAGAAATGCGGCGTTTTTCGGTTTCGCGAACAAGACTGCCGGTCATTTCGCGCTCACCGAGAGGACTTCGATCGTGTCGCCGTTCAATGTACCGGTTACAGTCGCGTTTTTGCCGGCCTGTCTGTCGAGCGTTTTCAGCGCCTCTTGATTGTTGGTATCCAGAGTGTAGATTTTCTCGCCCACGATCAGGGCAAATTTTGAGCCGTGAGCCACACAACTGCGAGTGCACTCCGCCGGCGTTCCTTCCATGTGTTTGCTGCCGCACATGGCATCGCCAACTTCACCGGTAAAAGTCTGCTTGTGGGCGGGCGCCGCGAGGCCAGACAGCGTTGCGGCCAGTAAAAACGCGCTAATCGCGGCCAGCCGCCATGGAGAGTTACGATTCATTGTTGCCCCTTTCAAATGAAGATCGAGTTGCACGAGCAGCCGGTTCTCTCGAGCCGATTACTTCCGGCGAAACCTTATCCACCGAGCCCTCATTTTGGCGCTTTCGCCGTATATTGCAGGTCAACATCGACAGTTTTATCGCGAGTCATCGCCGTCACGTGGGAAGCGACATCCCAATCGAGACTTGCCGGAAGCAGTCTTCTTGCCAGCGGCAGAAAGTGCTGGAGATAGCTCGCATCGTACACTTCTCCCGGCCGAATCTTCCACGCCGCACGCAGTCTTGCGTCCAGATTGTTGTCCAGCCCGCGAAGCTCCAGTTCTCCCATATGAAAAAGAGAGCCCTCGTCCACCGCAAGATGATAATCGACAGTGCCGGCCGCATCGTTGAACTCAGCGTCCACCTTGATGGTGGCGAGAATATATCCGCGCGAACCGTAAAGCTCCTGCGCGGCTCGCAGTTCGTCCCCCAACTGAACCGTGTTGGCGATCTGCCCAGCCTTAGCGTGGACGAAAGGCTGGAGTTCGTCGGTCGAAATCACGTTATTGCCGGACCATTGCCAGCCTGAAACCTTATACTGCGACCCCGGCGCGACCGGGAAGGAAATATCCACAAACGTTGGAGGAACTGCAGTGACTGTGGCAGCCTCGGAACTAGCAACATGAACGACTTTCGTCTGCGGTGTGCCGCAGGCGACTTTGAGATATCCGTGCTCATGAAAAATCGGCAGAATCGAGTGATCGATAAAGTTCGCCGTGTATGCGCGGGAATACTCCCGATCGATCATCTTCTCGGCGGCGGCCTGAAGTAGAGGCAGCTCGCTCGTACTCGCTCCGGGAAAATCGGCCTCGTGGATGCGAATGCCGACACCAGCCACGTTGTAGTCAAACGCCTCGAGTTTCTCATTCCTGTCATTCTTGCGAACATATTCGACCTGGCCTGGAACCGCCTTCTCAACCAGCAGAGCCTGCAAAACGTCGGAAACCTGGTCGGCTAAACGCCCGGTCGCGGGCAAGTTCCCGTCGAACAGCGGGATACGCTCGTGCACTTTCCGGATCAGATCCTCATCGCCGAACCATACAAAATCGGTAAAGTGCGCAGGCACGAATTTATCGGCGTCCGTCACCTGAAATTCGAGTTTCGTACCCTGATCCGAATAGTTGTAGGTGAATGAAATGTTGCTAAAAGCGCCACTGTCGCCGAGCTGCCGGGCCGCTTTCTGAAAATCGGCTTCGCGAGCCACAGTGCCGACTGGCAGTCCGCTGGCGGCTGCGATCTCCTGCTGCGTAAAGCGCTTGCTGCCCACGACCTTAACGGCAATTAGCTTGTAGGAGGGAGGTGGCGTTCCCCCGGTCGAAGGAGATTGTTTTTGGGCGGCAGCAAGGACAGAAACGAGACAAAAAATGAGGCTGACAGTCAGGCCTCGGGAAGCCGCCGGCCGAACTAGCGAACGCTCCTGCATCACCGGCGAGAACCACAGGTCACGGGCACTCTCGTGAAAGGCTTGCCTTAGGTCGAAATGCATCAGTCGAGCAGCGGCGCAACACTCGCGGGGATAGGCAAACAGGCCACCGGTTCGCACCACGCAAGTATAAAGCCACAGGAGGAAGCTCAAAACACGCGGCCCAGTGATTGCGAGCCTACTGGCGGTTTCCGCAGCCCTAGATCGCGGAGGTAGTAAGTGTCGCCTGCTTGGCCACTCTGCCGACGATCTTGAGCGCCTTGTTCGCCTCCGAGGGCTGTAGCATCTCCTGCTGAGTTGCCTCTGCCAAGCCCACCTCGATGGCATCGAGGGCCATCGTCGATCGCTCTAAAACCAGCGCGAGATACTTCTGGGCGATCGGCCGGTCGGCCGGATGAATCAGTTCCCACCACCGGCGAATAGACTCCTGCACATCGGCTTCGGATTTCTCGCCTACAACCAGCGCATCGATTAGTCGGTAAACCTTGCTCTTGACGGCCTGATACGAAACAGAAACTTCCTGAGGCATTGGGGGATCCTGGGGTGACTACGTGAGGGTGAGCAATCGGCCAACCAAACCGTAGGTGCTTGTGCCGTAAGTCCTTGTGTGTGTATGCACTGCCGCAACTATCCTTTGAATGGAATAAATCAGAATTTTGGATATGAATTCTGGAAGCAAGTCTTAAGGCTCTGCCCTGCAAGGAACCCTTTCCCCTGCTGTCGCTTGCGGCACTGTTCCCCGCCTCTGTGGCATTGCGACGAGCAACCATCCACATTTTCGAAGGTCACCCTTGGCGCGGGTTACAATATTCCGCCAATCCTAACCAGATCCATAGTCAAATTTTCGGAGGCCGGATGAAAACCGTGTTGTGGATTTCTACCTTTTTTACTTTTTTTGCCGTGCTCTGCGCATCTCTCTTTGCGCAGACTACGGCGGACCAGACCCCACCTGCAGCTGCCCAGACCGTTTCAACCCAAAACCCTATCGCAAAGCAGGATCGTCTGTTCTTTCCCCACGACATGTTCTGGGGCTGGGCCCAACTTGATCTCGCGCCTCCGCACAATGAGATTGACCCGAATCTCTGCGCCGGCAATGCTGGACAGTACGGTGGCGTCAATGCCCCCTGCAGCATGTTTGCCCGGTATATGTTGTCGGGAATGCTCGAGGTGCGCCCGTTCGGCAGGGGGCAGTTGCGGCGCTTCATGGTTTTTGGCGCGCCCGCGTTTCTGTTTGGTAAGAATGTCCCCCAGACTCTCTACACCTGGTCGCCGGACGCGATTGGAGTCGAACACTCATGGGGCGCGGGAATTTACATCGACAAGGGATTCGAGTTCCGCATCACACAGCATTTTCTTTTCGACCGCTTGGGGGCTCGCGACACCAACCTCGGAGTCGCCGACCTGGGCAACAACGGACCCTGGGGACGTTACATGACGGTAGGCGTACGTAAGTATTTTGGAACGCGCCGCTGGTAGCGTCTATGCTGCGGCCACAGGCATCGAAGACCGACGTACCCGCTGCACCAGCCAGACCACACCTGCGGCAATTAAGCCAAGAAGTATGAACGGCGCCAGGATGATAGGAATAAGCCATCCTTCGCCACCCATAGTGGTCACATCGCCGGAAATTGCAGCTTCGGGGTCGCGGTGCATGTTTCCGCCGACCACGGTTGCGTCACCAGCCACTTTTGCTCCTTCATCCAGGCGAAAATTTCCACCGACCGCGGTCACGTCACCCGCGACTTGTGCTTTTTGGCCGATGCCGATGCTGCCCGCGACAGTAGTCACGTCTCCTGCGACTTGCCCGTGAATGTGAATGCTGCATGCAATACACGTAAGGTCGCCTGCGCGCTGATCAGGTCCAATCGTGATGTCGTGACCGATCTGCGTATAGCTGGGATTGTCGTTTGCGGCGGCAATGCCTGACAGCGCCAGGAAGAGAACCGCCGCAGTGGCGAATCGGGACAGATAGCGATCCGGGACGAGCATCACGGAACCTCGCTTTAAGTCTAGCTCCAAATTGGGCCTGTGATCCAAATCACCGGCAGATTTACTTAGTGTATGCACTCCAGACCTTCTCTATAATGGAGGGTTTTTGAATCGTAAGCGAATTCTGGAGGATGGATGGCTGGCTCTTATAACGGGGTAGCTGTACCGCAGGATGGAAAAAAGATTGGCTATGCGAATGGAAAGTACGACGTGCCAAATAATCCGATTATCCCGTTTATCGAAGGAGACGGGACCGGGCGAGATATCTGGAAAGCATCTCATCGCGTCTTCGAAGCTGCTGTAGAAAAAGCCTACAAAGGCAAGCGCCGTGTCGCCTGGTATGAAGTATTTGCCGGGGAAAAGGCCAAAGCGAAGTTCGACAACTGGCTGCCCGATGACACCGTCGAGGCCATCCGCGAATTTCGTGTGGCCATCAAAGGCCCGCTCACAACGCCGGTTGGCGGAGGCTTTCGTTCGCTCAACGTCGCTTTGCGCCAGATTCTCGATCTCTATTCGTGTGTGCGTCCCGTGAAGTACTACAAAGGCGTCCCATCGCCGGTGAAGCATCCCGAGCGCATGGATGTTGTTATCTTCCGCGAAAATACTGAAGACGTTTACATCGGCATCGAGTGGGAAGAAGGCACTGCCGACTGCGTCCGCCTGATCGAGTTCCTCAATAAAGATATGTTGAAAGGCGGGAAAAAACAGATTCGCCTGGATTCCGGAGTGGGCATCAAGCCGATTTCGATCACCGGAACGAAACGTCTCGTGCGCATGGCAATTCAACACGCACTCGAAACCGGGCGCAAAACCGTAACGCTCGTCCACAAAGGCAATATTCAGAAATTTACCGAAGGTGCATTCCGTAAATGGGGATACGAACTTGCCACTGAAGAATTCCGCGACAAAGTGGTCACCGAACGCGAAAGCTGGATTACAGATAATAAAGACAAGAATACGAGTCTTTCCGTTGCCGAAAACGCCGAACTGGTCGAGCCTGGCATGGAGTTTGCGCCTCCCGCATTCCGCCAGGCAGTCGAACAGGAAGTGAAAGAGGTCCTCGACCGCATCTACTCCACCCACGGCAAGGGCCAGTGGAAAAACAAAATCATGATCAACGACCGCATCGCTGATTCTATCTTCCAGCAGGTCGTGACCCGCGCCGATGAATACTCTGTGCTCGCCACTCCGAATCTCAACGGCGACTACATTTCCGACGCGTGCGCCGCGCAGGTCGGAGGCCTCGGCATCGCTCCCGGCGCGAATATCGGCGACGGCTACGCGATCTTCGAAGCGACGCATGGCACCGCTCCGAAATACGCCGACAAAGACGTGATCAACCCCGGATCGGTGATGCTCTCAGGCGTGATGATGTTTCGCTTTTTGGGATGGAACGAAGCTGCCGAGTTGATCGAGCAAGGGCTGGAGCGCGCGATTCTACAGAAAAAAGTTACATACGACTTCGAGCGCCTGATGGAAGACGCCACGAAAGTAAAAACCAGCCAGTTCGCCGATCACATTATCGAGAATATGGGGGCGGGCGTCCTGAGTGCGGTGTAATGCGATTGAGTAGGGGAATTGAGTAATTGAGCAATTTCCCGCTTGCCGCGAGACAGTCGCAAGACACAAAAGTTTCCAATTGCTCATTTACTAAATTATCGACTTGCCAAATTCCTGAAAGGACTCATTCATGCGTAAGAAAGTAACGATTGTAGGTTCCGGCAACGTAGGCGCAACCGCCGCTCACTGGATCGCTTCCAAAGAACTCGCCGACGTCGTCCTCATCGACATCATCGAAGGCGTGCCCCAAGGCAAGGCCCTCGACCTGCTCGAAGCGATGCCCATCGAGAAGCGCGATTCCCACATCTCCGGCACCAACGACTATAAAGACACTGCCAATTCCGACATCGTCGTGATCACCGCCGGAATTCCCCGCAAGCCCGGCATGAGCCGCGACGATCTGCTTAACACCAATTACAAAATCATGAGTTCGGTGGTCGGCGAAGTTGTAAAGCACTCGCCGAGCTGCATCCTGATCGTGGTTTCGAACCCGCTCGACGCCATGGCGCAGGCCGCCTACAAGCTCAGCAAGTTTCCCCGCGAGCGCGTGATCGGCATGGCGGGAGTGCTCGATTCCGCCCGCTTTCGCGCCTTCATCGCCGAGGAACTGAGAGTCAGTGTCGAGAACGTAACCGCTTTCGTTCTCGGCGGCCACGGCGATACCATGGTTCCCTTGCCGCGCTTTTCAACCGTCGCCGGAATTCCAATCACTGAACTGATCGAGAAAACGAAGCTTGAGGCCATAGTCCAGCGCACGCGCGACGGCGGCGCAGAGATCGTGAAGTATTTGAAGACCGGCTCGGCCTACTACGCCCCCTCGGCAGCAGCAACCGAGATGGTGGAAGCTATCCTGAAAGATAAAAAGAAAATTTTGCCCTGCGCTGCTTACCTGCAGGGCGAATACGGAGTCAATGGTTTATACGTGGGTGTGCCAGTAAAACTCGGCGCCAAAGGGATCGAGCAGATTATCGAAATCAAATTAACCGCGGAAGAAAAAGCCGGACTCGAAAAAAGTACGGCTGCTGTGAAAGAGCTGGTCGCCGTGATTGGCGTTTGAAGTCGAGTTCACCATTCTTGAACGGAGCACTAGAGGCTATGAAAGAAACACCGCAGCAATATACGCAGAGAATCGTCGGCCACATGGAAGGCAAACAGCCCTTGGCCGTACAAGCCGCTACCGCGAAGAAGCTCGAACGCGCGATCAAAGGCGTGACCACAGCCAAACTGCGCAAACGTCCCACTCCCGATAAGTGGTCAGTCGGCGAAATACTCGCGCACCTTGCCGATGCGGAAATCGTCGGCGGCTTCCGCATGCGGCTGATTCTCGGGTCGCCGGGATGCCCCGTCGCGGCCTTCGATCAGGACGCCTGGGTCACCGCTGGGCACTATGCCAAACGCGATCCGCGCAAGTCGCTCGAGCAATTCCGCGCCTTTCGGGAAGCGAATCTTTCGTTGCTGAAGTCGCTCACTCCTGAACAATGGAAACATTACGGCATGCACTCCGAGCGTGGCCAGGAGTCGATCGAACACATCGTGCGCATGTTCGCCGGCCACGATCTCAATCACGTGAAACAGATCGAGGCGATCCTCGGAAAGTAGTGGGCAAATCACTGAACAGATTTCAGCAGATCGCTCAGCTTGTCTAGATCTGCCGCGGCCACGTCGCCGACCACAAAATACCGCAGTCCGTTATGGCTCCAGCTGCGTACCGTGAAAGATTGCGCGCTTTCATCGGAGTTTTCCGCCGCAAAGTCTCCCGCTGCACGCTCCTGAAAAATGAAAACCGAGATCTGGTGCTGACGCACGCGAACAATCAACTCAGCACCTGGCGACTGGTTGAGATAAGCAACTTTCCCACCGACCAAAGTAAAAGGAGTATTTTGCAATTCCGGCAGATTGAAAGTGAACGGGATCTTCCCCTCAAACCACGGCTTCACGGTGTGGCGGTCAGTCGAAACAACGTCGACCGGATTCGAACTCGCCAGCGTAGCTACATGAAGGTCCGCCAGCTCGCCGAGCAATTCCCGGTCGCTCCTTCGGTGGTTGAGGACAGAGAAATAAATTCCGCCAACAATTACGAAGAGAGCGAATGCAGCAAACGCCGGAACCCACAGCCGTCCCCATACCGGCCGTCGCCCCGGAGCGATGCTTGCCTGGACTCGTTCCCGAAAGGCCTCATCCGGGACATACCTCTGGCCCGCAACCTGAAGTGCGCGTTTCATCTGAACGCGGTTCAAACTCTCCGCAGCGCAGGCGGCGCAGCCCCGCAAGTGTTCGGCAACCGCACGCGCCTCCTCAGGTTGCAGTTCACCGTCAAGGTAGAGATCGAGTTTCGCAATCCAGGAATCGCAAACCATATCAGCTCTTTTTTGCCCGGCCTGGTTGTTCCATGCCCTGCACCGCCGACCGCAATGCCAGCCTCGCACGTGACAGCCGTGACATCACCGTGCCAATCGGTATCGCCAACGTTGCAGCAATCTCTTGGTAACTCATCTCTTCTACTTCACAAAGCAGCAACACTTCCCGGTGCGCCACCGGCAGGTGCTCCAGCGCTCGTTGCACAAGCTGCCAGTCCGATCGCTGCAACAAAATGGTCTCCGGAGTCTCCTCGGTAGCTGGCGCTAATGCATCGTCGCCCTCTGCATCGATCGGAACGGTCGAGGCTTTCAAACCCGAACGTGAGTTCAAAAACGCATTCCGAAGAATCTTATAAATCCAGGCACGAAAATTCGTCCCCGCTTGAAAAGACGAAAAACCTTTCAGCGCCTTCGCGTAGGTTTCTTGCACCAGATCTTCCGCTTCGTGCCGGTCCTGTGTCAGCCAGCAGGCAAAGTTATACAGGCGCGCAAAAAGCGGCATCGCCAACTGCTCGAACGACTCCGGTGGCAGGCTCTCCGACACGGACACAAGAGTAAACCAGCCGCCCTGGGTTTTATTCCTTAAGCCATCAAATTTATTTTTGGCGAATTTGCGGAATAAAAGCGGCGTTTCCCGGTTCTCCACGGTGAACGAAATACCGCATCGACCGGAGGATGCAATGACGCAAAATGCAAAGAACGACGAGCTTCTGTTCGACCACAACCATGACGGAGTCAACCGCCGTGGATTTCTAAAATGTATGGCCTGGGCTGGCACCGGAGCGCTGTGTGTACTGCAAGGCGGAGTGCTCAAGTCTTTCAGCCTCAGCGACGCGTCGCACCAGCACGCCAAAGGCGACCTCAGCTTTGTTCAGATCAGCGACAGCCACATGGGATTCGACAAGCCAGCCAACTCCGATGTCGTCGCGACGCTGCAAACAGCCATCGCCAAGATTAATGCGTTGCCGGCTGCTCCGGAATTTATGCTGCACACCGGCGATATTACTCACCTCTCAAAACCCGCGCAGTTCGATCAAGTGCAGCAAATTCTGCAATCCGCCCGGCCCAAAGAAATCTTCTTCGTCCCCGGCGAGCACGATGTTCTGGAAGACGATGGCCAGCAATACCGCGAGCGCTTCGGCAAAAACACTAAGGGAGCTGGGTGGTACAGCTTCGACAAAAAAGGAGTGCACTTCGTCGGCCTCGTCAACGTCATGAATTTGAAAGCCGGCGGCATGGGATTCCTTGGCGCCGAGCAGCTGGCTTGGCTCAACGACGACGTGAGTCATCTTTCGAAGAGCACGCCGATCGTAGTGTTTGCGCACATGCCGCTGTGGAATATTTATCCCGAGTGGGGCTGGGGTACCGACGATAGCGCCCAGGCGCTGGCCTCTCTAAAACGCTTTGGTTCAGTGACGGTGCTGAACGGACACATTCATCAGACCATGCAGAAGGTCGAGGGCAATGTCACGTTCCATACGGCAGCATCCACGGCATTTCCGCAACCGCAGCCGGGAACAGCCGCCTCAGCCGGTCCGATGAAAGTTCCGGCCGACCAGTTGCGCTCGCTGTTAGGCATTACCGACGTGAACTACGTGCGCGGCCACCACGCGCTCGCCGTTACCGATTCCACGCTCGCGTAACCCGCCCGCAAGTTCAGTCGATGCCGAGAGTAGCACGCGCAATTGAGCGCCTCAGAGAGATTGCTTAACAAAATCGCAGTCGAAAGGAACGGAAGATGAAAAGGAATAAGCCAATTCTCGCAGTGGTTTCCCTACTGGCAGTCGCAGTCGGCGTTCTCGCCTATCGAGCCCGGCAGCCGCGAGCCGTGCACGCCTCCAGCGTCGAAGTGAGGATCGATAATTTCAGTTTCGCCCCAGCGATTCTGCGTGTAAAAGCGGGAACCCAAATCACCTGGACGAATCGCGATGACATCCCGCACACCGTGGTCGAAGATGACAAGGCGTTCCGATCCAAAGTGCTCGACACCGACGAAAAATTTGCCTTTACGCCGACCAAGCCCGGCACCTACAAATACTTTTGTTCGATTCACCCCAAGATGACAGCGACGGTGGTTGTCGAATGAAAGGTTCAGGGCAAGGCCTTGAGAATTCATGATCCTAGGCGGCACGGTAAAAGCACCTGCATGCGCAACTGAGGATGAGTGTTGCCACGGAGCGCTGGAGTGGAATGGCGCTCTTGCGGGAAAATTCTGGCGGAGAGGGTGGGATTTGAACAGACTCCGCTATTGCAAACACGTAAGTTACAGATTCTTAAAGTGCTCAGATGTCGCAGATGTCGTGCATGTCGGAATCGGTAGCACAAATTAGCACAAACATCTTGCATCGTGTTCGATTAAGGTTTAGTTGCATCGGGCTTGTTTATGCCGTTCCCTCTGTAGAGGTCAAAATCAGGCGATGCGTGGTCCTGAATGATTTTGAATACGTCCTCAATCGGAGTCATTCCTGCTACGTCCGCACCGTCGAATGATGAGGACTGGACGCCCACAACCATCACTCTGCCTACAATATTGCTATTGCATTGTAAGAAGCCCAACATACAAACCGATGGAGGATAATAAAACACCGGTGAGCCGCTGTTACCACCAATGAGATTCACAGCAATGAACCAAACACGCTCCAAACGCAGCTCAGACTTTAGTTTTCCGTCTTCGGGGCAACCCACCCAGATGGGTTCATCGGGTATGTTTGAAATGTTGCCGAACTTAAAGAAGGGGAAGTTCCGATTCTCCCCAGACCTTTTCGGGATCAACCCTGCCGATGCAATGGAATCACCGACCCGCAGCTTTTTCGCCTCTTCTGCTGTAGCAAAAAAAGCTAGTGTCATCGGAGTAAAAGCATACTTCGCCTGAGAAAATTTCCCCGTAACGTCAATAACCGCGGCATCAACGTTGTCATCGTCGTCACGAACCAAGTATTTTTTTTGACCCAGTTCGACCAAGTCAACCGGCTCAAAATCGACGCCGCTCGCTCCTTTCTTTGGGTCGTAATTAGTGGTATCAATTCTGGCATAAATACGACGCGGTTGCGGCATTGCGCAGTTCGCCCAGTTAGGGTCAACGATGTGCCGCGCAGTTATCAGTAGCAAGGCACCCTTTCCGTTCACTTCACCGTTGGCATCCCTAGTCTGGGGCGCTCCTTTGAAAGGAATCGCGATCAGGAAACCGGTTCCGAGCGGGTGCTCTTTATCAACAGTCCCATCAGGGAAAGCGGGAAAAAGGAAGACAACCATTTTCTTAACGGTTTCTGCATTAAGCGTGGTTTCGGCCCGTGCGAGGCTACCACTCATTGAGAAAACAAGAGATAACAGCAAACACGCAAGTTTTTTCATTAGTGATACTCCTTCTACGCGATGGTATCAAAAACACATAAGGCGAACAAGAATCGAAAATCATTTCGATCTAGAAATGTTTTGGAAAAGCTGTGGAGGGCGTGGACATTGGTGGGCGTCAGGAAGCTGCCGGGTCTTTCTTTTTCTTCAGCGAGTACGGAGCGATGCGGGAGCCGGGTTCAAACTCGTATCTGAGCCATCGCAGAAAGCCGTTCGCCATGTCCACATAAGTTGCTTGCGAGCCGAGGCTGAGTTGGCTTTTTTCAACGGCGGTGCAGTATGCCTTGAACGCCGTTTCAACTTCGGACATCGCGGAGGGTGAGATACGCGCTTGGGTTGGCATGGCGCGGGAATCTTAACACCGTTTTCACCACTTGATTTCCACAAACCAAGTGTGCTGCACTTCGGTGATGACACGACAGGAGAAGAAGGCCGCTTCATCGAGAGCCAGCTATGCACGTGGCAAATCCGTGTCTCCTGAATTGCGTGACAGGCGTGGTAAGAAACACGGTTGGTTTGGCTCGGCGGAATTCGCGGCATTCAACAATGCGAAACAACGGTGCCAAAATCCGAACCATCCGAAATACCCTCACTTCGGTGCGCGTGGAATTTGCGTTCTCTTTCGTGATTTCATGCACTTCCTACACGACATCGGTCCCAAGCCAGCAGGGATGGTGTTGGGTCGCAAGGACAACGATGGACATTATGAGCCTGGGAATGTGCGATGGGCCACTCCAAGTCGCCGCTTTCGGCGCTTAAAAGTAACTAGAATACCCGCCCCTTTCAAGCTAGAGGGGTACAGATCATCTGATTGATTGCTCGCGCTTTCATCCCCGCTGCCACACTTTGTTGCGCTTTCAATTTTCCCCTCCCAGGATGGCCCGCAATTCGCATTAGAAGCCGTTCCTGAAAAATTCAGCGTGTCAGGCTAGGGAGGTAGCTCGTAAATGTGAATCCTCCTAATGAGAGGCTTTTGACACGGCGACGATCTTGTATGTCTTCGGACTCAATCTTCTTTCCATCTAGACTAGTCGGCCAAAACAACTTCGCCTTGTCCCCATCGAAGGTGGCTTCAAATTCGTCAACCAGCGGTACCCGACACGAGCGCACATTGCCCGGACCCGCGAACCGCTCATGAAAC
>CAZGXY010000080.1:0-140794 GCA_964530145.1 uncultured Acidobacteriaceae bacterium | reverse complement strand
CCGGAGGGCCATTCACGGTAATAGGTATGTTCGCCGGCGTGTAAACGATCTTCGCCTCGGCTGGCTGTGCCAGACCCAACATTCCAACCCCTGCGGCGGTCGCGGCGGTCACGTACCCTAGAAGGCGTTTGTCGGTGTCTGGCGAAAGAGTGGCGGCCGGACGAACATTTGAGGGCTCAACGGTACGGGGCATAAGAATAAGTTCTCCTGTGAGATTGAGAATCGGAAATCGCGAGGGACGGAATTCGGAAAAACTTACTTCAGCCCCGCGGCGCTGTCAAGATGAAGGAATTTGCATACTGTTATATTCGTTCAGTGGCGTGCTATGTTCGATTTCCTCTTCTATCTGTGACCAGAGATTTTGCGCGTCAGCGGCGGGAAATGAATCATGATTCGATCGTTTAAAGGGATGCGGCCGGTGATTCCGGCATCGTGCTATGTGGATGAGTCGGCGCAGATCATCGGCGACGTCGTGCTGGGTGAGCATGCGTCCGTGTGGATGAATGCGGTGATTCGCGGGGATGTCTTTGCAATTCGCATTGGAGCGCACTCGAACGTGCAGGATTGCAGCGTGCTGCACGGCATGAAGAACACCTATGGAGTGACCGTGGGCGAGTACGTGACGGTGGGACATTCGGTGACGCTGCATGGATGTGTGGTGGAAGATCGCTGCCTGATTGGCATGGGATCGACGATCTTGAATGGCGCGAAGATTGGCACAGGGTCGATTGTTGCGGCAGGAACGCTGATTCCTGAGCGAACGGTCGTCGAGCCGGGATCGTTGTGGATGGGATCTCCGGGAAAGTTTCGTCGGAAGCTGGATGCGAAGGATCAGGAAGTGATTCTGAGGTATGCGCGCAATTATTTAGGATATGTCGAGGAGTATTTGAGGGAGCGGTAGCGATCTTTATAAGGAGCAACCGTATGGCAGCCTGTGGAATTCAAGGTGTCGATGCCGTGTGGGTTTTCGCCAACATTAGTTTCACTTCGATGCGAGCGCAAGACAAAGGCACCACTTTCTGGAAGGTCGTGACTTTCATCTTCGGGTTTCCCGGTAGTTTGCTGACCTTGTTGATTGTCGATAAGGGTATGGAGCGAGCTTATGGGATCGACATGCCACGAAAGCCAGCGGCGCCACGAGTGTAACGATTAATGATCAGAGCGGTCCGAGGAACGCGGGATTTGTTGCCACCGGAGACGGCGGTCTGGAATTTTGTGGAAGAAAAAGTTCGCGAAGTGTTTCGCGCCTACAACTTCCGGGAAATTCGTACCCCGATTTTTGAGTCGACGGAGTTGTTCGCGCGAGGAGTGGGCGAAGACACCGATATTGTCTCGAAGGAGATGTACACGTGGGAAGATCGCGGCCGAGCCGAGAGTGACAAAGGTCAGTCGCTCACGCTCCGTCCCGAAGCCACGGCCGGCATCGTGCGCGCTTACATCGAGCACAATCTCGGCGAGCGCGGCGTGAACAAGCTCTACTGCATCGGTCCCATGTTCCGGCGCGAACGCCCGCAAAAAGGACGCTACCGGCAGTTCTACCAGATCGATGCCGAGGTAATCGGGCCGCCGAGTTCCGGCAGCGAATCTCCGGCGCGCGACGCGGAAGTGCTTGAGATGATCGCGACTTTGCTTGGCCGCCTCGGGGTCAAGGGATGGAGTCTGGAGTTGAATTCGGTCGGCTGCAAGGAAGATCGAGCCAGGTTCAACGAGGCTCTGCGCAAGGCCTTGAAACCTGTCGTCGGGCAGATGTGCTCCGATTGCCAGAGGCGTGCGGTGACGAATCCGCTGCGCGTCTTCGACTGCAAAGTGCCGGCGGATCAGCCGATCATTGAGAAGTTGCCGCGCATCAGCCAGTTTCTGGACGAGCCCTGCCGCAAACATTTCGCAGAAGTGCGCGCGATCCTTACCAAGGTTGGTGTCGAGTTTCAAATAAACGACCGGCTGGTGCGCGGTCTCGACTACTACACGCGTACGGCATTCGAATTTACGCACGGTGCGCTGGGCGCGCAGAACGCCATTCTCGGCGGCGGGCGTTATGACGGA
Organism: uncultured Acidobacteriaceae bacterium; assembly: GCA_964530145.1. GTDB lineage: Bacteria > Acidobacteriota > Terriglobia > Terriglobales > Acidobacteriaceae > Sulfotelmatobacter. The sequence goes on along the minus strand of CAZGXY010000080.1, from coordinate 138,751 downwards.
TTGTCTGAATCGCTCGGCGGGCCGGCCGCTCCGGGAATTGGTTTTGCGATCGGCGAAGACCGGCTGGTATTGTCGTTGCAGGAGTCGCTCGGCGACGTTACCAAGAAACCGGATGTGTATGTGGCTCCGCTCGGCGCCGGAATGAACGGCGAAGCGGCGCGGCTAGCGCGCGGATTGCGGCGCGAGAATCTGATCGTCGATCTGGGGGATGAGAATTTCCGGCTGAAGAAGTCGTTTGAGGCGGCGACCAAGGCGGGAGCGAAATATATTTTGATCGTCGGCGAGAACGAAGTAAAAGCCGACACCTTTGCGCTAAAGAATCTGGAAGCAGGCGAGCAGGTTTCAGTTCCGCGGGGTGAGTTGACGCGAATGATTCGGTGCGCTTAAGCCCGAAACTCGAACGGCGGTCGAAGCAATCTTCCAGAGGAGGAAGTTTTAAGGAATGAGAAACCGGGATCGTATCGCTCTTCTTATTTTCATTTGGTGTTTTGCTCTCAGCGCTCTTGCGCAGCCAACGGCGCCGGCGAATGCTCTGACTCCTTTCGAGCAGTCTTTGATAGGAGATGAAAATAACTTGATCGAAGCCAAAAAGAAAGACGATGGCGCCTTTTTCAAGCGCACGGTTGTCGAAGATTTTTCTCTCGTCGGCATCGATGGGCAACTGCTTCAGGGGCAAGAGGCAATCGATAATCTTGGCGACTCCGGCTTGGTCGAGTTGACACCTTATAACATCAAAGTGGTTCCGGCAGGCAACACCAGCGCGATCGTCACTTACGACGCAATCGTCCGTGAGGCACCGGAGGAGGATCAAGGGCCTCCGCCGCGCTATCAGCATTTCACTTCAGTGTGGGTAAAGCATGGAGACAGGTGGAAGCTGAAGTTTCAGCAGGCGACCGCAACGCATTGGGGAGACTGGTAAAAACCGAGTTCGCTATTCAGATCAACTGCCATTTAATTTATCCAATCTTCATTGACGCGGCCGGAAGCTGCGACTAAAATCCGGCTGCCCATCGGTTGGCCATTTCAGGCGACGGGCAAGACTCTTACGAGGTGATCGTATGAAGAGGTTGGGGATGATTTTAGCGACGGTCCTGGGGTTAGCCGGGGCGGCGATGGCGCAGATGGAGACTCCGAAGCCGGCGCCGGAATTGAAGAAGCTGGATGTATTTGCCGGCTCGTGGACGCTCGAGGGATCGATGAAGCCGGGCGAGATGGGGCCCGGCGGCACGATTACCGAAGACGAAAAATGCGAGTGGATGCAAGGTGGCTTCTATCTGGTATGCCACTCGGACTACAAGGGCAGCACCGGCGGCGGAGTGGGACTCTCGGTGATGGGATATTCGACCGACGACAAAGCCTATACGTATCGCGAGTTCAACAGCCAGGGCGAATTTGAAGATTCACGTGGGAACCTCGAGGGCGATATATGGAGCTGGACGAGCGACGAGAAAATGGGCGGCATGACCGTGAAGGGCCGCTTCATCATGAAGATGACTTCGACGAGTTCCTACACATTTACATTTGATATGTCGCAGGATGGGACAAAGTGGAGCACGGTGATGGAGGGGAAAGCGGCGAAGGCGAAATAGTTCTCCAAGCCAGCTTCTCAAATCTTTCGCCGCGCGGGTTTCGGTTTCTTCCCCGGCATTCCCCGTGCCCGTGCCTACCTCCACGCGCCAATAATCAATCCCATAATCACGAACGAAACGGTCATCTAGCCGCCATTGATCAAGACATATTTCCAAGAGCGGCGCTCAAAGAGTGCAATAGTGCCGCGGAACTCGCAAGCGGTAGCATGGCGTTGGAGGCTAGCACGGGGCATGGGGCGAAGCAAATCTAACTCTTTCGACGCCTGGAAGCGCTCGTACGCGGGATGACTTGTCCGCAGTTCCGCCAGTTATAATCTTTGATTCGGCTTATTCCAATCTCACTGTAAGGAATACACCTTGCTCGATTTTCTAGGCGATCTACGACGAACCCACATGTGCGGAGCGTTGCGTGCTTCCGATGCAGACAAGAAGGTTGTGTTGATGGGCTGGGTGAACCGACGCCGCGACCACGGGAACTTGCTGTTTATCGATCTGCGCGACCGGACCGGCCTTGCCCAGGTGGTGTTCAATCCTGAGCGCGATGCGGCGGTCCATGAAAAGGCTGGGTTGCTGCGCAGTGAATATGTGATCGCCGTGACTGGGACGGTGAAGCTGCGCGATGCGAACACGATCAATCCAAATATGCCGACGGGCGAGGTGGAACTGATCGCCGAAGAATTGCGGATCTTGAACGAATCGAAGCTGCCGCCCTTCTTGCCTTCCGACACGGCTTTGACGAATGAAGAGACACGGCTGAAGTATCGCTATATCGATCTGCGGCGCGATGCGATGCAGTTCAACATCGAACTGCGCCATAAAGTCGCGAAGGCGATCCGCGATTATTTGCCCGATCAGGGGTTTTTCGAAATCGAGACGCCGTTCATGACGCGCTCGACGCCCGAGGGCGCGCGCGATTATCTGGTGCCGAGCCGCGTGCAGCCGGGAACGTTTTATGCGCTGCCGCAATCGCCGCAGATGTTCAAGCAGATTCTGATGATCTCCGGCTTCGATAGATATTTTCAGATCGTGCGTTGTTTCCGCGACGAAGATTTGCGCGCCGACCGCCAGCCGGAGTTCACGCAGATCGATTTGGAGATGACTTATCCGCAGCCGGAGCGGGTATGGGAAGTGGTCGAGGGATTTTTGACGGCTGCGTTTCGTGCGGCTGGGAATGAGATCAAGACGCCGTTTCCGCGCATGGATTATGACGAGGCGATCCGGCTCTATGGAATCGACAAACCGGACTTGCGGCTGCCTCCGTTTGCGGACGTGAAGGCATGTTTTTCGGCAGAAAATCTGCAAGAGCTGGCGATCAATCCGAATCTGCCGGTGATTGCGATTCGCATTCCGAAGGTTGGCGAGTTGTCGCGCAAAGAGCGCGACGACATCAAGCCGATGTTCCACGCCAAAGGCGGCGCGCGGGTGTTTGAGGATTTCAAACGTATTGCGAATCGGTACGCGACTGCGGCGGAGGCAATCGGCAGGAAAGTTGGCATCGAAGAGGGCGATCTGATTGTGCTGGTAGTGGGCTCGGCGCAGGCATCGTCGGGAGAGCAGGTTTCGGCGCACAGAAAAGTCACGCCGCAGGAGTTGGCGATTTATACATCGGCGGGATTACTGCGGCTCGCGCTGGCGCAGAAGTATGCCGAGCGCCACGGCATTTTCAAAAAGACGGGCGACGCGGCGAAAGACTTCCGTTTCTTGTGGGTCACGAATTTCCCCATGTTCGAATGGGATGAGGGTGAAAAGCAGTGGATGGCGGCGCATCATCCGTTTACCTCCCCGCACGAAGAGGATATGAAGTTGCTCGAAGAGGGAGTGGAGGCGCTGCACGATCCCCTTTCGCCGCTAAGCGCGGTGCGCGCGCTGGCTTATGACGTGGTGCTCAACGGGACGGAATTGGGATCAGGGTCGATTCGCATTCACCGCCAGGATGTGCAGAGCCGAATCTTCCGCGCGTTGGGCATGACGGAAGAAGAAGCGAAGGCGAGATTCGGATTCTTCCTGGAGGCGCTGGAGTACGGCACCCCTCCGCATGGAGGCATCGCGCTAGGCCTCGACCGCATTGTGATGATTCTCGCTGGCGCGGAGAGTTTGCGCGAAGTGATTCCGTTCCCGAAAACCGCGCGGGCGGTGGATTTGATGGTGGATGCGCCGACGCCGGTGAGCGAGAAGCAGTTGAAGGAGTTGGGGATTGCGGTGAAAAGGCCCATCGGGCAGCCGTGATCGGACGAACTAAAGTCTTCGTCATGGCGCACCCAGTCCAGGAGAGCTATTTCCTGGGAGCAGGCTAAGTCAGGCTCTGTTGCTCACAGCATGGACAAGTATTGCTCTCGAAAAGCGCTACAACCGAGGCCCGTTTTCCTGCGTCTGAAAAATCGGAGTGAGGGAGACGCCGCCCTTCATACCCAGCTTCAGAGTATGCCCGCCATCGGCGTTGCTCATCAGAGCGGTCCCGCAGTTTGATTCAGCCTGCGCCCAACTTCTTTCTCGCCAGTTCTTCGGCTCGCTCCAACACCTCATCTTCATCCATCTTTGTCGAGTCGATAACGACCGCATCTTGCGCCGCGACCAGCGGCGAAGCCGCACGGGTGCGGTCGCGGTGGTCGCGGTCGCGCAGGTCGGCAGCGAGGTTGGCAGGGACTTCACCTTTGATTCTCAGTTGCTCCATCCGGCGCTGCTCGCGCACGACCGGGTCGGCGTCGAGGAAAATCTTGAGATCGGCGTCGGGGAAAACCTTGGTGCCGATGTCGCGGCCTTCCATCACAATACCGCCATTGACGCCCATCTCGCGCTGATGCGCGACCATCCAGGCGCGAACTCCGGGATGCACGGAGACACGCGAGGCGGCTTCAGTCACGTCGGTTTCGCGAATGCGGGAAGAGACGTCGCGCCCATCGAGCAGCGTGCGGTTGCCGCCCCGCGTGGGTTCGAGTTGGATGCGGGAATTTTCGGCCAGTTTGACCAGAGCGCTTTCGTCGTCGAACGAAATGTCTTTATCGATCGCCTTCAGCGCAAGCGCCCGGTACATGGCGCCGCTTTCCAGATTGACGTATCCAAGCTTGCGGGCGAGGCGGGAGGCGATGGTGCTCTTGCCCGCGCCCGCCGGGCCGTCAATGGCGATGATGAGTTTGCGGGGAGGGTTGGCGGGCCCGGAGTGATCAGAGTTCTCGGTCATTTGGCAAACGACGATTGTACACGGTGGCGGCCTGGAATCGGCTTCCGTGAGGGCTCCGGCGAAGTTCTTTACCGCGGAGGACGCAGAGGCGCACCGAGATTCTCGAAGTCAATCACCTGGCAGCGCGATGCGGTCTGGCCGAAGGCGTTGCGATCTCTTTCGCGGGGGTTATCTGCAACATTGATTTTCCTGCAACATGAACGAAGCTGATCTCACGGGCGGCGAGCAGTGCGTTGATCGCATCCTTCACGCGCGAGCGGGCGACAAAATTTCCCAGAAAGATTTCAATCTCGGAGGGCTCGGCGGCGACCACGCAGTCGAGGTATTTCGAGACCAGCGCCGAGAGCGCCTGCGGCACGGAAATATTGATGGCTTCGCGGACCGCGTCGGGAGACCACCGGTAAAGCACGTCCCAGTAAGAGCCGCCTCCGCTTGCCTTGTAATCGACGCGGGTGATACGCAGCTTGGCGAAGAGTTCGCCGAGCGCTTTGTCGAGCGCGGGAAGGGAAATGCTCTTGCCGAGAGCCTCCTGCAATCTTTCTTTGGAGATTGGGCCGTCGCGGAGGATTAATTCAAAGGCATCGCAAGCCAAAGGCGAGTAAGGGGAGCGCGGCCCCTGCTTGGGCGCGAGCTTCGGATTGCGCTCGCCGGCCAGCGCGTAGAAAAAAGGAAACGCCGAGGCGGCGATGAGGAATGCGTTGTTCTCGTCGAAGATGTTGGCTTCGTAAGCGGAGCGCTCGCGCAGCAGGCGAACCATGAGGCTGGTGGCATCGATGGCGCGGGGATCGGAGAACGCATGCTGCCAGGTGGGCAGGTGATTGTCCGATCCGGCGAATGCGCCGATGAATGTGGGCACCGGCATCGGCGGCCGCGTGGGATACATCAGGCAGAATCCGACGGACTCGATAAAGGCGCGAGCGTCTTCGATGGTGCAGATGGGCTTGCCATCGAGGCGCCATTTTTCGCGGCGGAGTTGGTGAAGGTCCTGCTCGGTCATAAAAAACTGTGGGCAACGAGCTACGCGCTGCGAGCCAACCAGGCATCAAGCCCGGAGCCCGTCGCTCACATCTCATGGCTAGATTCTCTTGAACGCTTTCTGAATGTCCTTAACAGAATACCGCAGAACGACGGGGCGGCCGTGCGGGCAGGACATCGGGTGGTCGGTTTTGGCGAGCTCGGCGAGCAGCCAGTCCATTTTATTTTGTTCGAGCGGCATGTTGACTTTGATCGCGGCGTGGCAGGCAATCGAGGCGGCGATGCGGCTGCGGATTTTTTCCAGGTTTAGGGATTGCTCTTCGCGCGAGATCTGATCGAGCAGTTCGTGAAGCATGTGTTCAACCTGCGCAGCGTCGACCCCGGCAGGCGCGACTTTGACGGCTATGCTGCGTGCGCCGAAGGGTTCCGCCTCGAATCCGTTGTGGGCGAGTTCGTCTGCGATCTCGGCGAAGATAACTTGCTGCGCGGGAGAAAGCTCGAGGACGAGCGGTATGAGCAGGCGCTGGCTTTCGACTTTTTGCGCGGCACGCTGTTTGAGAATGCGCTCGAAGAGCACCCGTTCGTGGGCGACGTGCTGATCGATGATCCACAGTCCGTCTTCGTTGGTAGCAAGGATGAAGGAGTTGCGGATCTGGCCAAGCGGGTGAAGCGTGGAGAGCGCAGCCAGCGTGGAGAGTTCTTCGCTCTCTTCGGCAAAATCGATCGCTGTGGCGCAGCCGTTGTCGGGAACCGTTTCGGAGCGCTGCGTGAACGAATGTTCGAGCAGGCCACGAGCAACGGGCACGGCGGCGTTGGCTTCGACGGCGATGCCGCCTTCGAACTGAAAGCGGGAGGAACCCGGTGGTAGTTGTGGAGCTTGCAATGAGAAACCATTGCCGCTGTCGTCAGGCTGGCGATTCCAGCCAGCCGATGCCGCGGCCAAATCGGAAGGCTCGCCGTCTCTCGCCCCGGGCGTAAGACCCGGACTCGCCGTGGCGTGGGCGCGAATTTCCGTGGTGAACTGGGGTACTGGACGGGCCTTCATCAGCGCCGCGCGCACCGTGTCGCGCACAAAATCGTGCATTGCGGTGGATTGGCGAAAGCGGACCTCAGTCTTCGAGGGATGCACGTTGACGTCGACCTCGGCCGCAGGCATTTCAAGAAAAAGCAGGACGACCGGGTAAACCGTCGGCGGAATGATATTGCGGTACGCCTCAGTCAATGCGTGCTGGATGAGGCGGTCGCGGATGAGGCGTCCGTTGACGAAGACAAAAATTGAGTTGCGGTTCAGTTTCTGGATCTCCGGTTTCGAGACGAAGCCGTGCAGGCGCATCTCGCCGGGATCGGCAGGCTCGATGGCTTCTTCATCCGCCCGTGGTTGAGCTTCGAGTTGTTGCCGCCGCCAGGGAGGTGGTTGCGGCAGGCCGATGTGTTCAAGTTTTTGCATGGCGGCGACCGCGATCAACTGGTCGAGAGTTTCTTTACCGAAAACCTGATAGACGCGCTCACTGTATCCGGCGACCGGAGGTGCGACCAGCAGGGCATTGGTGGCGGAGTGCAACTCGAAATGTTTATCGGGGTGCGCCAGGGCGTAATGCGTGACCAGCGAGGCAATGTGCGAGAGTTCGGTGGATTCGGCTCTTAAGAATTTCTTGCGTGCGGGAGTGTTAAAGAAGAGGTCGCGAATAGTGATCGAAGTTCCTTCGGGAAGCCCGGCTTCTTCGACTCGGGCGATCTTGCCGCCGTTGATTTCGATGATCGTGCCGGAGGGAGATTCAGCGGCGCGTGTTTCGAGATGGAGCCGCGACACCGAGGCAATGGATGGCAACGCCTCGCCGCGGAAACCCAGCGTGCTCACTCTCAGGAGGTCGTCGGCCTCTTTGAGTTTCGAAGTGGCGTGGCGCTCGAAGGCAAGCATGGCGTCGTCACGGACCATGCCGCATCCATTGTCGGTGATCTGGATAAGCTTTTTTCCGCCAGCTTCAATGTTGATCCTGATGCGGGTTGCGCCGGCGTCGAGAGAGTTCTCAAGAAGTTCCTTGACGACCGAGGCTGGGCGCTCGACAACTTCTCCAGCGGCGATCTTGTTGGCGACGGATTCGGAGAGAATGTGGATTTTGCCCATGCGCAGCGCTTCTCAAGTGGTATCGATGACCGTCGTCAGTTTCGCAGATGGCGAAGTGGAAGGCAAAAGTATCTAAGCATCGATTGGCCATGCCGTCGCCCGAGAAAACCGGTGTGTCGCGAGCTTCAGTTTTCTGTCGGCTCGACTTTCGATTTTGGCGCGGGCAGGTTTCGGCCAGGCTTGGGCGGAAGCGGCGGTTCTGGCGGAACCGGCGCCGCGGCCGACGCCTTGGACGAGTTCCTGCGAATCTCGATGCCATCGTGTTCGTTGTTGATCACGATGTGCGATGCGCCGTTGCCTATGGTGCCGCTGGCTTTGGATTCGTGATCGTTGCTGTCGATCTTTACGTCGGAGAAATCGGATTGGATCTCGCCGTCGCGGGCGTGGGCGTCGACGTGGAATCCAGCTTTGTCGGGAACGCTGAGATGCACGTCGCCATTGCGATTGTCGATCTGCACGTTGCCCAGTGACCGCATGGAGATTTCAATGCCGCCATTGGCATCTTCCACGCGCACATCGCCCGAGACATCTTCCAGATTGATCTGCTTCGAGCGGGTCACCAGATGCACCGGTCCGGTCAGTTGCTCGGCGTGAAGATCGTCGGAATCGAGATCGAGCTCGCCGTCAATGCGGGAGAACTCAAGATCGGTGCGGGATGATTTGAAGACAACGTTTTTGGCGATGCGAGCCAGTTTGACGCTCTCGCCGAACTCGCCGTCGAGCTGGAGCGAGCCTTTGACGTCGGTGACTGAAACCTCATTCAGGCGGCCATCGATGTGGACGTCGCCGGTAACCTGCTCGACTTTCGCCGAACTTTTTTCCAGATTCAGCTGAACACTTCCCTTGATGTTCTCCACGGACACGTCGCCGTGCTGGCTGTTGATGTCAATCTCCGCTTCACGGTCGGTAACGGACACGTCGCCACGGCGCGAAGTAATCTGCACCTGCAGCTTGCGCGGAACGGCGATGTCGAGATCGTTTTCTACCGAGTGGTTGCCGGCCTGGGCTTTGGCGTCGAGCACCATGACGTTGCCGGCCGCGGTGATCGTCGGCTTGGTCTGGGTGTTGTATTTATCGGCATCGCTCTGGCCATCGGCGCCGATTTTCTTGCGGACGGTGACCGTGATCTTGTTGTCATCGGAGGCGCTGATTCGAACGGCACCGTGCTCATTGTTCACGCGCAGGCTGGTGACGCTGGGGGGGATCTCCTGTTCGAGATGATCGTCGAAGTTGAAAGTCTCTCCGAACATGTTATCCAGGTCGTTGTCGTCTATCTGCAGGTTGTCGCGCAGTTCGTCCCAGTGGAAGCGGGCGGCGTGCGTGGAGATCAGACCGCAGACCACGATCATGAAGATGAGAAAGACGCCGCCTGCGCCGATGCCGCGTGAAGGAACGCCATCACGCTGAGCTTGCTGATATTCGACGATCTTGATGATCCCCCAAAGAATCAACAGCAGCGGCCAGTAATGCGCGAAAAGCATCCCCAGGCGAGCCCACGAAATCATGTGGAGGTTGCCGAGTAGGAACACGAGGCCGAGAATGATCAGCACGAACGGCCCGGCGAACGAGCGGCGGTGACGGTAGGGCGGCGGAAGAGGCTGCACGGGTGGTTGGATGGGACTAGACATTGCGCACCTCCCCTCCGGAGGATGACGCAGGCGGCGCCGCGCCGGGATTGGCGGGCGGAACCGGCGGAGGCGGCGTGACCACGGGCCGCCCCAGCGGAAACACGCCAGTATGCCCGGCAGACGACGCGTTGCTCTGCAAGAGCTTCACGATGCCGATCACGAGCAGAATCGCGGGCCAGGTGCGGTCAAAGTCGACAACTCCGAGACTTTGCAGCAGGAACAGAATGCCGATGGTCATCAGCACAGCCGGTCCCATGAGCCTGCGCATGCGGCAACGGTCACACTGGCAGCCGCGGCAGGCGCCGATAATTCCCCATTGCTTGGCGAACATCCATCCACCGAAGAAGATCAGAAGCAGCGGCCAGAAGCGGTCCAGTCCGAACTCGAAGATATTCATGGTGTGCAGGAAGAAAAGCACACCCAGGCCGATCAACACTATCGCGACTGCCGGGACATTTTTCGGCTCAGTGCGATCACCGAGACTGAAAGTTTGCCCCAATCCGTAAGGATCGGGCACGGGCTGGCCAGCCTGAATCGCGTGAGCGGTGCGTACTGCATCGATGATTTGGTAGACGTAGAAAAATGCGATTCCCAGGCCGAAGACCCAATCCCAGCGTCCAGCGTGGTCGGAAGCGAAGACCAGCATCGCAAAGATGATCAGGTGAGCGAGTCCCTTGGCATATTGCGAGCAGTAAACCGCCCCCACACCGAAGGGAAAAAATCCGGCGAGGATTCCGGCGACTGCTGGATTGGGGCCGCCCGACGTACGCATGGGAGCCGCCGGAGTTCCCGTGGGTGGATATGCATTTTGCGCGGACGGAACGAAACCTGCCGCGGGCGGTGCATAGTTTTGAACCGGCGGAACAGTGCCGGGCGCGGGCGGCTGAGTCCCCTCCAGTCTTGCGGCGAGGCAAGGCTCGCAGTAAACGACTCCGCGAACGTCGCGGGTGCAGTTGGCGCAGAGCGGCTTGCCGCAAGTGCGGCAGAAGGCCACTGCGGCAATATCGGGATGCGTGGCGCAGTTCATACGAACCTCCTGTACGTGGTCACCGACACTACAGGCAGATCCGGATTTGACGGATCAAAGACAGATGGACCCAGCGGAGCGTTTGCCAGAATGACGTTTGTGTCGCGCTGGCTGTAATTGCGCTCCTGCTTCTGCTCGGGCTGTTGTGTTGTGTCGTTCTTGTGCTCCTTCTTGTCGGGCGCCGATTCACCTGGGGCAGGCTCGGCGGGCGTTACGTTGCGCTTGAGTTCGCGCACCGCGGCCTGCACCTCATAAACCAGTTTGATGTTGTCATAGTACCGGACCACGCGGGCTTGCGTGTTGTAGTACGTGTGGCGAATCGCGGTTGGCCGCAGGCTGAGCTGCCGCAGGTCGGTGTTTTTCACGCCAAGCACGCTGAGCGCAACCGAGATCGAGAAGAACGCCATGCCGAACGACATGGCGAATCTCGGCTGCCGCACTGTGCCCCAGACGGGCTGCAGTGCATCCGAAGCCCAGGCTTGCGCACGCTCCCACCATGACGGCCCGGCAGATGAAACTCGCGCCGGCGCGCCCACGTTCAACCGCAGGCGTTGGGTGTCAACGCCCGTCGTGGATGCCAGAATGTTGTTGACCAGGCCGGCTGGAGGCTCCACCTCCGTGAGATCCTTCAGCCAGTTGCGTCCCGCCTCGACTTCGGCAAGCAGCGGCCCGCACGCGGAGCAAATCCGCGCATGAGCGTGGAAGCGGTCGAGCTGCAAGCCGCTCGCGGCGCCATCGAGCGCGTCGGAGAGCAGGTTGTCAAACTCCTGACATTGCATTCCGTTACTGGTTAAGTCGTTCTTGGTGTGATCTGGCATCACATCACCTGCCTATAGGTACGTTGTAGAAGGCGCGCAAGTTCCGCGCGTCCACGATTTATTCGACTTTTCACAGTCCCCTCCGGAACCTTCAAAACGGTTGCGATTTCCCGGTAATCAAAATCCTGTAAGTCTCGTAGAATCACTGCCTCGCGCAGTTCGGGCGAGAGCTTTCCCAGGGCCGCGTGAACGGCCTCCGAGGCTTCGCGACTACGCACGCGCGAGTCAGGAGGCGCAGATTGGTCATGAATTTGCTCGCTGAGCGGCTGCGCATCCTCCTGTGCGGAAACCGGAGCATCGAGCGAGTCGGTCAGCCGGTCTTGCTTGGTCTTGCGGAAGTGGTCGACCAGCAGGTTGCGGGTGATGGTTGTCACCCAGGTGACGAACGCCCCCTTCGAGCTGTCATAGCTCGCAAGCGTTCGGTACATCTTGATGAAAACTTCCTGGGTAAGGTCTTCGGCGTCGTTGGCCGATCCGGCGAAGCGGTAGCAGATGTTGTAGATGCGCCGGTTGTAGTTCTGAACGATTTCCTCCCAGGCAGCAGCATCTCCGGCGATACAGCGCCGGACCAGCATCGCCGTTACCTGGACGTCTTCCAATCGAGCTCCTGGGAAAGCAGCTACTGCTCAAGTCTTATCATTCCGAATCGCGCCAAAGGCGCGGTAAGGAACCTGCTGTTTTTTGGACTCTGCAACAGGCGACCAGCAGACCCCTACAAGACAGTACGCGGATGTAGAGCCGTCAGTTCGCGGTTCTCGCCCACGCGTGCATAACTCTATGTGAAACAGGGAATTGTAGCAGTGGGGAGAATGACGTTCCCGGCTGAGTAGACGGCACGATGGGGCTGCGGGGGCAGTCGCGTCAAGACGAACGGCACCATATTCGAAGCTGGTATCGAGTATGGTATACTGACTTGGTATGGAAACGCCCCGCAAGATCACCGTCGAAATTCCCAGCCAACTGCTGGAAAGAGCGCAGCAGGCAAGCCGCGCAGGTATCACTCAGACCGTGCGCACTGGGCTACAACTCGTGGCTGCATCGAGAACATACGAGCACCTGCGCCAACTGCGAGGCAGAGTGAAGTTTTCGCGCACGGCAGCGGAGCTGAAAGCCGACCGCTGATGTTCAGTCGCTGATTCTCTCTTGTCTTTCCAAATCGAATGGTCGCAGCCGACACGAGCACTTGGATTGCTTTTCTCGAAGGCGAAAAGGCCCGTGACACGCAGCTGCTAGACAGGTCGCTCGAAGACCGGCAAGTTGTGATGCTGCCGGTTGTGCTCACGGAGCTGCTCAGCGACCCGCTGCTTCCTTCCGATGTTGCAGAAACCCTCATTCATATACCTGTAGTAGAAATTGAAACGGGCTATTGGCAGCGTGCAGGGAGCTTGCGGGCGAAGGTGCTGTCAAGGAGGCGCAAGGCACGCCTGGCGGATGCGCTTATCGCTCAAAGCTGTATTGACCGGCGCATAGCGTTGATCACGCGCGACGGTGATTTCAGAGCCTTCATCGACACCGTCGGCCTCGAAATTGTTATTGCGTAGGACAGCTGGCTCGCGCAGAAGGGTCGGGACCATCTCTCCGCCAGCCAGAGCTTGATGAGCGACTGCCGCGTCACGCGCAGGCGCCGCGCTTCGTGATCGAGGGAGTAGGCCCTTCTGGGGCGGTTGCCTTGCATTCAACGTGCGCTTACTCGCTGGTGAAGTAGTCCACCGTCACCGGATTCTCGAACAGCGAGTAGTCCCGTGTGACCACCGTGATGCCGCTGTCGGTGACAAAGTAGCGGGTGCGGTCGGCTTCGGTGTCATAGCCGATGGTGGTGCCTTCGGGCAGGTGCACGTTGCGGTCGATGATGCAGCGACGGACGCGGCAGTGGCGTCCCACCGACACGTGCGAGAAGAGAATGGAGGAGTCGACTTCGGAGTACGAGTTGACCCGGACGTCAGGCGAGAGAATGGAATTCTTTACCGTGCCGCCGGAGACGATGCATCCGTTCGAGACGATGGAATCGAGCGCGGTGCCCATGCGGTCTTTTTCGGCAAAAACAAATTTCGCCGGCGGGTACTGGCGCTGATGTGTGCGGATCGGCCAGTCGTGGTCGTAAAGGTTGAAGATTGGCGAAACCGAGACGATATCCATGTTGGCTTCGTAGTATGCCTCGAGCGTGCCCACGTCGCGCCAGTAGAGCGCCTCTTTCTTGTTTTCATCGATGAAGTCGTAGGCGAAGACGCGGTAGTCGTCGACCATCCTGGGCAAAATATCTTTGCCGAAGTCGTGGCTTGAAGTCGCGTCTTCGGCGTCTTTCAGCAGGGCCGGAATGAGCACATCGGCATTGAAAAGATAGACGCCCATCGATCCGGCAACTTTTTCCGAATTCCACGGCGAGCGCAGTTCGGTCTCTTTGGGCTTTTCTTCGAAGCCGTTGATGCGGCCGTCCTTGTCGACGTCGACCACGCCGAAGCGAAAGGTCTCAGCAAGATCGATCTGGATGGTGGCAAGCGTGATGTCGGCAGCCGAATCCTGATGCTGCGTGAGCATTTTGCCGTAATCCATCTTGTAGATGTGATCGCCGGAGAGAATGAGCACATATTTGGGCTGCTCGGAGCCGATGGAATAAATATTCTGATAGACCGCGTCGGCCGTACCTTGATACCACTGGTCGCTGACGCGCTTCATGGGCGGCAGCACTTCGACGAATTCTCCGACTTCGCGGCCGAGAATATTCCAGCCCTCACGGATGTGGCGGTTCAGCGAAAGCGCTTTGTATTGCGTAAGGATGTAGACGCAGCGCAGGTCGGAGTTCAGGCAGTTGCTGAGAGTGATATCGATGATGCGGTACATGCCGCCGAAAGTGACGGCGGGCTTGGCGCGGTCTCGGGTGAGAGGATAAAGGCGCTCACCGGCGCCACCTGCAAGAAGGACTCCGAGCGTGTCTTTCATGGCAAACCTGAAAAACAGTAGATGGTAGCACAGGCGGGAACGTTGCCGGGGATTCCCCTAAGGCTATGAAATCAGTTTCCTTTCTTGCAACCTTTGGGAAAGGGGTTGGGAGCTACTTTTCTTTCTCTTCTTCGATCTTGATGCGAAGGGACTTTAGAAATTTCAGGTCCTGATCGCTGACCTTGAATTCGGGGTTGGTAGAAAGAGTGGTGACAAGGGAAGTCTTGTCGGTGCTCTTGTCGCCCTGCTTGCTGACGCCGATGGTGGCTTCGAGGACAAGAAAAATGTCGTAGCCGCCTTCTTTAATGCGGGAGACGACCTCGGCGATCTGTTCGGAATCGGAGAGCGATTCGTTGATGGCTTCGCCGAGTTCTTTCATCAGTTGTTTGAGTTGCTGATCCACGTGTCCCCCGATCCCGTCTGCTGTGGCCGGAATGCCGCCGTCACCCTCATTGGATGCCCACGCCGCCCTAACGGTTTTGCCCCGCGGCAGGTTTGCGTCATTGTACTGCCAGAGACTGTTAAAATCGAGCTGTGAGTAAGGTTTCCACCGCACAAAAGTTGGGGGTGGTGGCGCGGGTCGCCGGCCAGCAGGCAAAGCGCAGCCGCACTCTGCGCGCCATGTCGGGCGCGGCCGCGACCACGGCGCGGGCTTTTGGCAAGGTGCTACACCAGTTGTGGCTTGAGGTTACAGGGCTGGTCTTTTTATTGATGGCCGCCAGCGGCGGGACGGCGTTGGTCCACGAATATTCGAAATATCAAGCGGGGAAAGCCGGGTTCGGCCGCGTGGCGGTTGCAATTTGCTTCACAGTAACCTTTGCCTGGTTTGGCGTAAGTTCGTTTGTGCGAGTCCGGCGTAGGGGGAAAGATGCGGCGCGTTAGCCGCGGCTTGGCCCTCGGAGCTGCGACCGACAGCGGACTCCTCAGCGCTTCGCGCTTCGGAATGACAAAGTTTGGTGCCGGGGAAGGCGCTCATCATGGCTGACACTAAAGCTGCAGACCACCGATCGGAGATCGAGACCTCTTCGCACATTCCGGTGAACGCGCTTTACACGCCTGCGGATCTCAAGCATTCCGAGTATGAGAGCGAAGTCGGCTATCCGGGCGAATATCCATTCACGCGCGGAGTGCAGGCGACGATGTACCGCGGCCGCCTGTGGACCATGCGGCAGTACGCGGGCATGGGTGACGCCGAGGAATCGAACAAGCGTTACAAATATCTGCTGGCGAATGGCACGACCGGGCTCTCGGTGGCGTTCGACTTGCCGACGCAGATTGGAATGGATTCGGATCATCCGCTGGCTACAGGCGAAGTGGGAAAAGTGGGAGTGGCGATCGACTCCATCGAAGACATGGAGCGTTTGTTCGACGGCATCGACCTCACAAAGATTTCTACATCGATGACGATCAATGCGACCGCCTCGATTCTTTTAGCACTGTATGTAGCCGTCGCGAAGCGGAAGGGCGCCGATGTTCGCAAGCTTTCCGGTACGGTGCAGAACGATGTGTTGAAAGAGTACATTGCGCGGGGGACGTACATTTATCCGCCGCGGCAGGCGATGCGAGTGATCACAGACATGTTCGCCTGGGCGAAAGAGAGCGTGCCAGAGTGGAACACGATCTCGATCTCCGGCTATCACATGCGCGAAGCGGGATCGACCGCGGTGCAGGAAGTGGCGTTCACCCTGGGCAACGGCATGGCCTACGTTGAGGCAGCTATCAAAGCCGGATTGGATGTGGATCAGTTCGCGCCGCGCCTCTCGTTTTTCTTTAATGCGCACAATAATTTTCTGGAAGAAGTGGCGAAGTTCCGTGCCGCGCGCAGAATGTGGGCGCGAATTATGCGCGAGCATTTCAAGGCGAAGAATCCGCGGTCGTGGATGCTGCGCTTCCACACCCAGACGGCGGGATCGACGCTGACCGCGCAGCAGCCGGAAAATAATATCGTTCGTACCGCAATTCAGGCGCTGGCGGCGGTGATGGGCGGCACGCAATCTCTGCATACGAATTCGTACGACGAGGCTCTGGCCTTGCCGACCGAGCAGGCGGCTCGCATCGCATTGCGCACGCAGCAGATCATTGCCTTCGAGTCGGGAGCGCCTCAGACTGTCGATCCCCTGGCGGGTTCGTATTACATCGAGTCTTTAACGAATGAGATCGAGAAGCGCGCGGCGGAATATCTGGGAAAGATTGAAGTCATCGGGGGAATGCTGAAAGCGATTGAACGTGGATTCGTGCAACAGGAAATTCAGAACGCCGCATACGAATATCAGCAGGCGGTCGATCAGCAGCACGCGATCGTGGTCGGAGTCAACCGGTTTGAGGTCGAAGCGGAAAGGCCGATTCCGATTCAGCGGATCGATCCGGCGCTGGAGCCGAAGCAGATCGAGCGCGTCAGGTCTCTGCGGGCGAAACGGGATACAAGTGCATGGAAGGGGGCGTTGGCCCAGGTAGAAGATGCCGCTCGATCAGGCGAGAACCTGATGCCCAAAATTCTGACCGCGGTTGAGGCTCACGCGACCGTCGGGGAAATCTCGGATGCGATGCGGCGCGTCTTCGGAGAGTACAGAGAAGCAGTAGTCATTTGAGAGAGCGGTCGCGATGCTGATGCGGCGCTTAGTCTGAGGTTTTGTAATCGCAGGCGTTGCGGCAGGGTTCGCAGTACATGAGGCCATCGCCACAGATGCGGATATCGAGCTGAGACTGGCAAAGGCAGCAGAAGCGCTCGCACTCGCACTGGTCTTCGGTCATTTCGCATTGGCCGCAGCGGTATTTGGCGGATCCGGTTCCCGTGGACATAGCAACAATATAGGTCGGGCGGACCGGAGCGGGAACGTGCCGTTAGTAACGCTGCAAGCAGGAATCAGGCCATGTCCGCATTCTGCGGCGTTGTGACCGTGCCATATAATTCCTCGTAATGACCTTCCAACAGTTGCTGGATGGAGCGGAAGTTCTCGCGCAGAGCGGGGACCCGGACATCGGTAGTGTGGAATACGATTCGCGGCGGGTGAAGCCGGGGTGCGTGTTTGTCGCGATGCGCGGCGAATCGAGCGACGGTAACCGGTTTATTGATCAGGCAATTCACGCGGGAGCGGTTGCCGTGGTCACCGATTCCGCACAAGTGAATCCTCGGGCGGATGTTGGTTGGGCGCTGGTGCAGAATGGCCGGCGTGCCCTGGCGCGCGTGAGCGCCAATTTTTATAAGAAGCCGTCCGAGCGGATGGCGATCACGGGAATTACCGGCACCAACGGTAAGAGCACGACAGCTTTTCTGATCGAATCGATTCTGAACGCAGCACGCCGTAAGAGCGCTCTGATTGGGACGATTGAATATCATGTTGCCGGCAAAGTTTTACCCGCGCCGCACACCACACCTGAATCGCTCGATCTGAATCGCATCTTCAGTGAAGCGTTAGGAAACGGGGCGGCAGAAGCGGTGATGGAGGTTTCCTCTCACGCGCTGGCGCAGGAGCGCGTTTATGGAGTGCCCTTCGACGTAGCCGTGTTCACGAACCTCACGCGCGATCACCTCGATTATCACAAAACCATGGAAGAGTATTTTGCGGCGAAGCGCGTGCTATTTGAAGGCTGTGGAACGGACGCGCCGCGGGCTGTGGTGACGAACATCGATGATGAAGCGGGGGCAAAGCTGGCGGATTTCAGCCGGAAACGCAGCTCGCTAGTTCTGAAATATGGGTGGGATGGTGGCGATCTGCACGCGGAAAGGGTCGAGATTACCCCGCGTGGAACGCGATTCGATGTGATGACTCCGGACGACAGAATCGCAGTCTTCACGCCCCTGATTGGGCGCGTGAATGTGTACAACATTCTGGCAGCGGTGGGCGCGGCTTATGCGCGCGGTTGCAAAGCCGGGGCAATCGCTGCCGGCGTCGACAAACTGGCGTGCGTTCCCGGAAGGTTCGAGCGGGTGGATTGCGGGCAGCCCTTCACGGTCGTGGTGGATTACGCGCATACCGATGACGCTTTGCGGAACCTGACTGCAATCGCGCGTACATTCATTTCGAATGCCGCAGCCAAGGCACGAGTATTGACCGTTTTTGGATGCGGTGGAGACCGGGACCGCAAGAAACGTCCGCTGATGGGCGAAGCGGCAGGCCGGGGCAGCGATTTTGTAGTGCTGACGTCTGACAACCCGCGGAGCGAGGATCCGCTCGCCATCATCAATGATGCTGTGGTCGGCTTGCAAAAAACCGGAGTGAAGTACAGCGTCGAGCCGGATCGGCGCAAGGCGATCGCGCTGGCCATCGGCGAGGCGCGGCCGGGAGATATTGTGCTGATCGCGGGCAAAGGCCACGAGAAGGTGCAGGTCACGCGGCAGGGGTCAGCCCCGTTCGACGATGTAGAAGTGGCGCGCGAAGCGATGAGAGCAGCCGGATTTGAATGCCAGGCGGCAGGTGCTGGAGCGATGCGATGAAGCTGCTGCTCGGCAAGATCGCCGAATTCATTTCCGCGGCAGGAGAGTTCCCTCGCGAGTCAATCGCCCACGCCTACTCGATCGATTCGAGAACCGTCGGCAAGGGCGAGCTTTTCTTTGCAGTGAAGGGCGAGCGCTTCGATGGGCATGATTTTGTCGAACAGGCGCTTCAGCGAGGAGCGGTGGGTGCTGTCATTCGCAAAGAACACCTGGCGCGTTATCCCGGCAAAGCCTCGTTGCTCGCCGTAGAAGATGCGCTCTATGCGCTGCAATCTTTGGCGACGGCAGTTCGAAAGCTATGGGGCAAGCCGCTGGTTGCAGTGACCGGTTCGGCGGGCAAGACGACTACAAAAGAAGCGATTGCACACGTGTTGAGTTCACGCTGTCGCGTGCTCAAGTCCGAAGGCAACTTCAACAATCATTTTGGATTGCCGCTGATGCTTCTGAAGCTGGAACCGGAACACGAAGCGGCGGTGATCGAGATGGGTATGTCGCATGCCGGGGAGATTCGTGGGCTTGCCAACATCGCGCAGCCGGAAATCGGCGTGGTGACCAACGTCGCTCCCGTACATCTGGAGTTTTTTGAGTCGTTGGCGGGAATTGCCCACGCTAAGTATGAGCTGGTGGAATCGTTGCCGGCAAACGGAACCGCGGTCTTGAATGCGGATGACGATTACGTTGCACAATTTGGCCGCGGCTTCAAAGGCAGGGTTGTGCTTTATGGCACGAAGGCAACCGCAGACGTGCGCGCGGAAAATATCGCTGCCAAAGGATCGGAAGGCTCAGAGTTTGATGTAGTGATCGGAAGCGTGCGCGAGCGGGCTAAGTTGCCCCTGGTGGGCGAACACAACGTGCTTAATGCGCTGGCTGCGATCGTGGTGGGGCTGGAGCGCGGGTTAAGTCTCTCAGAGACGGTGCGGACTCTGGCCACGTTGACTCCTGCGGAAAAACGTGGGCAGGTTCTTCGATTGGGCAACATCACGGTGATCGACGATTGCTACAATTCCAATCCAAAGGCGTTACAGGCGATGGTCGATGCGCTGGCGGGGATGGCGGCGAAACGGCACATCGTGGTAGCCGGCGAGATGCTCGAACTCGGTCCCGCGGGCGAAGAAATGCACCGTGAAGCTGGCTACTATATGGCCGAAAGAAAGATCGATGTGCTGCTGGGAGTACGCGGACTGGCGCAGGCGGCAGTGGAGGCCGCGAAGCATGCCGGCGCGCAGGCTGAGTTTGTCGTGTCTCCGGAAGAAGCGGGAGAATGGCTGGCGCGTGAGACAAGAGACGGCGACGCTGTCTTATTAAAGGCTTCACGCGGCGTGAAGCTGGAGAAGGCGCTCGAAACCTGGAAAGCGCGGCGCAACGGCAATTGAAATTCTCGCGGGACGGAGGCTGATTGCTCTACTGGTTGCTGTACCTGAAGTTGCAGCATTACGTTCCGCCATTCCGCATCTTCCGTTATCTGACCTTTCGCACCGCATTTGCCAGCCTCACGGCGCTCTTTACCGCATTGATCGTCGGGCCGCTGGTGATCAACCGCCTCCGCGAATTTCAAATTGGGCAGTACATTCGCGAAGAGGGCCCTAAAGCGCACCAGAAAAAAGCGGGGACGCCGACCATGGGCGGACTGCTGATTGCGATTGCAATCGTGGTCCCGACCCTGCTATGGGCCGATCTCAGTAACCGATTCGTGTGGATCGCGGTTTTTGCCACCTGCGCCTTCGCAGCCATCGGTTTCACCGACGACTATACAAAAGTGGCGCATCGCCGCAATCTTGGATTGACCGGTCGGGCAAAGCTAGGCTTGCAGATCGCGACCAGCATTGTGATTGCCGTCATGCTGATTGCGATGCAGACGTACGGAATGTATTCGACGCGCCTGATCGTGCCTTTCCTCAAGCAATTCCATCCGGACCTGGTGGTGCAGAACCTGGAACGGTTTCAACATCTTTGGCCGCTGGCATTCCTCCCATTTATCGCATTTGTGGCTTTGGTCATCGTTGGCTCGAGCAACGCGGTAAACCTCACGGATGGGCTCGATGGGCTGGCGATTGGCTGCACGGTAATTGCAGCAGGGGCGCTCACCGTGCTCACATACGTCAGCGGTCACGCGACGTTTGCGGCGTATCTGGAAATCCCGAAGATGCCGCAGGTCGGCGAGTTGACGATTTTTTGCGGAGCCATGGTGGGATCGTCGATTGGATTTTTGTGGTACAACGCACACCCGGCGGAAGTTTTCATGGGCGATGTAGGATCGCTGGCGCTAGGGGGAGCGATCGGTACTGTGGCCGTGATTATCAAGCAGGAATTGTTGCTGCCGTTTATTGGCGGAGTGTTTGTGATCGAGGCAGTCTCGGTAATCCTGCAGGTGGGGTCGTACAAGCTGCGAAAGAAACGAATATTCAAAATGGCCCCCATTCATCATCACTTCGAGTTGATGGGCTGGTCGGAGTCCAAGATCATCGTGCGATTTTGGATTGCGTCGCTGGTATTTGCGTTGTTCGCGCTGACGACTTTGAAATTGAGGTAAGGGATCTTCACCACAGGGCCACAGAGAGATTCGACCCAGCGTGCTTGTCTTTCAGCAATGAACAGGAACCATCGATATATCGTCAGCGCTCGTGATGACTTTTCTGCCGTTGGTGTCTTAGCTTCTCTGTGACTTTGTGGTGAAGTGATTTTGATGGAACTCAAAGACAAACGCGTGCTGGTGGTCGGCCTCGGCAAGTCCGGGGTAGCGTCAGCTCTATTTTTGAAAGCGCGTGGCGCGCGGGTTACCGTCTCGGACACCAAAAGCGGAGATGAACTGCGCAATGAAATACCCGCATTGCTTGATCATGGAATTACTGTCGAGACCGGCGGGCACGGCGAGCGCACGTTTCGTGAGCAGGATTTGATTGTGGTGAGTCCGGGCGTTCCGGTGGATGCGCCTTTGCTGCAACAGGCGCGCTCGCTGGGCGAAGTGGTGATTGGCGAAATCGAACTGGCGTCGCGGTTCTTGCCGGGGCCGATTATCGCGA
Organism: uncultured Acidobacteriaceae bacterium; assembly: GCA_964530145.1. Taxonomy (GTDB): domain Bacteria; phylum Acidobacteriota; class Terriglobia; order Terriglobales; family Acidobacteriaceae; genus Sulfotelmatobacter. The sequence continues at coordinate 117,019 of CAZGXY010000080.1, read as the reverse complement.
TCACTGGATCGAACGGGAAGACTACAACTACAACACTCACTGGAGAAATTTTGACGGCCGGCGGATTACAGACGCTGGTCGGCGGCAACATTGGTACACCCGCGATTTCGCTGGCGGAACGGGCCAAGCGGGAGACGGTCATCGTGCTCGAGGTTTCGAGTTTTCAGTTGGAAACGATCCAGACGTTTCGCCCAAGAATTGCGCTTGTGCTGAACGTGACGCCCGACCATCTGGATCGTCATCGCACGCTCGAGACATACGTGAATGCGAAGGCACGCATTTTTGAGAATCAAGGGCGCGACGATTTTGCGCTGTTGAATGCGGACGATGCGATTTGTGCCGGCATGGCGTCGAGAACTCAAGCTCAGGTTTTCTGGTTCAGCCGGCAGAAAGAAGTGGAGTACGGCTCGTGGGTCCACGACGGTAAAATTTTATTTCGCGGCGGAACGCAGCAATACGAGATCATGCAAGTGGCGGAGGTTCCGCTGAAGGGCGCGCACAATCTCGAAAACGTGCTGGCGGCAGTGTGCGCGGGTGCCCTGATGGGCTGCTCCGCGGGAAAGATTCGGCAAGCGGTGCGCGATTTCAAAGCAGTTGAGCACCGGCTGGAATTTGTGGCCACTATCCGCGGTGTGGACTACTACAACGATTCGAAGGCGACCAACGTAGACGCAACGATCAAGGCGCTGGAGTCGTTTCCTGGGAGCATTCACCTCATCCTCGGCGGCAAAGATAAAGGAAGCGATTACAGTTTGCTCAGCGACCTGTTGCGCCAGCGCGTCAAGCGTGTATACACGATTGGGGCTGCGGCGGAGAAGATCGAGTCGCAGATCGTTTCGCAGAGGCAAGGCGGTCCGGAACTGGTACATGCCGAGACGCTGGAGAATGCCGTGCGCAAGGCGAATGCTGTTGCACAGCCGGGAGATGTCGTGCTTCTGGCTCCGGCGTGTGCAAGCTTCGATCAGTTCAAGAGTTATGAGCACCGCGGGAGGACGTTTAAGGAGGTTGTGCGCGGATTGTGCTGAAGTGATTCCGATCTCGGATTGGGACGAGCTATCTTCGGCGTACCATCTTCAGGCGAACCATCGCGGTTAACTCTGGCAGTAAATTCCACAATAGGATCTCTGGTTTTTCCGCTTGCCTGTGGTGAAATGAATTTCCCATGGCAAAGCGGGTAAGTGTCGATCGCTGGCTGTTTACGGTGACGATGCTGTTGGTGTTTGTTGGGCTGGTAATGGTGTTTTCTGCGTCAGCGGTGATGGCCGGGGAGCGTTTTGGCTCGGCCTATTCGTTTCTGTCGAAGCAGTTGATCTGGGCCGGAGCTGGACTGTTGGCGATGGTCGTGGCGATGCGCGTGGATTACCGCCGCTACAAACATCCGGGAGTTGTGTTTTCGTTTCTGGGAATCACCACGCTGTTGCTGATTTCCGTCTTCTTTCTCGACCGCTCGCACAACACGCATCGCTGGATTCACGCGGGAGGCTTTTCGTTTCAGCCTTCGGAACTGGCGAAGCCCGTGCTGATATTGTTCCTGGCGTATTTTCTGGAAGGCCGCGCGAAGTCGATGGATGATTGGCGCAACACGCTACTGCCGGCTGCGGCTCCGGTTGTGATGTTGCTTGGGCTGATCGTGTTGCAACCTGACCTGGGTACGGCAATTGCCTGCGCTGGAATCGCAGCCTGTATTTTTTATGTGGCCGGTATGCGGATGCGGTATTTCGGCTACGCGTTTGGTGCGGCGCTGCTGCCTTTGTATTTCTTAATCTTTCATGTGAGTTGGCGCCGCGATCGTTTGCTGGCATTTATGAATCCGTATGCCGACCGGCAAAAGGCCGGATTCCACATTATTCAGTCGCTGATTGCGGTTGGCACTGGCGGCGTTACCGGGACAGGGCTGATGGAAGGCAAGCAGAAGTTGTTCTACCTTCCCGAGCCCCATACTGATTTTATTTTCGCCGTCACTGCCGAGGAACTGGGATTGGTGGGCGCGATGTTTGTGGTCACCCTGTTCTCGATTTTCTTGTGGCGTGGGATGCGCGCCTCCTGGCGCACAGAAGATACATTTGGCCGATACCTTGCCGTGGGAATTACCAGCATGGTGGTGCTGCAGGCATTTATCAACATCAGCGTCGTGCTCGGAATGATGCCAACGAAGGGGATTCCGCTGCCGCTGGTTTCTTACGGAGGGTCGTCTTTGTTTGTGACCCTGGCTTGCGTCGGAGTGCTGCTGAACATTACCAAACAGGCCGAGTGAAATCATTGAGTCATTCAGCGACTGGGCTACTGAGCCATAAGGAAGCATTGGCCACGATGGCAAGATCACATTGAAAACTGGTCGTACGATGTGGAAGCAATGGCGCGACCATCGTTCGTCATTGGAGGCGGGAATGTTCCGAAATTCGATATGTGCGACCTTGTGTATGGGCTTCGCAATGTCAGTTGCGTTGGCCCAGAAAACCCAAACGCCTCAAAATGTGCAGTTGCCGCCGGACGTTCCGATGTTCTCCGCTGCCGACTTGGCCTCCAAGGTTCCGCCGCCCAAGTCCGAAGATGTGAAATCGCGCGATGCGGTTCTGCATGCGATTTACGACGTAATCTCGGGTCCAGCCGGCACCCGCGATTGGAATCGGTTCCATTCGTTGTTCCTCCCGCAGGCGCGATTCACGGAAGTGAGCACTGGGCCCGATGGAGGAAAATCGATTATGACGTGGAACGTAGACGAGTTCGTGCGGGATGCCGGCCAGGTGTTCGCGAAAGATCCTTTCTACGAAAAAGCCATTGTGAATCGCGTGGAAAGTTTTGGAGATGTGTCGCAGGTATTCAGCAGCTACGAATCGCGGCGCAGTCCGGCGGATAAGCCGTTCGAGCGCGGAATCAACAGCATTCAGTTGCTCAATGATGGCAAACGGTGGTGGGTACTTTCCATCCTGTGGGATACCGAGCGGAAGGGGAATCCGCTGCCCGTGAGATTCAGCCACCAGTAAACGATCATTCAGCGCACGCTTGCGTGTAATCCCAATTTTTCCTCGTGTTCGCCATTGCGACTCCATGTGATCCGTGGGCCTTGGTTTATAGTCAGCACATGCGGGCCATTCTGGCTGGGGGTGGGACAGGTGGGCATGTCATTCCTGCGCTCGCCATCGCCAACGAACTCAAGAAAAGCTATGGGGCCGAGGTGTTATTTATCGGCACGGCGCGCGGGATTGAGAACCGGCTGGTCCCGGCCGCGGGATATCCGCTGAAGTTGGTGCGGGTTGGCGCGCTGAAGAATGTCAGTCTGACCACGCGGGCGAAGACTGCCTTCGACCTACCGCGTGCCGTTTGGGATGCCGGTCGCATGCTGAACGAGTTTGCCCCCGATGTGGTGATTGGCGTTGGCGGATATGCTTCTGGTCCGGCGATGCTGGCCGCAGTGGTAAAGCACATACCGACGCTTGCCTTTGAGCCGAATGTGGTGCCGGGATTTGCCAATCGCATGGTGGCGCGATTCGTCTCAGCCGCAGCTGTGCATTTTGAAGAGACGGCGAAGTATTTTCGCGACGCGGAAGTGACCGGGGTGCCGGTGCGGCAGGCATTTTTTGAGATTCCTCCTAAGCGCGGTGGGACGCCTACCTTGCTGGTGTTTGGCGGAAGTCAGGGAGCGCACGCAATTAATGAGGCAATGATTCGATGCTTGCCGGAGTTGCAGCGGCAGGCCCCCGGGATTCGCGTTATTCATCAGACCGGAGAGCGTGACTATAATGACGCGCTGGCGGCTTACCGCTCATTTACCGCGGGGGTTGACGAAGCGGCGGAGGTTTTCAAATTTATCGAAGACATGCCGTCGGCATTTGCGCGGGCGGACTTGTTTGTGTGCCGGTCGGGTGCCAGTACAGTTGCGGAGATCACGGCGGCGGGCAAGCCGGCGATTTTTGTTCCGTTTCCGCGGGCGGCCGACGATCATCAGAGGGTGAACGCAGAGGCACTGGCGCAGGCGGGAGCGGCGGTGGTTGTCGAGGAATCGAAGCTTGAGGGAGTCTGGCTGGCTGAGACAATTTCTGCGCTTCTTGGCGATGCGGCGCGATTAATGAGGATGAGTGAAGCTGCGCGGGTACTGGCGCACCCGGATGCGGCGCGGGATATTGCGAAAATGGCGGCGCGAGTTGCGGGGATCGATGAATCTTAGCCACGGTCTAAACGGGTTTTGACGGATGGGAAGTTGGAAGAAACATTTCGGCCGCGTGGCGATCGCTTTGTTCATTGTTTTTGCTGTACTTTACGCGGGCGATTGGCTGGTGCTGCGCTATCGGCTGGCCCATGGCACTGCGTTTGGGTCGGTCGAGGTCGATCAGTTTCTGGCTACGCCTCTCAAGGGCAGCAAGACGGAATATGACATGGTGGGAAGTTTTCAGCAGAGCTGTGTGCAGTCAGTTTTCCCGCATCAGGGGAAAGCGGCTTGCTGGTGGGTGAGACGGCATAGCTCGGTATGGGAGTGAAAGGAAAAACGGCGTGTTTGCCAAGATTCAGCAGGTTCATTTCGTAGGCATCGGTGGCATCGGCATGAGCGGGATTGCCGAGGTGTTGCTGAATCTCGGCTATAAAGTTTCGGGATCCGATCTGAAGAATTCGAGCGTGACGCAGCGGCTCGCATCGATGGGTGCCGTTGTGTTCGAAGGGCATCGCGCGGAGAACATCGCCGGGGCTGAGGTTGTAGTGACCAGTTCGGCGATCGCTGCGGAGAATCCGGAAGTTGTTGCGGCGCACACCTTGCATGTCCCCGTGATCCAGCGGGCCGAGATGCTGGCCGAGTTGATGCGGCTCAAATATGGCATTGCCATCGCCGGAATGCACGGCAAGACGACGACGACTTCGATGGTGGCGGCGGTGCTGGCCGCGGGCGGTCTCGACCCGACGGTGGTTGTAGGCGGGCGCGTGGATGCGATGGGATCGAACGCCCGCCTGGGCAAGTCTCAGTATCTGGTCGCAGAGGCGGATGAAAGCGACCGGTCGTTTCTTAAGCTCTCGCCGATTTTTTCGGTGGTGACGAACATCGACCGCGAGCACATGGATTGTTACCGCAACATGCGGGACGTGAAAAAGACTTTTCTGGAGTTCATGGATCGCGTGCCGTTTTACGGAATGGTAGTGGCGTGCAACGACGACCCGTTGTTGCGAAGATTGTTGCCGGAGGTGCAGAGGCGGACGGTGACTTACGGAACGAAGCGGGGATCGGATTTTTGGATCAAGCCGGATGCGAATCGTGCCACCGCGAGAGCCGAAGGGCAGCCGCTAAGCCGGTTTGTCGTGAGTTATCGCAAAAAAGATTTGGGCGAATTTGCTTTGCGCGTGCCCGGGCTGCACAACATTCTGAATGCAACAGCGGCGATTGCGGTTGGCGTAGGACTCGACATTGAGACCGAATCGATTCGTGCGGCCCTCGATCGGTTCCGCGGAGTCGACCGGCGATTTCAGTTGCGGGGGAAAGTGGCCGGCGTAAGCGTGATCGACGATTACGGGCATCATCCGACAGAGATCAAGGCGACGCTGGCAGCGGCGCGGGAGTGCGGCTTTCGCAAAATTCATGTTGCGTTCCAGCCGCATCGCTACACGCGCACACGCGATCTGATGGAAGAGTTCGCGACGGCTTTCGGCGACGCGGATTCGCTGTTTGTGCTTGATATTTATGCGGCGAGTGAGAAGCCGATCGAGGGCATAACCGGAGAAGCTTTGGCTCAGGCGATCCGAGAGCAGAGTGGGCGGAGAGCGGAATACGTGGCGTCTCTTGCCGATGCGGCCGATGCGGCATCGCGAGTTGCGGAAGATGGGGACATGATCCTCACTCTTGGCGCGGGGAGTGTTTCGCAATTGGGGCCGCTGATTTTGGAGCGATTAAGAGAGCGGGCTGGTTCGATTCCAGATCTTCGCGCAGCGTCGTCGACGGTGTAGAACACACATGAGCATATGCATGCTCATATCGGAGTTACACGGGTTTGGATGAGGACGGCGCGGCGTTGAAACTCGGGGACGATTTGCGGCGCACGGCGGGAGAGGTCAAGAGTCTGCAACGGAGGTACGCGAGCATGACCGCCGGATCACGCGACTGGAAGCCCAGTGGGAAACGGCGATGACGTTGTCGCGCAAGAGATTTAGAGTAAAGCGTCAGGCAAATCGAATTTTCTGAACTTTCTCCTCAACATTCCGTATCCCTCCTTGCTAACCAAACAAAACGCCCTTCGTCTATTGAGCCATAAGGGGTTAAGGCGATGAAATCGACAAACGCATGGGGATGGCTGGCGGCTGGGGTTCTGGCGCTGGGATTGAATGGGATTTATCACGATGGCGGCGCTGCCTGGGCGCACCGTGCAGTGGAGCGGGTCATCGCCCGTGTTGGCGAACGGACTTCGCCTGTGCTGGCTTTGGCTTCGGGACGTGCTGAATGGTTCCTGGCGAAAGCCAATCTGATGGCGTCGCGGCAAGAGACTTCCGCCTGCCGTATGAGTACGGCCGTGGCACGCGTGCAGGGCAAGATTGCCCGAACCGAGGGCGGATTTGCCCGCATTGAGGCGATGTCGGCCCGGCAAGAAGCCGCAATGGCTCGGGTTGAAGCGCAAGTCGCGCGAATGGAAGCGAACCGGGCGCGAATCGAGGCCAGAGCCGCACACATCCGTATGACCTCCATGCGCTTCGATTCGCCTGCTTTCAGCACTTCCCCTGCAGCTTTCGATTCGATGAAGATCGTTTGCCCGCATGTACACGTCCGCGTTCCGCGCGTGAATATTCCGAAGCTGCCCGTCATGAACGTCAGTATCCCCGAAGTGCAGGTTGACGTTCCGGGCCTCGGGCCGGTTTAATTCCGCAAGGCAGAAGACCGCCGTCAGAAATTCTGCCTTCACTCCACCCCCCGAGCGTTAAGCTCCGATTTTGTGTTCTGATGCCCAACCCGATTCCCACTGTGAAAAACCCCAACATTTTTTCTGTCGCTGGCTGCGAAATAAAGTTATAGTTTGAAGGCTCAGCGATTCAAAAGCGACAACTGACCTGAACTGATGGCGCGGAAATCGGGGCCGTCCATCTTGCAGGAGGAGTTGTACCCATCCGCCGCGGAACGCGTGCGAGAAGCCTTGCCACGCGGAGACGTGCAGCGGGATGAGATCGACGACGCGCGTCTGGTCGATCTGGATGTCGACGAAGAATCCCCGTTTCTGCGCGCGCAAAAGCGCGTCTCCGCCCGGCGAAGTTCTCTTCCGAAGAAAACTGCGAACCGGCTGCTGTGGTCACTGGCCGCCGCCGCGTCAGTGTGTATCTTGGGGCTGTGCGCGGCATGGCTTTACCACTACGGCGAGCATTCATGGCGCTTCCGCGTGGAGTCGAGCGACAACGTTGAAGTTGCCGGCATTCAGAATGTCACCAAGGCGCAAATCATGGAAGTGATGGGCGGCGACATCGACCGCAACATCTTTTTTATTCCGCTGGCGCAGCAGAAGGCTCAGTTGGATCAGATTCCGTGGGTCGAGTCGGCGAGTGTGATGCGTTTCGTTCCAAATCGGCTTGCGGTGGTTATTCATGAGCGAACGCCGATTGCCTTTGCCCGGGTTGGACCGCGCATGCTCTTGATCGATACCGGCGGAACCCTCATGGAGTTGAGCCCGAAACATAAATATTCGTTCCCCGTGATTCTTGGGATGAATCCGGGAGAACCGCTTTCAACCCGCGCTCCGCGCATGAAAGCTTACAGCGAAATGGTGCGCGAATTGGATTCGGCTGGAGCGCATTACTCGCAGGATTTGAGCGAAGTCGATCTCTCGGATCTGGAAGATGTGAAGGTGCGGGTGAACGATCCGCAGGGCGATGTGCTGGTGCATCTGGGATCTTCGGATTATCTGCAGCGCTACAAAATTTACGTGACCCACGCGCAGGGATGGCGTCAACAGTTTCAGAAGCTCGAGTCGGTCGACTTGCGCTATGACAACCAGATCATCGTGAATCCAGATATGGAGCGGCCATCGGCGGGACTGGCGAAAAAGCTGCCGTTGACCCCCGCCTCAGCAAGATTGGCTGAGGCTGCCGGGGTGAAACCTGCGGCGTTGCTGACGAAAGTCGAACCGAACGAACGAACGATACCGAAGCCGGCTTTTGAATTAACCCAGAAGAAGCTCGACCCGAAGGCCGGCCAACCGGGCGCGAAAAAGAATACAGTCGCGAAGCGAAGGAAAGTTGCGGCGAAGAGCACGAAAGAAGTGAGTGGTGCGAAAAAAGCTGCAAGCGGTGCTAAGAAGCTGGCGCAGGCAGTCAAGAATCATCCCTCGCCCACGGCGAAGCCGCCAGCCGCCGCACAGAAACCAAATGCCGGGCAGAAGCCAAGCGCGGCGATTGCGAGGGGTCAGGGGGGGCCTACTGCGGACTGATCGATCCGATCAACCAGGTTTCATGCAAATTAATAAGAATTCATAAGGGAACGAATAAGGGATGGCGAACCAGCAGGCAAGCTTCTTGACCGCGATTGATGTGGGGAGCGCTAAGACGTGCGCGCTCATGGTAGAGGTGACGGAAAGCGGCCTGCGCTATCGGGGGCATGGCGTGGCGGAGTCGCGCGGGTCGCGGAAGGGCGTGATTGTCGATCTGGACAAAGCCGTTGCCGCGATTCAGAAGGCCGTGGAAGCGGCTGAGGATACGGCCGGTGCCGCTGTCGAACACGCGATCGTTGGCATCGGCGGCGCGCATGTTCGTGGCGTGAATAGTCATGGCGGAATCAGTTTGGGCAATCGTCCGCGCGAAATTGGCCGCGATGAAATAAAGCAGGCTGTAGAGCGGGCGCGGGCAGTCCCGCTGCCTGCGGATCGCGAGGTGCTGCATCTGTTGCCGCAGGAATTCATTTTGGACGATCAGGCGGGCGTGCACGATCCGCTGGGAATGATGGCGGCGCGACTCGAAGTGCGGGTTCACCTGGTGACCGCGGCTGCGAGTGCGGCACAGAATGTAATTACTGCCGTGAATCGCGCGGGTGTGCATGTGGATGACACTGTGTTCGAGCCTTTAGCTGCGGCGGATTCGGTGCTGCGCGCCGACGAGCGCGAACTCGGAATCTGCCTCGCCGACATCGGTGCGGGATCGACGGAGTTGGTCGTGTTCTTGCAGGGGTCGGTCATTTATACGGGGGTGATTCCGGTCGGCGGCGATCACTTTACCAGCGACTTGTCTTTGGGGATGTGCACGCCGCTCGCGGAAGCGGAAAAGGTCAAGAAAGTTTACGGCAATGCCATCGTCACTCTGATTCCGGAAGGGAATGAAGTGGAGGTTCCGTCGGTCGGCGATCGGCCTTCGCGCCTGTTGCCGCAGCGCTTGGTGGCGGAGATTCTCGAGCCGCGCGCGCGCGAGTTGTTTGAAATGATTCGCGAGAACCTTCGGCAGGGCGGCATGTTCGACGCGTGCCTGGCCGGCATCGTTCTGTGCGGCGGCGGGTCGAGGCTGCCGGGCATTTTTGATGTGGCGGAGTCGGTCCTGCGGCGTCCGGTGCGGCTTTCATGGCCCACGCCGCTGCCGAAGATGCCGGCGGCACTGGCCGAGCCCGAGTTTGCAACGGTACTGGGCATGGTGGCGTACGGACAGCGGGCTCGCGTGGCGCGCGGGTTTCAGGCGGACCGGTGGGGATCGAGATTGAAAGCGCTGCTCGTCGGGTAACGAAGATTGGATAACGAGGCGATCAGTGGCCGCTGATTGCTCTGCGCGAGGAAAGAGAATCCAAATACGGTGGACAAAATGAAAAACGATTCAGCGAAAACCGATTCGAAGATTCGCATCAGCTTCAATGAAGAACCCCTCAACGACGCCAAGATCAAAGTTATCGGCGTGGGCGGCGGCGGAGGAAACGCTGTCAACCGCATGATCGATGCCGGAGTGGAGGGCATCGAGTTTATCGTGGCCAACACGGACTTGCAGGCGCTGCGCTTGTCGCGCGCGCCGGTGAAGCTGCAACTCGGCGTGAAGCTCACGAATGGGCTGGGTGCGGGCGCGAATCCGGAAGTCGGGCGGAAGGCGGCGCTGGAGGATTCCGACAAGATCATCGAGGCGCTGGAAGGCGCCGATATGGTATTCGTGACCACCGGCCTTGGCGGCGGCACAGGCACGGGCGCGGCTCCGATCATCGCATCGCTGGCGAGCGAGATGGGCGCGCTCACAGTTGCCGTCGTGACCAAGCCGTTTTCTTTTGAAGGCAAGCGGCGCATGAAGCAGGCAGAGAAAGGAATCGCCGACCTGATGGAATCGGTCGACACGACCATTGTGATTCCCAACGAAAAGCTGCTTGCGGTTGCCGAGAATGCGGGATTCTTCGAATCGTTCCGCATCGCGGATGATATCTTGCGGCAGGGCGTGCAGGGAATTTCCGACATCATTACGATTCCAGGCATCATCAACCGCGACTTCGCCGACGTGAAGACGATCATGGCGCGCATGGGATATGCCGTCATGGGCACGGCGACGGCTAGCGGGCAAAATCGCACGGCAGAGGCGGCGCAACGGGCCATTTCCTCACCCCTGCTTGAGGCGGGAGCGATCGATGGCGCGCGCGGCATTCTGATCAACATCACCGGCTCGGCTTCTCTGAAGCTCGCCGAAGTGCAGCAGGCCTGCACCATCATCCAGAGTGCAGCTCACGAAGATGCCAACATCATTTTCGGCGCGGTGATGGATGAGAAGATGAAAGATGCGGTGAAGATCACGGTGATCGCAACCGGCTTCGGAGAACTTAGCCGTGCGCGGCAGATGCATACAGAAATGCGCAGTTCGTTCGCTGCCTCGCATGAAGACGCGATGGATTTTCCCGAGCCTCTCGGACCGGTTCCGGTGCCGTCATTCGAGCAAGCGATGACAGAACGAATCGAAGAACCGACAGTGCCCGAATCGGTTCCGGTTGTAATCCATCAATCGGCAGCGGAGGCGATCTCCCTCGATACCATGCGCACCGCGATGGTGGCGAATTTTGAGCAGGCCGATCTGGACGTTCCGGCATTTCTGCGCAAGCGGAACGAAGTCATGTGAGAATAGATTGGAAACACAAGATGAGGGCTAATGCGCCGAACTGGGTGAAGACGCAATCACCTTCACAAGACGCTTGCCGAAGTGAAAAGCTTTGCGGTCAGTTAGCACCTTTTCAGTAACGGGGTAACATTGGTTACCGAGGCTGCGGAACTCAAGTAATTTTGAGCTAAACGTCTGTTCCATAATAGGTTAGATGATAATTCAACTTTTGGATCAGTAAAACTTTATTCTTGCGAGTGAGAGCTAAGTCTCGTACTATCGCGAAGTTGGCCAAGTTACCGGCTGGGTCGGCGGCTGGCAGCCTTCGTGCACTATCTCTGACGCACGCAAGCACAATCAGGGAATCAGGGGAACGGGTTAAAGATGTCTAACCGGGAAATGCGCACGCTTCGCCTTGTGGTCGTAATGGTGACTCTTTGCTTCGCCCCTGCGGTTTGGGCGGCACACATCAATACCCAGACGCTCAATAACAGGAAATCGAAGTCGACAAAACTGAGCGAGACCCAGCACACCCGGCGCCGCATGCGGCATCTGGCGCACGCGCGCACCACAGTGGCGCCCCCGACAGTCGCCCATAGCGCGGTACATCGCAGCACGCTGACGCGAGCCTCAGCCACAACGCGCCGGCACACCTATCACGAGCGCTTTTTCATGAGTTCGTTCGCCGAGGGGATTTCCGCCGGCGACATCACCGATGGCGAAGATCCGGTTGTCCGCCAGGCCGCGGTTGATGCCCTGGGAAATATGAACGGTACGGTGGTGGCGATCGAGCCGACCAGCGGCCGCATTTTGGCGATGGTCAATCAGAGACTGGCGCTATCGAGCGGCGCGCAGCCGTGTTCGACAATCAAGCTTTCGGTCGCTCTTTCCGCTTTGAGCGAAGGATTGATTTCGCGAGAGACTGAAGTCTCGCTCGGCGGCCGCAGCCGCATGAATCTCACCGAAGCCCTGGCGCATTCGAATAACGCGTATTTTGAGGCGGTGGGGCGCAAGCTGGGATTTGAGAAAGTTGCCTACTATGCCCACCAATTCGGACTCGGTGAACTCGCCGGTTATGACATTCCGGGTGAACAACTGGGAACGTATCCGGAGGAAGTGATTCCGGAGAAGCTGGGCGGCGTTGGAAAGATGTGCTCCTTCGGCGAAGGCATTTCCATGACGCCGTTACAGCTCGGCGCCATGGTTTCAGCGATTGCCAACGGTGGCACACTCTACTATTTGCAACACCCGAACACAGCACAGGAAATAGCCGATTTTCAGCCGCGCATCAAGCGGCAGCTCGATATCGCTCCGCTGATTCCGGAAATTTCCCTGGGCATGGCGGGAGCGGTGCAATACGGCACCGCACGACGCCTGGGACTTAACTTCAATGAAGAAGAGATCCTCGGCAAGACCGGCACCTGCTCGCACGCCGGAACACGTTTCGGATGGTTCGCCTCTTACGCCAATACCAGCCGCGGCCGCATCGTTGTCGTCATCTTCCTCGAGGGCGGGCGTCCCACATTCGGTCCCAAAGCGGCGGAAATTGCCGGCGTGATGTACCGGAATCTTTACGACCACAAGTTCTTTATCGCGGATGGACCGGGGCCTGTGGATAGCGTTGCTTCGCGGCCATAGCCGCTTTTATCTTTTGAGAAAATTCGAATTGAAGAGCCTCTCGACAACCGAGAGGCTTTTGTTTCTGCCGTTCTTCGCGCGACTTCCGCGCTCACCCAGATTTGCGATCTGAACGCTGCGGAAGATTTTACTTCTTGCGCTCATCGCGCTCGACGACTCCGTCCTTAATGAAGATCACACGGTGAGCATATTCGGCGATGTCGTGCTCGTGGGTTACCAGCACGATGGTATTTCCCTCGCGGTGCAGGCGGTCGAATAAGGCCATGATTTCGTTGCCCGTCTGAGAGTCGAGATTTCCAGTCGGTTCATCGGCGAGGATGATGGAAGGCCGATTCACCAGGGCGCGGGCAACCGCGACGCGCTGGCGCTGCCCGCCGGAAAGCTCATTCGGCTTGTGCGTCATGCGTGATTCCATGCCGACGGCAGTTAGCGAGGCTTTGGCGCGTTCGATGCGTTCGTCGGTCGGCACACCGGCGTAGATCAACGGCAGTTCAACGTTGTGCAGAGCGGTGGCGCGGGCGAGCAAATTGAAGGTCTGGAACACGAAGCCGATTTCCTTGTTACGAATACGTGCCAGTTCATCGTCGTCAAGTTCGCTGACCAGTTGGCTGTTAAGCCAGTATTCGCCTTTGGTAGGGGTATCGAGGCAGCCGATCAGGTTCATCAGCGTCGATTTTCCCGACCCGGAGGGGCCCATGATGGCGACATACTCGCCGCGCTCGATCCGGATATTAACTCCGCGCAGGGCGTGCACCTGCTGCTCGGATCCCATGTCGTATGTCTTCCACAGATCCTCGGCTGCAATCATGCAGGATTGCGGCGGCGGTACTGCGGCTAAATTGCTCGGCATGCTGATGACTTCTGCGGTTGCCATTTTTTTCTCCTGCTCCGCTGCCACTGGGCTCTCCGAAACTAGATTCGACCTGGGGTCCGATTTCCCCGTTTACGCTTACTCCCGACTTCTAAAAATCAATGTGCTATGACCCCAGTCTTGGCTCGTCCGTTGGACGGATCAAGGCTTGGAAGGTTATGTTTCGTCGTCCTTCTTTGGCGCCGAGTTGTCGATTTTCACGCCTGTGCCAGAACGAATAGTGCGCAATGTCTTGTAACTGCCGGTGATGATTTCGTCGCCTTCCTTCAAACCATCGGTCACTTCGATATCGCTGGTTCCGGCGATGCCGGTGGTTACGGGAACGAATTCCGCCTTCTTGTTGCGAATGACAAATACACCTTGCACTTCCTGATCCTTGCTTTTCGGTGCCGTGTCACTCTGCGGTGCAGCCGCATGAACCGAGCCGGGAGTCGTTTTTTCGGCCTCCAGTTGAGCCTTGCTTCGCACCGAAATGGCCTGGATCGGAATCGAGATGGCGTGGCTGCGAGCCGCGGTTGTGATCTTGGCCGTCGTCGAAAGGCCCGGGCGCAGATCTGGCGGAGGATCGATCATCGTTACGACAACTTTGAAGTCTTTGGCTTCTTCCGTTGTGCTTGCCTGCTGGGATGTAGCAACGCCAGTAGAACGCACGATGGCGTTGTCTCCAATCTCTGTAACCTTGCCGTGGAAGATCTTCTTGGGAATCGCGTCGATGGTTACCTCGGCAGCTTGGCCGAGATGCACGTTCACGATGTCAGTTTCATCGACTTTCACTTCTGCTGTAATCACGGACATGTCGGCCAGAGTCATGAGCGTGCTGCCGGGAGCATTCTGAATGCCCATCACCACGGTTTCGCCCTCGCGCACCGGGAGATTGGTGATGATGCCGTCATAGGGCGCAGTATACGTGGCCTTCTGCAACACGTCGGCAAAGCGCGTGAGCGTCGCGCGGTTCTGGGCGATATGCTTGTCGGCGGAATCTTTCTGTGCCTTCGCTTGATTCACGCGGGCCTGCGCCTGCGCCAGTCCCGCATCGGCGGCGGCCCACGCATTCCTGCGGCTGTCGAAATCCGATTTCGAGATCAGGCCATCTTTGAAAAGACTCTGAGCGCGGTCCCAATCGAGCTTGTTGCGGTCGTAGTCAGCCTGCGCGCGCAAGAGATCGGCTTGCGCGGTCTTCGACGCGGCGTCCGCCGCGAGGGCGTCGGTTTCGGCCGCTTGAAGCGAAGCCTGGTTGGCGCTCACATCGGCCGAAGACTGTACGTTCTCTAATTGGGCAAGCAATTGACCTTGCCTTACGTGATCTCCCTCTTTGACCAGCAGATGCGTTATCTTGCCCATGGCGTTGGCGCCGATGTTCACATAGGTCTTCGGCCTGATCTCACCGGAGCCGCTGACCACCGCAGTCAGATCTTTCCGCTCGACTTTGGCCGTCTGGACTGTGATTACGTTCTTATGGCTTTGGTGAACCGTGATGCCGACGATCAGTGCCAGCACCACTACTACTCCGGCGCCGATCGCAATTTTTTTCCAAAGTTTCATCGTTTCGTCACCCTCTGGGCGGGGCTTTCTCAGCGGTCCGGACAAGCGGAGATCTAGCTCCTTGAGCTCCCCAATTTATCCGCCGTTCCTCAGAGTGACGAGCACATCTCTGGATACGATCCTGCGGGCAGGATAGTTCCAAAACGGAAGGTAATTTTAGGACCTTTGAGAATACCGAGGAGTAACCGCCCCGAACCCGCAATTATAGCAACCAGGAATTGTTTGCGGGGAAGTGGCGACGGTGGCGACCTTACGACGGCAGACTCGGACGCGCGTGAGCCCGACGCTGCCCCCACCAAGGCCACGATGGCGGCGATCATTCTATCTAGGTGGTGGCATGGAAACCTCAGAGGGGGACGTACGGGAAAGACGGGAAAGAAGATTAGCATCAAAACCTGGCGGGAGCGCCAAAATATAGCGAAGCCGCCGGGCAACGCGGGGAATACGCCGCCGCGTCCAACGGAACGGAGCGTAGTAGCCCTCAATCTCTTCGTTCGATGAGACTTATCTTGCTTTCACCCTGTTGAGGGCCTAAAATAGCTGAACTAAGCAGAATGGTTGCAGGAGTCCCTCGCATGTCCCGGGTCGGTTCAGGCTATCTTTTTTCGATTTTTCTTATAAACGCGGTTGCTCTGACGGGCGTGGCTTACGCCCAGAGCGATAAGGCTGCGCCTGCGAACGGTCCCCAATCCAGTGCTGCTACGGCGAACTCCGGTCCTGCGGCACAATCCCAGACTCCCGCCGCTCAAACTTCCACTCCAGCTCCGGCACTCGATCAGGGCGATCCGCTCAACCGCCCTCCGAACGAGAAGCAGAAGAAACAGCAGAAGCGCAACCTGAATGTCGAGTTAAGCAAGGTTTACAAGAAGTGGCTGAACGAAGACGTAGTCTGGATCATCACCGACGAAGAACGGGCCGCGTTCAAACAGCTTTCGAACGATGAAGAGCGCGACAACTTCATTGAAGCCTTCTGGCAGCGCCGCGACCCCACTCCCGATACCGAAGAGAACGAATACAAAGAAGAGCACTACCGGCGCATCGCTTACGCCAACGAGCATTTTGCCGCCGGCATTCCGGGATGGAAAAGCGACCGCGGCCGTATTTACATCATGTATGGTCCGGCGGATGAGATCGATTCGCATCCTTCTGGCGGCACCTATGAGCGGCCGATGGAAGAGGGTGGCGGCGAGACCTCAACCTTCCCCTTCGAAGATTGGCGCTACCGCTATCTGGAAGGCATCGGGCAGGAAGTCATCATCGAATTCGTCGATACCTGCATGTGCGGCGACTACCACATGACGCTTGATCGCTCGGAGAAAGACGCGCTCAAGTACACGCCCAACGCGGGCCTGACGCTCTATGAGCAAATGGGGCTGTCGACCAAGGCGCAGCGCTTCTCCGGTGGCGGCCTGGAGCAGTTGGGCGGCGGACCCGACAGTTCAAGTCAAGCGAGCAAGGAATTTGACCGCCTCGAGCAATATGCCAAGCTGCAGGCGCCTCCACCAGTGAAGTTCAAGGATCTGGAAGAGATCGTCAACAGCAAGATTGTTACCAATCTGATGCCGTTCGATGTGCGCACCGATTTCGTAAAGGTCACGGGCGATACCGTGCTGGTGCCGATCACGATCCAGATGAAGTACCGCGATATTACGTTTGCGAATAAAGAAGGAGTGCAGCGCGGGACGGTCAATATCTTCGGGCGCGTTACCAGTTTGACCGGCAAGGTCGTGCAGACTTTCGAGGACACGGCGCAGGTTGACGTGCCGGCCGAATTGCTGCCGAAAACGGCGGAGAACTCTTCGGTGTATTGGAAGGCATTGCCGCTGCGACCCGGTCGCTACAAAGTTGAAGTGGCGGTGAAAGACGTCAATGGCGACCGCAAGGGACTGTGGAGCCGGGGGATTGTGGTTCCGGAGTATTCCGACGACAAGCTATCGACCTCTTCGCTGATTGTCGCCGATCTGATGGAACCGGTGCCCACCAAAGACGTGAGCCGGGGCAACTTCGTGATCGGGCTCAATAAAGTACGGCCCCGCGTCGCTCCTGCCGATGGCAAGCCAGCTCTCTTTAAACGAACCAAGGACCAGAAGGTAAATTTCTGGATGCAGGTCTATAATCTGGGCGTGGATGAGAAGACCCATAAGCCTTCCGCCACCTTCGAGTTCGACATCGTTAACATCGCCACCAACAAGCCTGTGGTTCAGAGGATGGAATCCACCGACTCGATGGGTAATGTGGGCGAGCAGGTAACGCTGCAGAAATCGATTGCGTCCGCCAATCTGCAGCCGGGCGTGTACAAGATCGAAATTAAAGTGAACGACAACATCTCCAAGCAGACCGCTGATCCGTCGGCGACGTTCGCTGTTGAATAGGTGTTGGCTGTTGAATAACGGACTGCTTGATTCCCCGGGGGTTGGATTGAAGGTTCGCCAGCTCGGATATTCGCTGCTGATCGTCGCATTGGCAATTCCGGCCTTATCGTTTCCGGCGCGTGCCGAAGATAAGCCGGCCGCAATCTCTGGATACGTCCGCGATGCAGCCGGCGTGCCCCAGATGGGCGCGGTGGTGCAGATCGCCGGCATGGCAGCGCGGAATCTGACTGTCTTTACCGATGGCGCCGGTTTTTATTCCGCGACCGGGCTCCTTCCGGGCTTATACACCGTTAAGGTTTCCGCTCCTTCGTTTCTTCCCGCTCTTCGCGAAGAGCTTGGCCTGCGCCCCGGCAGCAGCCTGCATGTTAACGTCACGCTGAACACATTGCTCGACGCAGTACGTGTTGGCCCTCTGCGCGGAGCGGGAGACGACGATGATTGGAAATGGACGTTGCGCTCGGTGGCGAATCGACCGGTGCTGCGAGTGTTCGATGATCCTTCCGTGGTTGGCGTGGAACGGCAAAACCACGATCTGAAGGCCAGTGTTTCTTTGCTGGCTGGTTCGGCGGCGGAGGGTTACGGCAGCGGCTCGGATATGAATACCGGCTTCTCCGTGGAGGGTTCGGTCTTCTCTACCTACCACATCGGATTGGCGGGCAATGTAGGATACGGAAATGGGACGCCTGGCGCGGCGCTTCGCGCACTCTATTCGCACCAGTTGCCCGACGGTTCTGGACCGACAATGTCGCTGAGCGTACGCCGCTTCGCGCCTTCGGACCCCAACCTGCATAATGCCGCATTACAGGCTGTCGCGCTGAACGCATCCGACTCGATGACGGTCGGCGATGTCTTCGAACTGAAGTTTGGCAGTGAGATGCAGACGATCCAATTTCTCGGGCGGGTGAGCGCGTTTCGTCCTTACGCCTCCGCTAGGTACCACGCTTCGCCGGACACCGTTTTAGAATACGAGTACACAACATCCCTGCCCGTAGAGCGCGACGAGAGCGATTCTGATTCGGCGGCATCGGAGTTCAGCGAAGCCGACCCCCGCGTCAGTGTCCAGGACTTCGCCACGAAGCTCGAAAGCGGTCATCATCACGAATTGAATCTTTCGCATCGCAGCGGCAAAACCAGCATGCAGGCCGCGGTATTCAACGATCACGTGGATAACACCGCGCTGATTGGCGCGGGCGCAGTGACGGCGGCGGGTGGTTTCCTGCTGCCGGATGTTTACTCGGGCACCTTCACCTATACCGGCGATACTCTGGATACCACCGGTGTGCGCGTAGTACTCGAGCGTAAGCTCTGTTCCGACCTTTCCGCTACGCTCGATTACGCTTCTGGCGGCGTGCTCGATCTCACCAAGCCCGATGTCGAATTGCAAAGCGCGCAGCAGTGGATCAGCACCGAGCGCCGTCAAGCGGTGGCAGCCAAGTTAAGCGGAACCGTCTCGCGCACACACACTCGTTGGATGGCCTCCTATCGCTGGGTCAACGGCCGGGCCTTAACTCCCGTCGACATGTTTAACGCCTCACCGGGGCAAAGCGGCGCATTTGTCAATCTCCTGATTCGCCAGCCGATTCCAACTCTGGGCTTCCTGCCTTCGCACATGGAAGGGATTATCGATGTGCGGAACCTGCTCGCGCAGGGCTACGTCCCGGTCATGGGCCAGGACGGCCAGACGGTTTATCTCGTGCAGGCAGCACGCTCTGTGCGTGGTGGTCTGGCGATCACGTTCTAGCTCGACTTCGATAGCCAGCGAAAATACCAGAAAATTTTCAGTGTCGAGATCCTCCCGCTGAACCAATCTAGTTAACGCTTTCCCCTTTCGACGATGTTACCGATGGTTGTTCCCATTCGCAAAATTCATTGCGCGTATCGGAGACTCAATGGTTGACTCTTGAGATGAGGGTTCGATAATGTTTGCTGTGCGGTAGGGGCGCTCCAGATTTGTTCGTCGAATAAAAAATTGCGTCTCTTCCGGTGAGGGCTTTTGGAGAGCCTGCCACTTCGAAATTTCACCCCCTCAATTGATTCGTAAAACGTACTCATTGTAAGGAGACTTTATGAAAGCGCGCATAGTGCTGGTGTCTGTGCTCCTGGCCGCAGTTAGCCTTTCGGCACAAACCTTCCGCGGCACAATTCTGGGGACGGTGACAGACCCTTCAGGAGCAGTTGTCGCCGGAGCCACAGTGAGAGCCAAGAACCCGGGAACAGGACTGGAGCGCACCACTGTAACCAGCGCGGATGGCAGCTACTCGCTATCGGAATTGCCGATCGGAACCTACACCGTGACGGTGACCTTGGCGGGTTTTCAGACATTTGAAGCGACCGGAGTGGCGGTAGATGTGGCGACGCAACGGCGCGTCGATGCTGGCCTGAAAACTGGCGCAGTGTCCACCAAGGTTGAGGTTTCCGCCGATGAATTGCCGCTGGTTGAAACCACCAGCGACACTCTTGGTGGCGTGCTCACTTCCCAAACCGTGGCGGACTTGCCCGTCAATGGCCGCGACTACACCAAACTGATCTTCCTTAACCCTGGCGTTGCGGGCTCTCCCGATGAGATCTCTGATTCGCCCGGATCCTACGGCGAATTCAGCATGAACGGCGCGCGCGGCCGATCCAACAACTATCTGCTCGACGGCACGGATATGAACGACGGTTATCGTAACGATCCGGCCATCAATGAAGCCGGCGTGTTCGGAACGCCATCCGCGATTTTGCCGATTGATGCCGTGGCCGAAGTAAATGTGATTTCGAATTTCGCTCCGGAGTACGGACGTAATGCCGGTGGTGTGGTCAACATTGTCAGCAAGAGCGGCACTGACCAGTTGCATGGGACGGCCGCCGAATATTTCCGCAACGATGCCCTCGATGCGCGCAACTACTTCAATATCGCCAGCCAGCCGAAAGCGCTTTTTCACAATAACCAGTACGGTGCTTCGCTGGGCGGGCCCATTGTCAAGGATAAGACATTTTTCTTTGCGGACTACGAAGGCCAGCAGGAAGGCGTTGGCGTGGTAACGCTCGGTTGCGTGCCCGACCCCGCACAGATTGCGGCCGACGGTGGGGCATCGAATAAAGTGATCGCGGCACTGCTGGCCCGCGATCCTTGGCCGTCTCCCAATATTGCGGGAACCTTCGGCCCCTCGCTCGCCGGCCCCGCCAGCCTGGAAGATACGGAATGCCCCAACGGTCCCAATAGCTCGGTCATCTCTCCCTCATTTAACCGGCTTACGAGTTTCATTGCCAAGATCGACCAGAATTTCAACGCCAACAACATTCTGACCGGCCGTTATTTCTTCGGGGATAGCGTGCAGTCGTTTCCCTTAGCTCTGACCGCCAGCGGCGGACAATTGCCGGGTTTCAACACCTACACGCCGACTCGCGTTCAGTTGGTTTCGATCTCTTACGTTCACACCATCGGTACAAATAAAGTGAACGACTTGCGTTATGGATGGAACCGCTTCGCAGAGGGATTTTTCCCTCAGGATCGAAGTTTCTCGCCCAGTTCAGTGGGTTTGGAAACCGGTAGCGGCCCGCCGGGTGAAGGTCTGCCGATCATTACCATCGGCCACTTTTCACAGCTCGGTGCCAATTCCAGCGATCCCCGCCATCGTTTCGACAGCAACAACCAGGTTCTCGAGAGCTTCGCTTGGAAGGTGAATAAACACGATGTGAAGATCGGCGCGGATTTCTACCGCACCAGCATTCAGCAGTACTTCGACAAATATTTCCGCGGCAAGCTGGAATTCAGCAGCCTGAGTACGTTTCTTGCCGGCAATCCCGACGATGGCGGTTTTCAATACGCCGGCGACACGCTGCGGCATACCCATGAGGATAGCTACGGATTCTACGCACAGGATAGCTTCCGCGCTACATCGCACCTGACCATTAACTACGGTCTCCGATATGACTTCTACGGCGTGGTTGGGGAGAATAACAACCTGCTGAGTGCCATCACAAATCTCGACGCTGCCGCCGACACCTTTACTCTTACGCAGGTCGGGCAGCCGGGGTTGAACCGCCTTTACAACCCGGATCATAAGGACTTTGCCCCGCGTTTAAGTGCGGCATGGGACATCACTGGCAAAGGCAAAACCGTAATTCGTGCCGGTTGGGGTTTGTTCTTTGATGGTTTCTCTCAGGATGTGGTACTTGGCCACTTGCCCTATCCGCCCTTCTTCGATCCCGGCCCAGCTTATAACCCGATTGGCCCCGATCCCATTTACTCGGCTGGGGTCTCGGGAACAATTGCTGCCGGAGCACCGCTCTTCGGCCCGGAAAACGCCTGCAACTTCGAATGCGATACGTTTTCCTTCGATCGCAATCTCAAGACGCCCTACATGGAGAATTACAACCTCAACATCCAGCAGCAGCTCAGCAGTCATGCCATGTTGCAGCTGGGATATGTCGGGTCTCAGGGCCACAGGCTTTGGCGGTTCTTCGATTTGAGCCAGCCCAGCCAGGCGCAGATTACGGCATCCGATTGCCCGTTTGGCATCGCAACCTGTGCGACGACGGGCGCAATCACCGGAAGCTACAGCGTGCCGCGCAACTATGCCGACAATCCCTACGGCTCGTTTTACATCATGCAGGAGAATTCGACGGCCAAGTCTAACTACAACTCGTTGCAAGCCAGCCTGCGCATAACCGGCTGGCATGGAATTACGTCGATCACCAACTATGTGTGGTCGAAGTCGCTCGACACCGCCAGCGATCTCGACGATTTCGAGCCGAACGCTGCCCAGCCCAACAACAGCACTCGGCCCTCCCTGGAATACGGGCCGTCAAACTTTAACCTGCCACAGCGCTTCACCTGGATTTTCAATTACGCTCTGCCGAATCATGGCGGAAACATGCAGCGGTTGAAAAATGGATGGGGCTTCGACAACACCGTTACGTTGCAGAGCGGCCAGCCGTTCCAGATGAACTACAACTTTGAGGACGATTACAGCGGCAGCGGTGAAGGCGATGACCGCCCGGATGTGGTCGGGCCGATCACTTACCACGAACGAAATCCTTTCAACTTCGTGAACCTGAACGCATTTGCGATACCCTGCACGGTGAGCGCTGCTACCGATGGTGGCATCGCAAACGGGGTTAACACCGATTGCGTTCCCGGTACTCGCCACTTCGGCGATGAAGGACGTGATTCTTTGCATGGACCCACTTACAAGCAATGGGATCTTGCGATTTACAAAAACACAATTCTTACGGAAAGATTGAATTTGCAACTGCGAGCCGATTTTTTCAACATCGTCAACCATCCGAACTTTGCGAATCCGTTCCTGCCGGCATTTCTCGCGGACCCGGCTACCAACGGCTTTGCTCTGAACGGCGCCAATACGCTCGAAACCGGAACCGGGGGGTACCCGATTGCGGCTACCGGCGACGTGGGTATCGGCAACCCGTTCCTTGGCGGCGGGGCCCCGCGTGGTATTCAGCTCGCGGCCAAGTTCACTTTCTAGCCTTTATCAAGTCACACGCAGCCCCCGCTCGCAGCGGGTTTTTTTCTTTTCCCGTTGAAGATGCGGTGATCGTGCCTTTTGCCATCCGTCGTACGTCTTCCGTCACCTAGGTTGGTGGTTACTTGGATGTTACGCTCCTCTCGTAATCCTCCCCGCCAAAAAGCTCGCTTCCGGAGACCTCGATGCGTCGCTCTACCTGCGCTTTCTTTGTTCCGATTCTTGCGGTGTGCCTCGCCACGCCCGCAATGGCCCACCATCTCAAGCCCAGCGCCAGCCCGTCGCTGCCGGTGACCACCTCATCGCCGCAGGCTCGCGCGCTCTACGAAAAGGGCATGCAGGATTACGAAAACCTCTACCTCGAACGCTGCAACGACGACTGGCGTGCTGCGGTAAAGGCTGATCCCAATCTCGCCGTGGCATGGGCGTGGATTGCCTTTAACGGCACCGATCCCAAAGAAATGAGCCTGGCCCGCGAAAAAGCCAAATGGCTTGCGCCCAAGGCGACACCCGGCGAGCAGTTGATGGTGACGTGGATCGTCAAAGTACAGGAAGGCGATACGATCGGGGGCATTTCCGCGATGAACGACATGCTGGAGATGTTTCCCAAGGACAAGCATCTGCTTTATCTGGCCGGCAATTGGCTGATGGGCGAAGAGGGTGCCGATCAGGCGCAAAGCATGATGGAAAAGGCGCTGGTCCTCGACAGGAATTACCCTGCGGCGCTGAACGATCTGGCATACTCCTATGCGCGCAACCGTGAGTTCGCTAAAGCGTTTTCAGCGATGGACCGCTATGTTGCGCAGCTGCCGACAGAACCGAATCCGCAAGATTCTTATGGCGAACTGAAACGAATGGCGGGAGATTTTGAAGGCTCGCTGAAGCATTATCGCGCTGCGCTGAGAATCGATCCTGATTTTGTGACTTCGCAAGTTGGCCTGGGAGACACTTACGCGTTGATGGGAAATCAGGAGCAGGCGCGCGTGGAATATGACAAGGCAATTCGCTTCGCACACAACGAAGCCGACCGGCTCTCCTACCAGATGCAGAAGGCGATGACCTACGTGCGCGATGGCAACTTCGCCGATGCCGACAAGATGTTCGCAGAGATTGCTCAAACCTCTCATTCCAAGGAGCAGAATCTGCAGGAAGCGCAGGCGTACCGGCAAATGGCGGAGTATCAAGCCGATGATAAGGCTGCGCTAAAGTACCTGCAGCTGGGTGAGGATTCGCTGGCCCAGAGCCGCAGCATCTCCAAGAACGATAAAGCTGAAGAGATCTCGCGCATTCTGCGGTTGCGGACAGTGCGTGCGGGACGTGCAGGCGACGCCGTGTTGGCCGACGCTTCGCTAAAGATTCTTGAAACCATGGCTTCGACCAGTAACAACAAGGTAATTCAAGGCTCCTATAACGGCGCCTTTGGCGCGAGGCTCATGGATCAGAAAAAATACAGTGAAGCCATTGCCTATCTGGAAGAAGATCAGAACAATCCACTGAGTCTCGAATTATTGGTTCAGGCCTACTACCAGACCCATCAGGCGGAAAAATTGCACAAGACTGAAGCCGTTTTGCGGGGAACGAATGTTCCCACCATGGAGCAGGCGATCGTGGTCCCGGCGACGCGTTTGCATCCGCCGCAAAGCTAAAGGCAAGCGAGGCGCCGATCGTCGCTCGGTATCGGCCACAGGTTCGCCAGGTTACTTGAACCAGTGGTAGGCGATGCTGAGTTGAACGCCGTTGAACTCGTAGTTCTCGGCGCCCAGATTCGCATTTGAAATATGCGACCAGTGCAGGCCGATGTCGACGGCTTGCTTGCTCCGCGTCTCTAAGTAAATCCCTCCGCCGCCTTTCGCCATAAAATTGAAACTGGAAGTTCTACCCGGCGGCAGATTTACCGGCGTGCTCACACCGCCTCCTGAGAGTTCGATGTACGGTGAGATTCGCGACCTGTGCAGCGCCGAGTTCCACCGTAAAATTACCGGATCGAATCCAATGCCGTGAGTGCGCTGGTTCCCGTAAGTTTCGAACACAGGCATCACGTCAAAGGCGTATTCGAGCCTGCCGCGCCGCCAATTGTTGCCGATTTCGTCGGTCAATACTCTGCCGGCAAAAATGCCTCCACTCCAGATCTGCGCTTGTGCGAAGGAATTAGTTGTCTCTTCGCCGGTCTCTCCTGCCAGCCAGACGCCGAAATCCCATTCGGTGTCTTTCGGAATCCCGGGAGAACTCTGACAGTAAGCGGAACACGGCAGGAACACAGCAAGCAAGAGAAACTTCGCGGCTGACGGGTTCATTCGATTATTTCATCGCGGAAACGGAACCACGGGCGATTGCCATGAAGGATATTGGCGGCGCCGCGAATGGGATTGAAGGTGCAACGAGTGGCGTCAATCAGAAAGCGACTCCTGGTCTTGCCTTCGACGCGGCGGACGATATTCTTGTCCATCCAATCCTCGGCCAATCCCCAGCCGAGGCCGCCAACCGGCGTCATCACGAGATTGACCTTTCCTACGCCCCAATAGCAGAGTTGGACTTTCGGATTGCACGGGAAGCTGTTGTTGGGCGTCCATGGCGGACGGTCGTTTGAGCCATATTTCTCGACCGTGATTTCGCTGAGAGGTCCAATGCTCCACTGCGTGCTGTAGACGCCATTCCACAGCGTAGCTTTGACGCGGCTCCACCAATACTCCTTCGTGTTCGCGAACTCGAGGACCCGGCTCTTTGGGTCGTTCTGGATTTCGATGTATCCGCTGATCGCTCCCTGGATGGGATGGCCAACATAGTTGTACATCGGATTTTCGCCCGCGCTCCAGCCGACCTCCCACCACCGCGAAAGCGACTGTTTGTAGTCACGCCAGTAGTGGTTAAAAGGAACGCCCCGTTCCGAGACAACCCAGGGGAAATCGGTGTGCACAACCCACGCCTGCTCGATTGCAAGAAAAGTAAATGACTCTTCCAGTGCGCGACGCCAATGGAAAGACTCCGGCTTTCCTTTGGAGGACGCTCCATCCAGAGTCGGCCCGTTAGTTCGGGAGATGGCCTGCTGCGGACTCGGTGCAGCGGGAAGATTGTCGTCGGAAGATTCTTCCCCGGCAGCGTCGCTATAAACTTTGCTGGAGAACCCGCCTGTAACGGTCCCAAGGCAATCGTCAAGTGCCAGACCCGAATTACAGCGCGATGGAGGCGACTGCCCAAATATAGCGACGGACAGCAGCAGCAAGAAGGCGGCTACAGTAATGCGGTACAGCATCCTTGGAGAGCGATGATATCAGGCCAGCGGCTTGAAATCTGCTGGATTTTTCGGCTCTAAGCCGCCCGACCGCAAAGAACCTGCCAGCGGATTGCCGACAGAAACCACTCCCGGATCATAGCTCGGGGGCAACTCATTCCGTTGTTTGGACTGCCGGAACGGCTGGGGAAAATGCTAGAGTGTTCGACATCGGTTTCTTGCAATCGAGAAAATTATCAATGCACGGAAATGGCCGATGGCGCCTTTGTCCGCGAATCCTGTGCCGGGTCGCAGTGTTTGCAGTCGCTCTAGCGGTAGCGGGTACGGCCACCGCACAAAACATAGGTTCGAGCAATTTTTTTGCCGGATATTCCTTCCTTGGCGCCAACCTCTTCTCGGGCGAGCATGCAACTTTGAACGGATGGGAGGTATCGGGCGAAAAGAAATACCTGCCCTACTTCGGCATTGTCGGCGATGTCAGTGGTCTCTACGGCTCCAAGAATCTGCCGGGCAGTAGTGTTTGTGCGCCCGGCTCGGCCGGATGCCTGGTAAATGGCAGCGTGAGTGAATATATTTTCGACGTCGGCATTCGAGGTTCATATGCAACCAGGACGCTGAGGCCTTTTGGCGAAGCTCTGTTCGGCGAAGCGCACACGTCCGAAAGCGGAAGCGGATTGTCGCGGTCTAATAATGGATTCGACGCAATGCTGGGGTTGGGGATGGACTGCCTTATCACGCGTTTGCTGGGCTGCCGCGTCGATGTGGATTATATTGTGACCGGATTGTTTCTTGCCCGGCACAATAGCATTCGAGCATCGACTGGACTGGTTCTTCGTTTCTGAGTTACTTGCTGCGGGATTCGACACCGGCTACTTTGCGCATGACCGACTCTAACATCTCGAAAGCCGAGCGCCGATCGAAAACTCGATTGGCGAAGCGCCTTGAAGTTCGCGTGCGGAATGGAACTCGCGCTGAGGCCACGGGGCAGACCCGAGACGTGAGCACAAACGGCATTTTCCTTTATACCCAGTCCCGTTTGACCGAAGGATCCGACGTCGAGTTGGTATTGATTCTTCCACCCGAGTTGATGAACGGGAATAAGTCCTGGGTGTGTTGCCATGCCCGTGTGGTTCGCGTGGAGCCTGGTCCTGGCACGGAGTTCGGGGTTGCGGCCGAAATTCAGAGGATGCAAGTGCTGCCGGAGATTTGTTCCTGAGATTGCCAGCGCGGATAAGTTTTCGGTAAGGGCGATGGTAGGTTAAAGACCCACGGACTCATGGGAAGACCTTAGATTTGAAATTTCTTAAGAAAAAGGCTTTTTTTCCACGGCCCTTAGTGCAATAATTGCGGCCCTAGACGTGCTCTGGCCAAACTCAGTGCTTTTTGGGTGGATGAATTTATGTGGATCGAGAAACTTTCTGAGGGTGTGGTCCAGGTGCAGACCCCGATCGGGCCTCGTTATCTGATGCCATCTTTTCTGCAGCGTGTGTATTTTCTATGGATGTTTCGGCACTTTCCAATCCTTCCTGTGGCGGTGCTCAGCGCCGGGCAGCAGCGGCTCATTGATCGCCTGTGTTCAGAACAGCGATTCGTCTCGATGGCGTACGCCACCGGCATGGAGGATGCACCGGTCATCGGCACAATCGAGAGGCGCTCGCACCCTGGGCCGGAGTCACTTCCGCCTCGCCGCCCAGCAGTGAGCGAAACTCATACTGGACTGGCGGCCGAAATCCGACAGCGCTCCTAGCGCGACTGTAGCTATGCTCTGCGACTCTGGTTTCTGTCGCGACGCCGGTCGGTTTCTGATTTGCGCTTAGGTGGCATCCTTATGATTGCCGAAGCTCGCTTCAGCTTTTCTTCACCCCGATACGACCGCAGGAAAGCGAAACACGGGACAGTTACTCCCGGGGCTTAAGTCTGGAAAGATCAGGCTGCGGGCTGAGGTTTTTCTTCTCGCACCCATCCCGACGGCTTGAGCAGGTGATTGACGGCGTAAGCGACAAATCCGGCGGCGATCAGGATCATGCCGAACTCGAATGAACTCATGCCCAGCAACGACTCGTGCTCGCTGCGAATCACCGAGAAGCCGAGCAGCAGCATGGGAGGGATGCCGATGGCGATGGCGCCGAACAGACCTCCCGGAACGCGGAAGGGGCGTGGTAGATCTGGTTCGCGGAAGCGCAGGACGGCGAGAGCCACGAATTCAAGAAGCAGGCTCGCGCCATAGAGAAGAATGTCAAGTGTGACCAGACGGGCGAAGCCGAGGCCCAAGCACATGGCCCATCCAATGGCCAATGCGACGATTGCCACCCAGGGCGCCCGGGATTTCTTGTGCAGTTTACCGAAGATACCAGGCAGCATGCCGTCTTGCGCCATCGCCAGGGGCAGGCGCGAGTAGCTCATGACCAGGGCGTTGAACATGCCGAAGGCGCTGATGATTCCACCCAGCACCACTCCTACGCGCAGTAGTGGTCCACCGAGCAATCCGGCGATATCGGCCCAGGAGCCGGTTTCCCAGGCAGTCGCTTTGAGGCCCGTCATCCACATGGCTGCGAAGGGCAGGACGTAGCTCACGGCTACGATGCAAACGGCGACCAGCATCGCCCGCGGATAGGTACGCTGCGGACGTTCCACTTCGGTGGCAATGGTGGAGGCGTTGTCCCAGCCCATGTAGTTCCACATGCAGATCAGCAGTCCGCCTAGAATATCGACGGTGGAAGTTGTCGGCTTGGTTACTGCGTTGGCCAGCGCTCCTATCTTGAAAGGCGCGAGAATCACAATCGCGGCGAATGGCGCCGAGAGGGCGAAGAACAGCCACAGCGACGTCATCGAAACCACTTTTACTCCGGCAATATTCAGCAGCGCGCAGGCGATCACCACGGCGAGAGCAACCCACCATCCCCGATTGTTCTCCTGAAACCACGGGAACATGCGCGTCAGATACGCAACAAACAGGGTTGGGTAAATCGCCATATCGAAGATCGACGCCACCAGCGAGAGCCATGCTTCCTGAAATCCCCAGAAGTTGCCCATGGAGCGGCGCACCCATGCGTAGTAGCCGCCCTCGAAGGGCAGCGCGCTCGAAAGCTCACCGATCATGAAGGCCGTCGGCAGGCTCCAGAGGAGCGGGGTGAGCAGCAGAATCAGAATGGCGCGTCCGTAGCCGGCTCCGTGAACGATGTCTTCGGTGCCGTAGGTTCCGCCTGACACCATAAAGAAAGTGGCGGCGACTAGAGGCCACAGGGTTAACCTGACGAATTTTTTCCGGTTGGGTACGGCGGCGAGGGGTTGGGGGTTCTCTCGTTGAAGGGCGCTAGCGGTTGCCAATTTCTATGTCTTCCTCCTCAAGCGACTCACTCTCAGCTACTCCGCAGCGGGCTGGTTTTTCTCTCGAAAAGCGTGCTCGAGCTTTCCGGTTTGTTTAGATTCCGGAAATTCCGCCGGAGTTAGTTCGCAAGTGTGAGATTACGGGAAATTGCGCAGGATGCAAGAAAAATGTGATGCTACGGCAAATTTTTCGCCGAGGAGGTCAGGGACTGTAGTAATGGGCTTCGGGGTGCGCTGGGTCAGAGTTTCAGCTCCCAGGTTTCCGCGACGAGCCCCTCGCGTCCCCAGCTATCATGCCGCTTGTCTCCCGCGAGCTTGAATCCGGCTTGCTTGTAGAGGTGGCGGGCAGCCTGGAGTTCGCTCTGCGTCCAGAGGACGATTTTCTTGTAACCGGCTTGGCGCGCAAAGTTGACACATTCAGCGATCAACGCTTTGCCGATGCCCAGCCCGCGGGCTGACGGTTCGACTAGCAGCAGCCGCAACTTGGCAACAGTCTTCGACTTTTTGACCAGGAAGATTGACCCTACGATCTCGCGGTCGTTTTCCGCGATCCAGCACGCGTCGTGTTTCGGATCGAGGTGCTGGATGAATTCGGCAACGATTTCGGCTACCAGGGCTTCGAAGCGCTCGTCGTAGCCGTATTCTTTGGAATAGAGCACTCCGTGGCGGTGCACGACCCACCCCATGTCTCCCGGACGATGTGAACGGAGAATGTGACGCGAGTCTGCTTTCGCCTCCGCTCCCAGAAGACTTTCAATCGTGCTCATGGCTTCGAGCAGACGATTTTGTTCTCCCCAGCCGAGTTCGTGCAGGATCTCCGCTACTTGCTTGCCCGATCGCGCCTCAAAGGGGGCGAATGTCTTGCGGCCGCGCGCCGTCAGCGAGAGCATGCTCTGCCGGGCGTCGGCTTCGGATTTCACTCTGGCGATCAGTTTTTCTTTCTCGAAACGCTGGATCATCCGGCTTAGATAGCCCGGATCGAGACCGAGATCTTTGCAGAGTTCGCCGGCAGTGGTTCCGTCGCGATGAGCCAATTCATAGAGCACGCGCATTTCCGTCAACGAGAATCTGCTTTCGAGCAGGTGCTCGTTGAGCGCTCCGATTTGGCGGGTGTAAAAGCGGTTGAAGGCGCGGACCGCCGCCACGGCATGATCGGGGTCGGGGGAACTGATCGCGCTAGGCACAACAGCAGGATGCCATAATTTAGTTGACTCAGTCAACTAATGTGCGAACCAGCTTCCTGGAGGGTCCGCGATATGGCGGCGGATATGAGGCGTTTTCTCTTGCCGTTATGCTAGCGCACAGCTTATTATGCCGCCGAACCTTGGAGGCTCCGATGAAGACACCGTTTCTTGCAATTCTGTTCGCCCTTGCCCTGATTGCTTTACTTCCGCAGCCCTGCCGCGCGCAAAACCTTTTTACTCCCGATCAAATCAAGTGGGGCCCGGCACCGCCATTTATCCAGGCGGGAGCGCAACTTGCCGTGCTTGAGGGAAATCCCATCGCCACGAGCGGGGACTATACCATCCGTCTGAAAATGCCCGATGGCTACCGCATCGCTCCGCACACGCATCCGCTCCGCGAAAACGTTAGCGTGATTTCCGGCACGCTGAAAGTTGGGATGGGCGACAGTTACGACGACGGCAAAATGAAGAGCCTCGCGCCGGGCAGCTTCGTATATCTCGATCCCAGCATGCATCACTATGCCGGAGCATCCGGCGAAACCGTTATTCAGATTCATGGGCAATCGCCGGTGAAGTTTAACTACATCAATGCGGCGGATGATCCTAGCGCGAAGAAGTGACTTTCGCTTTAAGGCTTCGTGGAACTCACCTGGAGGCTCGGCACAGAGGGGCGCAAGCTCAATGCTGGATTAAACCTTGGCCCATAATTCCGCTCGCGGGTCTTCAGGGTTTAACTTAGCCAGCTCCCGCAGCAGCTCTTTGGTACGCTCGTCGCGCGGCATGGGAACGTTCACCGTGATTTCGACGATCTCATCGCCGCGTGCGCCTTCTTTCGTCGCCGAAGGTACGCCCTTTTCGCGCAGGCGAAGTTTTTGCCCGGGCTGGGTTCCGGGAGGGATTTTTAGAAGCGCGCGGCCATCGATGGTCGGGACTTCAATCTTCGATCCGAGCGCCGCTTCGGGCGCCGTCACTGGAACCGTCAAATAGATGTCGTCGCCCTCGCGCCGGAAGAGCGGATGAGGGTCGATGCGGATGATTACGTAAAGATCGCCCGCCGGTCCACCGCGCTCGCCGGCATTGCCTTTTCCGGCGAGCCGAATGCGCTGGCCGTCGCGAGTTCCGGCCTTGATGCGAACCTCGATCGGCTCGGTGCGGCTGACTGTGCCTTCGCCGTGGCAGACGGGACAGGTGGAGATATTCTTGCCAGTTCCTTGGCAGCTTGGGCACGGCACGTTGAATTTCATTTTCGCGGGGCCGCGGCCGCCGGTCTGCGTGACCTGCCCGGTGCCGTTGCATTCCGTGCATTTTCCGGGAGATTCGATATATCCCAGCCCGTGGCAGTTTCCGCAGACATCCTGTCGCGTAATGTTCAGTCGCAGAACCCCGCCGCGAATTGCCGTCCAGAAGGGCACGTTGACTTGATATTCGAGGTCGCTACCGGGCAACGGTCCGGTCTCAGCCGGAGCGGTTGCGCCGCGACCGCCGCCGAACATGCCGGAGAAAATATCGCGGAAGCTTCCGCCTGCGTTTCCCCCGCCGCTGCGGCCGGAGCGGTTGGCGTTATCCATCAGGTCGGAAAAATCGAAGCCGCCGAAATCGAAGTGAGCGCCTTCGCCGCCCGCTTGCTGCGGGCCGCCTTGAAAGCCGCCGCCGGGGTAGCCTCCGAAGCCTCCGGCGCCGGTGGCTCCGCCGCGGGCGTAAGCCTCGGCGGCTGCGGGATCGATGTTGTCGGAATAGTAGCCGACCTGATCGTAAATCTTCCGCTTCTTGGGATCGCTGAGAACTTCGTTGGCCTCGGAGAGCGCTTTGAACTTCTCTTCGGCGGATTTGTCTCCGGGGTTTACATCAGGATGATACTTGCGGGCGAGCTTGCGGAACGCCTTGCGAATATCCTCCGCCGAGGCCGATTTCTTTACGCCTAAAATTTCGTAATAATCTTTTTTCGGTGTCGTAGCCATTTATAGCGATGCTCGTTATCCTACCAAGGAGTCGCTAGCCCCGAGCTATGGACTGCCATACAATCGCAGTACGAACTGTGGCACGCGTCCTGCCGAAGCCGGAAAAAGCGCCACGGCTTGCGATTCCCGCACGCGCCGCCGGATAAAGTGCATCAGTTCGGCAGCCTGCCATCTTCTTCTAACATGACCAGATGCCGCGCGTTCCGCGTGTCCCGGTAGACGTGAATCTGGCGCGGGCCGTTCGGAGTCGAAACCATGACTTCCCATCCGCTGTCGTCATTGTCGCCGATGTTCAAGAAATAAGTTTGATCGTTAACCTGAAAATCCATCTTGTCACCCCCCCGATCTGACCGTTTGGTCCTTAAATGTGATGACGCGGGCAGAAGTGCCCGCGCCACACGATGTGAGCTGGAAGCCAAGACCTGGCAGCTTAGCTGACTTTCTTGTCTTCCACGTCCACGTACTCGGCGTCGATTACGCCTTCGTCTTTCTTCTGACCGCCGCCTGCGCCCGGCGCCGCGCCAGCACCTTCGCTCGGGCCGGTACCCGGCGTTGGACCACTCTTCGCCTGCGCCGCCTTGTACATCTCTTCGGCCAGCTTGTGCGAAGCTTGGGTCAGCGCCTCGCGAGCGCGATCCATCTGCGTCTTGTCGTTCGACTCCAACGCTTTCTTGGCATCGGCCACGGCGTTCTCTACCTCGCCACGCTCTGAACCGGAGATCTTGTCTCCGTTCTCGCGCAGCATTTTTTCCGTGTTGTAGACCATACTGTCGAGCTGGTTCTTGGCTTCGATCGCCTCGCGTTGCGACTTGTCTTCGGCTGCGTGCGCGTCGGCTTCCTTGGCCATGCGCTCGACTTCTTCCTTCGACAATCCCGAAGACGATGTGATCGTAATCTTCTGGTCCTTGCCCGTGGCCGTATCTTTCGCGGTCACGTTCAAAATGCCATTGGCATCAATGTCGAACGTGACTTCGATCTGCGGCACTCCGCGCGGAGCCGTCGGAATTCCAGTCAAGTGGAACTTGCCCAGAGTACGGTTCTGCGCCGCCATCGGACGCTCGCCCTGCAGGACGTGCACCTCAACCGAAGTCTGATTGTCGGCCGCGGTCGAGAACGTTTCCGTCTTCTTCGTCGGAATCGTCGTGTTCCGCGGAATCATCGGAGTAGCCACGCCGCCCAAAGTTTCAATCGAGAGTGATAGCGGAGTCACGTCCAGCAGCAGCAGGTCTTTCACTTCGCCGCCGAGCACGCCGCCCTGAATCGCCGCGCCCACTGCCACGACTTCATCAGGATTCACTCCCTTGTGCCCTTCCTTGCCGAACAGCTCCTTCACCAGCGCCTGAATGCGCGGCATACGAGTTTGCCCGCCGACCAGCACCACTTCGTTGATCTTCGAAGAATCGATGCCGGCATCTTTCATGCACTGCTTGCACGGTCCCACTGACTTCTGGATGATGTCTTCCACCATCCCTTCCAGCTTCGCCCGCGTGAGCTTCTTCACAAGATGCTTCGGACCGCTCGCATCCGCCGTGATGAACGGCAGATTGATTTCGGTTTCCATCGTGGTCGAAAGCTCGATCTTCGCCCGCTCAGCCGCGTCACGCAGACGTTGCAAAGCCATTTCATTCCCTTTGCCTCTTAAATCGAGTCCTTCATCCTTCTTGAACTCGTCGATCAACCAGTCGACGATGCGCTGGTCGAGATTGTCGCCGCCCAGGTGCGTGTCGCCGTTGGTGGCCTTGACTTCAATCACGCCTTCGCCGACTTCCAGAATCGAAATATCGAAGGTGCCGCCGCCAAAATCGTAAACGGCGATCGTCTCGTCCTTGCCTTTGTCGAGCCCGTACGCCAGCGCGGCCGCCGTAGGCTCATTGATGATTCTCTTTACTTCGAGGCCGGCAATCTGCCCGGCATCCTTGGTCGCCTGCCGCTGCGCGTCATTAAAATACGCAGGCACGGTGATGACCGCTTCGGTCACCTTCTCGCCGAGATAGTCTTCCGCCGCCTTTTTCAGCTTCTGCAAAATCAGCGCCGAAATCTGCGGAGGCGTGTACTCCTTACCCTGCGCCAGCACGGCAACGTGGTCGCCCGACTTCACGACCTTGTATGGGACCATCTTGATTTCTTCCTGAACCTCGTCATAGCGGCGTCCCATGAATCGCTTGATCGAGAAAACCGTGTTCTCGGGATTGGTGATGGCCTGCCGCTTTGCCACCTGCCCCACCAGTCTTTCTCCAGTCTTGGTAAAACCAACCACGGAAGGCGTGGTGCGCCCTCCTTCTTCATTGGGGATAACTTTGGGTTCGCCGCCCTCCATCACCGCCACGCAGGAATTAGTGGTTCCAAGGTCAATTCCAATAATCTTGGCCATATCGTTTCTCCTCTAAACCTTCTGAAATCCTTATCGCTGATGTCTTAGAGAGCCGCCAGGCGGCCCCGTTGCATCAAATAAGTGCTTTGAAATCAGTGTGCTTATGATTTCTTCCACCCGCATGATAGGATGTGAGTGGAGTGTTGTCAAGGTTTAGATGCTATTGGAGCGATGGAAGTTGCGGGAATTGGATGGTGTCGGATTTGGACCGTGTGGGGAGGGGAACTCTTACCGTCCATGCCGAGCAACGCTCGGCTAGCTCTCGTTTGCGGCGTAGACACCGTAGGCGGCGAGCTGACGGCACCCGACGGTTTACTTGGGTTTAGCCCGAGGGCTCGGCCTTTTCGGCAGGGACTTAAATGACGCGCACCGCCCCGAGTATACGTTTTTACTTTCCCCTGCCTCAAACTCCTCGGAAAAACGCCCTGTAGACAGTTGAATTGTTATCGTATGCTGGGTCGTGCCGTTCTTGGCATTTGCAAAGGCGGAACTCGCCGCGATTCCTACTCTATCGACCCTTATTGAGCGTCGACGATCCCGATCTGCTGCTCCGAGTTTGTCATGCTCGGATGTCATAATGCTCCACGGCTCAGCCTTACCTTCATTCACGCTTGTTTGCCACAGACCGGAGAAGGATTCGCCCCCTTCATAGATACCGTTTTTGTAAGACTCTATCATTACAGTTCCAAACTGGTACGCATCTTGATCAACCTCGGTATACCCCTCCCGCAGGTCTCGATCGACTGATACCAATAGGACATCCTCCGGTTCTCCGGTAGGAGTGCGCATTTTGATCTCCCATCGTTGGACGCCCGGCCAGTCCCACGTGACGGTGAAGAACTGATCGTCGCTCTCGCGAAAACAAGCGAGCGCAGAATCGCTTCGGCTTCTCATCAGCAAATTCTCGTCCTTGCTCGACAGGAGTTCGTGAAATGATTGACAGGCCACCTTTGCCTTCCGATCGGGGCATGTCTGCCCTGCTGCCGAGAGGGTGCCGAGAAGCGCGAAAACCAAGACGGCTAAAACGTCGCATACTTTCTCCCGCCATCTGCATACCATGTTCAGCAGCCGGCCGGCAAGTAAGCGCAGGCATCCCCAGTCGGAACATAAGAACGAATATTGCCCGGGGGCCACGATCCACTCTTGCGAGAGTTGCGTTGCGAAACTTCGAGAGCGCCACCAACCCACGATCATCCCGAGCGGCGCCACTTCAAGCCAGTGAACGAGCCGGGTGCCCCCTCCTTGCCGCCAAAAAGCTGCTCGTTACCCGCACGCCCTAAAGTGGCAAGGGTGGGATTCCACGGTTCCATCTCTTTGAGCTGGTCAACCGCTCTCAGGCATCCCCTTGACATGTACGGTGTTACCGTACATAATAAGAAACCGTGAAAAGTGGGGCAACATGCAACTTGTCCGCTTTCGCCACAAAGGACTGAGGCAGCTTTACCAGGACGGAAGCGCCAAGGGAATCCAGCCAGCGATGGCCGACAAGCTGCGCAAAATTCTATTCGCCCTCGAAACGGCTGAGAGCCTTGAGCAGTTGCGCCGGTTTCCCGGATGGAAGCTGCACTCTCTTAAGGGCGACCTGCAAGGATTTTGGAGCCTGACTGTCACCGGAAACTGGCGGCTGATTTTCTCGCACGACGAGCAGACAAATACCGCCAACGATATTGACCTGATCGACTATCACTGAGAGGCCGCAAATGCCCATGAAGAATCCGCCGCATCCCGGCGACCTGATAAGAACGGAAGTGATCGAAGCGCTAGGCCTGACTGTGTCCAAGGCGGCCGAGATCATGCAAGTGCGCCGGGCTACGCTTTCCGACCTTCTCCACGGCAAGGCAGGGTTGACGCCGGAGATGGCCCTGCGCATAGAAAAGGCATTCGGACCGGAGATGGACCATCTTCTCCGGATGCAGCTTGCCTACGATGTGGCGAAGGCGCGGAAACATGCGCGGGGTCTCGCGATTAAACGATACGCTCCGGCCTAGCGCCCATCGGCGTGCCGGGTGGGATTCCACGGCTGCGTGCATCGTGGAAATCCCCGCAAACCGCACAGGCGGTTGTAAGTATTGTTAAGGTCCATTACGTCGGGTGCCCACCCTTGCCGCCAGTAAACTACCGGTACCCAGCACGCTCAGAAGCGGCAAGGGGGGATTCCGCGGACGTCTGCGGCGCTTCTTCGCTTTTCGCAGTGCGCTCGCCACGGAGGAAACACAAGGTCCCTCGACTCCGTAAAACGATCCGCTTTGCGGCCCGTGTTGCTCCGCTCGGGATAACAGAGAAGTGAACGCCACAGGCGCACTGTCATCCCGAGCGAGGGAGCTCGTTCACGCCAGTGAACTACCCCGCAGTCGAGGGACGTTGCGTTTCTGCCGGGAACCAATCCGCCGCCAAATCCTGCCCCTCGGTTTCGCGGGGGATTGCTGGTCCTGACACTTCGATAATTCATCCTGATGTTTTCTCTTGACATATCATAAGATATATTTAACAATGGGTTATCAAACAACTTAGGAGATAGAAAACAATATGCATCGACATCACCAACATTGCGGCATGGGTATAGCTGAAGAACGCGGACATCACGGTTCATTCGGAAGGGGATTCCGGCGGTTTGGCGGACGCGGATTCGGCGGGCGCGCGGCGCGAATGCTGGCTGCGGGTGACCTTCGTCTGATCATCCTGGCTCTGCTGAGCGAGAAGCCGCGCCACGGGTACGAGATTATCAAAGCCGTGGAGGAGCATTCGAGTGGCGTTTACACGCCGAGCCCCGGAATGGTCTACCCGGCACTGACTTACTTGGAAGAAATGGGTCATGCAGCCGGCGAAAGCGAAGGCGCCAAGAAACTCTACCGGATCACACCCGAGGGAACTGCCTACCTGTCTGAAAACCGCGCCAGCGTGGAAGAGATTCTAGAGCAATTGGCGCGGTTTGGGCGTAGGTTTTCCGAGTTTCAAAGAAGCTACTCGGAAGATGCCGAGGCCGCAGAAGACGCTGAGGCTGGCGTTCGTGGCGGGATCAAGAGCGAATGGCGTCAGGCAAAAATGGAATTCCGCGAGTTGCGGAGCGAGTTGAAATCGATTCTCTTCGAGAAGATCGACGCCGCGCCGGAAGAAAGAAAACGGATCGCGACGATTTTGCGAAAAGCCATTCAGGAAATTCGCCGCAAGTAGAACGGAGCGCGGGTCGTTCCCTGTTGCCGATTCGGAGCCTGGAGGTCAGAAACTCCGAACCGGCAAGGGTGGGGATTTCTTGAGCGCGCAACGCCTTCAGTCTGCACACTTTTCGACCCTTGCGAGAAATGGGTCTCCGCTATCAAAAGCGAGCCGTTGCTCTGGCTGCATGCCTTCGACGATAACTTTGCGGAAATCGAAAGCCCGCACCTCAAGAAAAAATCTTTGTAACATCGGGCCGTTTACTTCAACCATTCCTGGTGGGGCGGCCGACTTTGAAAGCGATGGATCCTTTGTCTGCCAGAACGGCAAAGGAGTACCATGTGCCTGCCAAAGCTGGGCGGGGCTGAAAACACCCGGCTGCGGGTCTTACCGAAAGCCTTAGCAAATAGAGGATTCAATTATGAATATTGGCTGGCATGCAGTCGTACGTGTGTGGGCGGTGAAAGGCGTCTTGATCGGCGTGATGGCGGCCGCGTTGTTGGCGCCGCAACCAGGTTGGTCGCAGGGTGCTGAGCATCCGCTGGATGCGTTGACGGCGCCTGAATATTGGGCGGCCACCGAGGTGCTGCATACGGCCGGGAAAACGGATGCGAAGTCGAGCTTTCCGATGATTCAACTAAAGGAACCGCCGAAGGAAGAAGTGCTGGCGTGGAAGCCGGGTCAGCCCATGCGCCGCGAGGCCTTTGTCATGGTCGAGCAGGGACGGCAGGTTTTCGAAGCCGTGGTGGATGTCGGCGCAAAAAAGCTTGTCTCGTGGACGGAGATCAAAGGAGTTCAGCCCCCCTATATCAGTCTGGCTCAGGAAGGCGAGATCGATGGCGCGCTGAAAGACAATGCTGAGATCGTGGCAGCTCTTAAGAAAAGAGGAATCACCGATCTCAACACTGTATTTTGCGGCGGCTACGGAGCAGGTTTTTTCGGGACGCCCGCGGAGAAAGACCAGCGGTTGTTGCGCATCATTTGCCTCGATATACGCGGAGGAACGGAAGGAGCGGGAAGGCCCATCGAAGGCTTAACAGCCATATACGACGGATACGAGGGCAAAGTGTTGCGCGTAATCGATGAAGGCATCGTGCCAATTCCGAAAGACGCCGGAATGTACGATTCGACGGCTCTCGGCAAGCTGCGCGACGTTCCCGCACCACTAAAAATAGAGCAGCCATTGGGTCCCGGCTTCCGGCTCAGCGGACAGTCGGTCACTTGGGAGAAGTGGCACCTCCATTTCCGCATCGACCGCCGCGTGGGGTTGATCGTGACTAATGTGGCCTATCAGGATGGCGACCGCTTGCGGTCCATTTTGTATGAGGGGTCGGTCTCGGAGATGTTTGTGCCCTACATGGACCCGGGTGAAGAATGGTTTGCGCGGACGTTTTTCGACATCGGAGAGACAAACGATGGATTTTCGAGTTCGCTCGAGATCGGGTCGGACTGTCCCGAGAACGCCGTCTATTTCGATCAGGTGTACGCCGATCACAAGGGGGTGACGTATCTGAAGCAGCGGGCGGCGTGCCTCTTCGAACAACCTTCCGGTTACATGGCGTGGAGACATGACGAGGGTTCTGTCGAAAGCCGCAAATCCCGGG
This sequence comes from uncultured Acidobacteriaceae bacterium, assembly GCA_964530145.1. GTDB lineage: Bacteria > Acidobacteriota > Terriglobia > Terriglobales > Acidobacteriaceae > Sulfotelmatobacter. The sequence goes on along the minus strand of CAZGXY010000080.1, from coordinate 77,307 downwards.
AGTTGATATTGCGGAATATTGGCGTATTCGGGAATTACGATTATCTGTTCGATTGGATTTTTCAGCAGGATGGAACCATCCGTGTGCGCGCGGGCGCGACGGGACAGGATGAGATCAAGTCAGTCAAGAGCCGCACGGCTGCGGAGGATACCGATGGCAAAGATGGGATGTACGGGCGATTCATCTCCGAGAACATCGTGGGCGTGGATCATGATCATTTCTTTTCCTTCCGGTTGGATTTCGATGTGGATGGGACGGCGAATAGTTTTGTCAGGGACAAGCTGCGCACGAAAAGCTTGCCAGCGGATAGCCTGCGGAAGAGCGTATGGGTAGCCGAGCCGGAAACTGCGAAAACAGAAGAGCAGGCAAAGGCACGCATGAGCATGGAACAACCGGAGTTTTGGCGGGTCATCAATCCAAATGTGAAAAGTCCGTTGGGCTATCCCGTTGGCTATGAATTGATGGGAGGCGAGAATGCGATGTCACTGATGGCACCCGAGGACTATCCGCAAAAACGCGCCGGGTACACCGATTATCAAGTGTGGGTCACGCCGTACCGCGAGAGTGAGCGCTACGCCGCAGGAGACTATCCCACGCAAAGCAAGGGCGGAGACGGATTGCCGGCTTGGACGAAAGCAAACCGGCCCATCGAGAACACGGATGTCGTTCTCTGGTACACCATAGGATTTCATCACGTGCCCCACGCGGAAGACTGGCCGGTGATTCCGACGGTGTGGCACGAGTTCGAGCTGCGGCCTGTCAATTTCTTCGCCCACAATCCGGCGCTGGATTTGCCGAAATAGGGTGGGCTAAATAAAGAGGCAGGACCTCGGTCCGGCATAGTCCCCATTCTGAGCGTGATTGGCGGTTACGCGATCCTGTACTATGGAGCGTTTGCACAAATTCAGAACATCAGGAAAACCGGACCTATGAGCACAGCTTTGCAACGCATTCGTAGAAACTCTGGCTGCATGACACTATTTTTCTTCGCCACCGCACTATTGTTGAGCACCCAAGTTATGTCTCAGACGGCGGATTCCAATTTCGGCCCCAGCAATCCTTTCTATGCGGCGAGCACGCTGGCCTTTCAGGCTCCGCCTTTTGACAAGATCAAAGACAGCGACTACCAACCTGCCATCGATGCCGGCATGGCGGAACAGCGTAAGGAGATGCAGGCCATCGCCGAAAATCCCGCGTCACCAACGTTTGAGAACACGATTGTCGCCATGGAAAAGTCGGGCCAACTGTTCAACCGCGTGTGGCTGGTTTTCAATGGAGTCACCTCCGCCAATCTCAATGAGGACTTGCAGAAGGTGCAGGACTACGAAGCCCCTCGGATCGCTGCCTTGCAAGACGACATCTTTCTCAACTCCAAACTGTTCCAGCGCGTGGCGAAACTGTACAAAGATCGCGATTCGCTCCACTTAGACGCGGAGTCCATGCGACTGCTCGATATCGATTACAAGCGGTTCGTGCATGCCGGCGCCAACCTCAGCGAGGCCGACAAAGCCACCGTCAAAAAGCTCAATGAGGAAGACTCGACGCTTTCGAACGCATTCACCACCAAATTGTTGGCAGCGGCCAAGGCAGGCGCTTATGTAACGCAGGACAAAGCTGTGTTGGCGGGATTGACCGATGCGCAAATCGCAGGAGCAGCCCAAGCTGCAAAGGACCGAAAAGCCGATGGCTATGTAATTCCGTTGCAGAACACCACGCAACAACCCACGCTCGCCGAACTGAAGCAGCGCTCAACGCGTCAGGCAATTTTTGACAATTCAATCGATCGCGCCGAACGCAATGATGCGAACGACACACGCAGCACGATCGTGCGTCTCGCGCAGATTCGCGCACAGAAGGCCAAATTGCTTGGCTATCCTACCTACGCCGCATGGGTGCTCGAAGATCAGATGGCTAAGAATCCGGAAGCTGCCACCAAGTTCATGGATGCGCTGGTCCCTGGCGCCACCTCGCGCGCGGCCCGCGAAGCTGCTGACATTCAATCGTTGATTGACTCGCAGAATGGAGGCTTCAAGCTTGAACCCTGGGACTGGAACTTTTACGCCGAGCAGGTCCGCAAAGCGAAATACGATCTCAACGAATCCGAAATCAAGCCCTATTTCGAACTCGATAACGTTCTTCAGAACGGCGTCTTCTATGCCGCCAACCAGCTCTACGGATTGACCTTCGAAGAGCGCAAAGACATTCCCGTCTACAACCCCGACGTGCGTGTTTTCCAGGTCTCTGACTCCGACGGCAAGCCCCTGGCACTTTTCTACTGCGACTATTTCAAACGCGACAATAAAAACGGCGGCGCATGGATGGAGGAATTTGTGAATCAGTCCAAACTGCTGGGCACGCTGCCCGTGATCTATAACGTTGCCAACTTCGCCAAACCCGCACCCGGTGAGCCCGCTCTCTTGAGCTTCACCGACGTAACGACCATGTTCCACGAATTCGGCCACGGTCTGCATGGCATCTTCGCCAATACGGTATATCCCACGCTCTCGGGTCCGGCGGTGCCGCGCGATTTTGTTGAATTTCCGTCGCAGTTCAACGAGCACTGGGCCAGCTATCCGGCCGTTTTCAGTCACTACGCCAAACATTACAAGACGGGCGAACCCATGCCGGCCGAACTTGCGGCCAAGATCAAGAAGGCGAAGACGTTTAATCAGGGATACGCGCTCACCGAAATTCTGGCTGCGGCCGAACTCGATATGCAATGGCACACGCTGGCGCCCGGCGCTCCGCTGCAAAATGCGGATGCGTTCGAAACCGAGGCCCTGCAAAAGACACACCTCGCCATCGGTAACGTGCCGCCCCGTTACCGCTCCAGTTATTTCCTGCACATATGGGCCAATGGCTATGCCGCCGGTTACTACGCTTACTTATGGAGCGAGATGCTCGACGACGATGCCTATCAATGGTTCGAAGATCATGGTGGGCTGACCCGCGCCAATGGAGATCGCTTCCGGCAGATGGTGCTGTCGAGAGGGAACACCGAAGACCTGCCGAAAATGTACAAAGCGTGGCGGGGGGCGGAACCGAGCATCGCTCCCATGTTGAAGGATCGCGGCCTGGTGGAGAGCGCCGATTCGAAGTAAGCGCCGCAGGTCGTACGAACTGCAGAAATCCTCGGCGTGGGCCCTTGGTGCGTCGACCATTGCCGCAAATGCGGTTGCGGAAGCCCGAACGAGAATTGACAATCTCGTGACATGCGGCGCCGGGCTGGATCGTTTATCCTTACTTGGCCCCTACGTGATCGTGGAAAGGACCGTTATGAAAATTTTCTCGCAGCTTCTCGCAATTTTGTTGTTGGCGTCACTCTCCGCCGGTGCTGCCGATCAGCCTCAGCCCCCGGCGACCGGCGCGCAAGCCCCGGCTTTCTCTTTGCCCAGCCAGGAAGGTGCGCAGGTTTCTCTCGATCAATATAAAGGGAAGTGGGTTGTCCTTTATTTTTATCCGAAGGATTTCACTTCCGGCTGCACGATGGAAGCGCACAACTTTCAGCGCGACATCGATAAGTACACAGCGAAGAACGCGGTGATTCTCGGCGTTAGTGTCGACAACGTCGATTCGCATAAAGGTTTCTGCACGAAAGAAGGATTGAACTTCAAATTGCTGGCCGATCCCGATCACACGGTCGTGCAGGAATACGGCTCGGTCATGGATTACAAGGGAATGACTCTGGCTGCGCGTAACACATTCCTGATCGATCCGTCGGGCGTCATCCGGAAGGTTTACCTGAAGGTGAATCCGCAGGGTCACAGCGAAGAAGTGCTGGCCGATCTGCAGCAACTGGAAGCGAAGTAGTTTTCGCGATCGGAGCTGTAACCTTATTTCAGGTGGAATTGCTCACCCTTCGTAGGTTTCCGAAGGGTGAGCTTTCTGAGAAGCAGGACAGTCCCAGCTGCGGCACCGGACCGCAGGTTCGCCGCGGCGCCTCCAATCTCTCTACTTCGCGGGGATCAAATCAAACTTCCCGGACGATTCCTCATAGAACAACGCTCCCTCTTTCGCGTCGCTGCCGCTCCAGTGCTTGTGTCCACCAGGGACGCGTAGAAAGTCACCTGCGGCTATGCGCTTTTCGCCCGCATCGTCTTTGTACAAATATGCGCCCTTCAAAACGACGATCCAGACATCGTTCGTGTGGGTGTGCATCCCGTTGTCCTGCCCCGGGTCGAACCTGGTAAAAGTGGCATGCGCTCCCTTGTCGGCATCGCCCCAGATTTTGGCCATGGACACACCCTTAGCCATTGACGTGTAGTTTGCCTGACCTGAAGAGACATAAACGACTTTCTTCATTTCGTTCTGCCCGTGGACCCGTCCCACGGACCATGCGGCGATAAGCGCCGCCACTACGCCAATTACCAACAGTGATCTTTTCATTCAATTCTCCTTTTTCGGTTGCAATCTCTGATTGAACCCCAAGGCCCACGAATCTTAACACCGCGCAGGTCACAGCGCGCTGAGTCGACTTCTAGAAAGCGTCCGGGTGGGGATGCTGGAGAGTGGCGCGACCCAAAATTTGCAGCCGAACTTATCTCTTCCCGTTAATGCCTTTCCAATTTGCGGTCGATAAGTCGTTTAGATAAAGGTTCCCCGGAGAACGCAGTGAGACTCACCCTCGGGAAAAAACTGTGCTTTAGCTTCGCCGTAGTTCTTGGATTGGCGGTCACCGGATCTACTATTAGCTATTTCAAATTGTCCGACCTCGTTTCAGATTTAGATGGGATGTTGGAATCACATTTCCCCTCGATCGAAGCCGCCAAAGATTTGCAGCGCGACATAAACATGACTTCGGTCAAGGCCCGCCAGGCCATTCTCGCGGGATCCGAACCAGACCGCAGAGAAGTAGCCCTGAAGTTATGGAGTAAAACATGGGAAAACGTCGAACGGGACATCGTCCAAGTGGACCAACTGGCTCCAAGAAGGACTCTTCAGGAAAATCGTGACCGCCTCGCTAAAATCAAGGAGCAGCTAACCCTCCTGCATGATGCCCAACGGCGAGCGATCGATCATGCTTCAGGGGGCGCTAACGATGTCATCAAGGCGGGCAATGAGTACACCGACAACGGGACAACGGCGGCGGACGCACTGCGGGAAACCATTGGCTCGATGTCGGATGCATTCCAGACTCTTCTGGGGGAAAAGAAGGCTGAGATCCACGCGGTAGGCCGCTCACTCAAGCTGGCCCTGAGCGCGACCATTCTGTCAGCGCTAGGCTTCGGTGTGGTGGCGGCTTTTTTCCTGATCCGTCACACTTCCGCCGGCCTCAGGCGATTGACGGAGATGATTCGCGACATCGCCGAGGGAGAAGGCGATGTCACTAAGCGTCTGGAGGTGGCGGGCGGCTTCGGTAACGACGAACTTGGGGAAGTCAGCCGCCTCTTCAACCGGTTTATGGACAAGCTCCAGGAAATTCTTCGAGGCGTCTCGTCGCAGACCAACAAACTCGCGACCGCCAGCCAGCAACTACTGGAAGCGAGCGGGCAGATTACCGCCAACGCCGGAGAGACGGCAGCGCAATCCAGCTCTGTAGCGCAAGTCACGCAGCAGGTTTCGCAGAATCTACAAAGCCTGTCGACCGGCGCCGGCGAGATGACGTCCACCATTCAAAGCATTGCCGCGAACGCCCACGACGCCGCCAAAGTGGCTACCTCCGCCGTCGGTGTCGCCCAGACTGCCGATGCTTCGGTGGCCAAACTCAGCCAGTCGAGCAAAGAGATCGGAGAAGTAGTCAAGGTCATTACCGCAATCGCGCAGCAGACGAACCTGCTTGCCTTGAACGCGACCATCGAAGCGGCGCGCGCTGGGGAAGCAGGCAAGGGCTTCGCCGTAGTGGCGAACGAAGTGAAAGCGCTGGCCAACCAGACTGCCAAAGCGACCGAAGGCATCGGCCGCAAAATCAACGCGATTCAGGTGGATACCCAGGGCGCAAACGCGGCGATCTCTACGGTGAGCAGCGTGATTGACCAGATCAACACCATCTCGGGCACGATTGCCGCCGCCGTTGAAGAGCAGAGCGCCACGACCAACGAAATGACTCGCAATGCCAGCGACGCAGCCAAGGGAGCCGTCGACATCTCGACCAGTATCGGCGGCGTTGCGCAGGCAGCCGAGGTAACGGCAGCGCGCGCACAAGAATCCAACAGAGCGGCGCAGGAACTGGCCAGCGTCGCTATGCAGATCAGCACCCTCATGCGCCGGTTCAAGATCGAACGCGCCGAAGATCGCCTCGACAAGCCTTGACTGTTACATTAACCGGCACCGATATAAGGGGCCAGACTATTGAGCAGGAAGTTAAGTCCTCGATCGTGAGCCGGGCGGGTGCGCTCTTGACCGGCGTCCGGCACAGATTAAGGGCCGGCAGCGAGGTTGTTCTTGTCCGGGCCAATCGACGCGAACACTTCGAAGTTGCATGGGTAGGAGAAGGAAACACTTCTCGATCTGGACAGGTTGGCCTCAAGGCGGTGAATGAAGCCACGTCGTTTTGGAACGATGTGATCGGAATCGAGCCCCAAGAAGCGGCCAACGCAGTGCAAAATCACCCGGGCAAGATCGAAGAGAAACTGAGGGCGAAGGCACACGGAGCCTAGGAATGCCCCATGCCCGACGCGGAGCTCCACTTTGCGAAAAGAACCCAAGACACGGCTAGCTGAAGAGCGACAAATAACTTGCAAGACTCCAAAGAAGTAAGCCTGTCAGAAACGTCGGTAGCTACTGATCCTATCGTTTACTCCTGATAAATAAGTCGTCTAACGCAGCCATCGTTCGGAAAGAACGATGGCTGATCATCAGATAACCTGTCCACTTGCCAACGCAAGGAGAGTGACGAACACACTTGCACCGGCCCCTCGCGTCGCAAGATTCTACCGAATCTTTTCGGTCTTGCCATCCCACTTGACGACGTCGTTCTGATCGTTCTGGCGCTGCACATCGTCGTTCGTATAACTGCGTTTAGCTGGGTGGGCTCCCTTCGCGGCGCTGGCGGCTTCGAGTGAGCCGGTAGCTTGTTCCACGGAAGCGAAATAGACCCAAGACTGCGGCTTGGCTTCCGGCTCGCGCTGTTGCGCGTGTTCCATCTGCTCCCGGTATTCGTGGCGCATGGCGTTTATTCTCATTCCACCGACCACAGAATTGGTCGCGGGAGATACGAGCGGCATTCCCCCGCCGGAGTACCAGACGGGAACACTGTAGACCGAGTTGGTGTTGCCGCTAATTTCGGAGAGCGTAGAGTTGGTCGCTCCCGCGACCAGGCCACTGGTGGCATTGGTCGCGCCAACGGGGTTGGGTGATACGTTGGTGAACGAGACGCTGGGGGTGGTGATCATCGGGACATACGGCGCACAGCCGTAAGGACAATAGCCCTCGATGGCGCGCTGGCCGGCTTGAGCTAAGCCCAGTGCGGACAATAGAAAGATCGAAGAGAAAATGCTGACAGTACGCATACAGCCTCCTGGAAGACCTTAACCTTATTTCGCTACACAGCAGGTAGGATGCCAGTTAGCCATGGCACGGTTTCAGTTGGAGGAATACGTTTCTCGCGTATTTATAGCGTTCGGCGGTTGCTGAATCGCGAAGCTTGTGCGCAAGATCTTGCGCACGAGATGAATTCCGCTGTTGGCGGAGCGACGCGGCATCAAACAAAACACTACTCGACTTCCGCCTGCCATAGCGGTTCTCCGCCGAGCGAATGGTAGAAGCCCCACGCGGCTAGAACCACGATGCTGAGCAGGGCAAGAATCGACGCGGGCATGTACCACGCCGATAGGTCGGACGAGAACGGGACATTTGCCAGCATATCGACTGTGAAAATGGCGCAGGCAAGCGGTACGAGGCCGAAGCGAAAAACGAGCAGCACGGCGACCGAATAGATCAGAATTTCGCTGGGCAAATCGACCGCGATGTAGGCAGAACTCAATCCCTGAGGAAAAGCGTAGACCGCAACAAATGCGATTGCGGCCAGCCAATCCTTGCGCAGCAGCACTTTCAGGCCGAGGAGCAGGAAGAAGAACAGCAAGGTGAAAACAATCGATTGCGGAATTTGCAACAACCACGTGCCAAGGGCTTCGCGTCCGCCCATCAAATATTCCTGGGACTGAAGGGGCGGAGCCGCACCCCTCAGCATTATCTGGATGGAGCGGACTTGAAAGATGAGGATCCAAACGACTCCTAGCATTACGCCGAAAAGAATGTCGCGTCCAACGAGAGGATCGCGGAATTGCCCCGAGAGCGCGCGGCTCCACGAAATGATTGCCTGGGGCCAGCGCTTGCGGACCCAGGGTTCAAGCGCCAGATACAAAACCCACGTGCTGCCGGAAATAAACAACGCCGTGCTGATTTGGATGATGAGCAATCCAACCGTGCTCAGGGCAATCCCGAAGTGCGCGCGGCACAGCCACAAGAGCATTTCCAGCGCGAACATGATCGCTGCCAGCCGCAGCGCGCCTTCGCGGTCACCGCGCCCCTGGCGATAGTTTCGCCGTGCGAGTGAAATTGCTCCAAGGAATAACGATAGAAGCAAGAGGATCGAAACCACCTGACTCACTTTCTTCCCGAGTGAAGTTTCAGGGCTCTTCATGCGATCGGGCTTGGTCCAGTCTCCAATGAGGGAAAAGAAGACAGGTCTTCCGTGATAGGCGGCGGCTTCCACGCGCAGCGGCCGAGTTGTGCCGGGCCAGCTTCCGGTCCACGCGACGCGCGTGTCAGAAGAAGCCAGAGAATTCCACGCCGGTTCTGTTTCTTGAAATTTCGCGGGATCGAGTCCCGCGGCGCTGAACAATACATTCCAGTCAAACTGCGGAGGTTGCGCGGCGGCATCGTCTTTCTGTGGCGGGATCGCTTGAAAATAAATAAGTCTTCCCTGAGGATCGAGATCCAGATTAATCATTCCCGAAAGCGTTGGAGGGGGATCATCTTTGGTGACGATTCCGGGGTTGAGAGACTGGTCTCGAAACTGGTCCGCGAACAAAGTGTCGGGACTCTGGCGGTACCAGAAACGAAGCAGCGACGGCCGTCCAGAGAGCAGCATGGGCCAGTCGGGCCGGGGCTTCTCCTTACTTTTTGTTTCAAGGTAATCCTGCAGGTCGCTGTCGTATTGCAAATCGGCCGCAGTATCGAGGGGACGCTCAGGATAGCCGAGACGTGCGACGATCTCGCGCGCTTTTTGCGTCAACACCTCTGGCGTGAGCTCCAGGTGCATCTTCTCGAGACCGCTATAGCGGATATCGAGATAGACGACCAAGGCCAACGCCAGCATTAGAGCTGCAAAGCATGCGACCGCAACGCGCGCTCTGAGTCCGACAGTCTCTCCGGAGGCGGCGACTAATTGCGGAGACGGAGTTTCACCCGCGGCCAAAGCTGCGGCTAGCGGGTCGCCCCCCGGCAAGGCTGCGGCCACGCTCAGAACCGTGGCTGGGCGTGCGGAAGGTTCGGTTTCGAGGCAGCGCAGAATGACCCGTTCGATCACTGGATTCAGATCTTTTACGACGCTCGAGGGACGGCTTACGGTGCGATCGTCGGGCCTTCGGAGTTTGTCGGTTGCTTTCTCTGCGAACGCGCGTTTGCCGGTGAAGACTTCGTAGAGCACGAGGCCGAGCGAATAAATATCGCTACGCGTGCTGACTTCTTTTCCGGCGAGTTGCTCGGGCGCCATGTATGCCGGAGTTCCGCTGCGCACATCGGCGCCTGGAATTTGGTCGGCAACCCCGGCGAGTCCGAAATCGGTTACGACCACCTGGCCGCGTCCGTCGAGCATGATGTTGGCAGGCTTCAAGTCGCGATGGAGAACGCCTTTGGTATGAGCGGCAGCGAGGCCGGCGCAAAGCTGGCGGGCGATATCGAGGGCTTTGTCTTCGGGCAGGCGCCCGATGCGGCGGAGGAGCGATGCGAGATCCTCGCCATCGATGTATTCCATGGTGAAAAACGTGTGGCCTTCGATGTCGCCGACGTCGTAGACGCGGCACACGTTGGGATGAGAAACGCGCCGGGCGATGCGAACTTCATTCTTGAAGCGCTCCAGCAAGCTTTGATCGCGCGCCGCTTCATCGGGCAGGAATTTGAGAGCCACGGGTTGACCGAGCGTGAGATCGTCCGCGCGATAGACCTCGCCCATGCCGCCCCTGCCGAGCAACGCGATGATTCGATATCGGCTCGCCAGCAGGCGGCCGGGAAGAAATCGTCCTTCGCTCTGATACGAGGATGAGCTGCTGGCCCGCGAAGAGGATGAAGGGGGACGCGGCGGCAAAGGGGATGTCGCAGTTGGAAGATCGATGGTCGCGAGATTATCGCTGTGGTTCGATGGCGCTCCGCAAGCCGAGCAGAAGCGTCCGTTCACGGGCAAGTCGGTACCGCAAGAAAAACAAAAAGGCATGAAGGATTCTTAATACACTCTACCGTTGCGAACTGCAAGCGTGGCAAACGCACAGGAACTGCAGTCCGGAATTGTATTACCATCCAGACGATGAGATCGCATGTTCGTCGATGCTTGGGCGATCCGGTTTTTCTACTGTGCCTGACAGCCGGGCTTTTGGCTTTTGTGGTGCAGTCAGGCGAACTGGGCACCGCCGATACCATGCACCGGCTGCAAACTACGCACTGGCTGTGGACTTCCGAGCCGCAGGTTTTTGCCAACGAGTATCCCGAGTTCGGTCTGCATGGACGCAATGGCCAGCTTTATAGCTGGTATGGAATTGGGCAATCGCTGCTCATGCTGCCGGCCGATCTTGCCGGGACATGGATTTCTCACTGGAAAATCTTTTCAGGATATGGAGACGACCCCGCCGTGCGCAGCATTGTGGTCAGCTACAGCACCAGCATGCTGGTGAATATACTGACTGCGCTGATTGCATTGCGGCTGCTGCGGCAGTTGCGGTTCAACATGCGCGAGTCGGTGCTGGGAGTTCTGGCGCTGCTGTTCTGTACGACCCATCTGCATTACACACAGAACATGATGGAAAACAATTACATCATGCTGCTGACGCTGGTGGGATTTTCGTTTCAATACGAGTGGCTGCGAAGCGGAAGCAAACGGGGGTTGTGGATCGGTTCGGCTGCCCTTGGGCTGAACCTCCTGACGCGGCTGACTACGGGGCTTGATCTCGTGGCGGCGGGTATGTTTCTGCTGCTTGTGCTTTGGTTTGAAAGAAGGAGTGGCCGCGAGAGCTGGCAGAAGTTTGTGGTTTACTGCAAGGTCGCCGCTCCGGTGTATGCGTTCTTCTCATTGATGGACCGGCTTTATCAGTTCTATCGCTTCGGATCGTTTACCAACACTTATGTTTCGCTCTTCGCCAAAGAGCAGCGACTGGCCGATCCTACGCTTCCCGCGAACTTTCCATGGAGCACGCTGTTCTGGGAGGGTTTTCTCGGCCCGCTGTTTAAGCCCGAGAAATCCATTTTTCTATTCGATCCGTTGCTTGTGCTGGCGATTATCTTGCTGGCTGTGCTTTGGAAGAAATTGTCGGCGGAGGTCCGCGCCTACGGCGTTGCGTCGCTTCTGCTTCTGCTGGCCTGCATTTGTTTTTACGCGCGATATACATACTGGGCGGGAGACTTTGCGTGGGGCGACCGTTATGTTTCCACATCGGTAGAGATAGCCGCCCTGCTGGCTGTGCCGTTGCTCTTGCGCTACCGCGCGGAATTGAGTTCCTGGATCTGGCGAGGTGCGATTGCCCTGATCGCTGTCAGTTTCGTGATCCAAATGGCGTCGCTGGCTTTTTGGCTGCCGCTGGAGATTTATCAGATGGAAACGCTGGGCCATCCGACATTCGTGATTGCACTGCGTTTTAAGAATATTGCGGCATTTGCCTTGGGCAAAATGGATGCCTGGGGATTGAACAACGAGTCGATGACGCAAGATCCCTGGGATTACGTTCACATCACAGCCTGGAACTTTCTGCCGTTTTTGCTGCGTCGAGTCGGAGCGGCGCCGCGGCGGGTGGTGGAAGCGGTATTTGCAGTTTGGGGGGCGGGGGGCGTCGTGCTCATGATTGTGTTGGGTAGATTGTGTCGTGTGGTAGAATGGTAGACAATAATGGTAGAAGGTAGATATGAGCCTGAACATTAAGAACGAAAAAACGTATTGCCGCGTCCGGGAATTGGCCCGGCTGACCGGGGAAAGCATGACTGCCGCGGTCGACAAAGCTGTGCAAGAGCGGCTCGATCGATTGCGCACGAAAAATGGAAAAGGCCTGGCGGAGCGCCTTTTGGAGATTGGCAGAAAGTGCGCTCCACTGTGGAAAGAGCCTTATCGCTCGATGGACCACGGCGACTTGCTATATGACGAAAAAGGCTTGCCAAAATGATTGTCGATACTTCGGCCGTCATCGCGATTTTGCGAAACGAGCCGGACGCACCTTCAATGGCGGGAATCTTAGAGCGAGCCGAAGTACGGCGCATCTCTGCCGCGAACTTTCTTGAGGCCGCAATTCTCGCCGATAGCAATCGGAATCCTCTCTTGAGCCGGCGCCTGGACGGTTTCTTGCGCGATGCCGGAATCACGATCGAGCCCGTCACCGTTAGGCAGGCAGAGGTTGCTCGCGAGGCCTTTCGCGATTTCGGAAAGGGGCGACACAGAGCGGGACTCAATTTTGGCGCCTGCTTCGCCTACGCGCTAGCCAAGACTGCCGGGGAGCCGTTGCTATTCAAAGGCGATGACTTCTGTCATACCGACGTTGAGGTCGTCTCTCCCGAAAATTGAAGGAACCGTTACTCCACCGTGACCGACTTGGCCAGATTCCTCGGTTGATCCACATCGCAGCCCCGGCGGACGGCAATGTGATAAGCCAGCAGTTGCAGCGGGACAATTTCCAGGATTGGAGAAAGCTCTTCAGGGGCAGCGGGCACGTATAGAACGTGGTCGGCTGCTTCTTTAATCTCTTCGTCGCCTTCGGTGGCCAGCGCGATTACGACTCCCGAGCGCGCTTTCACTTCTTTCAGGTTCGACATCGTCTTTTCGTAGCGAACCATTGACCCGGGATTGTTCGCATCGCGGGTTGCGATGATGACTACGGGAAGATTTTCGTCGATTAAAGCGTTGGGGCCATGCTTCATCTCGCCGGCGGGATAGCCTTCGGCGTGAATGTAGGAGATTTCTTTTAGCTTAAGCGCGCCTCCAAGAGCGATGGGGTAGTGGATACCGCGGCCCAGGAAGAGAAAATCCTGTGCGCGCTGAAAGCGCCTGGCCAGATCTTCGCAGGTCTCGTCGTGCGTGAGGATGCTCTCTAGTTTCGCCGGAAGGAGCGCCAGATGCTCGGCTGCCGCGCGAGTTTGGGCTGGGGTCATCGTCCCGCGGACCTGCGCGAGATATAGGGCAAAAAGATATAACGCGGTAAGCTGACTGGTGAATGCCTTGGTCGAAGCCACGCCGATTTCTGGCCCCGCGTGAGTGTAGATGGTGCCGGCGGCTTCGCGGGTAATCATCGATCCGACGACATTGCAAATTGCCAGCGTCTTTGAACCTTTGCTTTTGGCCTCGCGCTGCGCGGCAATGGTGTCGGCGGTTTCGCCGGATTGCGAAATCACCAGCGTGATTTCGTTGGGGTTGACGATCGGATCGCGATAGCGCCACTCACTTCCGTAATCGACTTCGACGGGAATGCGCCCCATCCCTTCGATCATGAATTTGCCGGCAAGACCGGCGTGCCAACTGGTGCCGCAGGCGACGATATTGATTTTTCTTGCGGCTGCGAATTCGGCTTCGCTGATTCGCATCTCCTCGAGAAAAACATGTCCGCTATCGCGGGAGACTCTTCCCAGTGTGGTTTCCTGCACGGCGCGCGGCTGCTCGTAGATTTCCTTGAGCATGAAGTGTTTGAAGCCGCCCTTTTCCGCCATAATCGGATCCCAGGTGACATGCTGCACGGGACGGTCGATGGGTTTGCCGTGGAAATCCGTGAGTTGCACGCCGTCCGGAGTGACGACCGCGAGATCGCCATCGGCGAGAAAGAAAATATCGCGCGTGTGATAGAGGATGGCCGGCACATCGGAGGCGACGAAGTATTCGTCGTTGCCCAATCCCACCACGAGCGGAGGACCATTGCGGGCGGCAACGATTTTGTTCGGCTCGTCCACGGAAATGACGCCCAGAGCAAAAACACCGGTAAGTTCTTTCACCGCGCGCCGCACTGCATCTTCCAGGGTCGGGTGATGGCCGTTATCTTTCCTGAAGAAGTATTTTTCGACAAGGTGGGCGATGACTTCGGTATCGGTCTCAGTTGTGAACTTGTGGCCTTCCTCGATCAGCTTTTTCTTGAGGCTGAGATAGTTCTCGACGATACCGTTATGCACGACCACGATTTTGCCGGTGCAATCCCGATGGGGATGGGCGTTTTCCTCGGTCGGTCGTCCGTGGGTTGCCCAGCGGGTATGGCCGATGCCGTAGCTACCGTGAAGCGGCTGGGCGCGGATGGCATCTTCGAGATTGCGAAGCTTGCCTTCGGCACGACGTATTTGCAGTTGGTCTCCATTGCCCGCGACGGCGATTCCGGCCGAGTCGTAGCCGCGGTATTCAAGCCGCCGCAGGCCATCAATAATGACCGGGACGACTTCTTTCCTGCCGACATAGCCAACGATGCCACACATGGCGAACTCCAGGAATCAGTCTGCGAGGGAGCAGCGATACTCTTCAATGACGGGGTTGGTAAGAACCTCGCGGGCGATGCGGTCGACCTCCGATTGCGCCGCTTCGCGGCTCAAGCCGCCGTCGAGGGTAATCTCGAAATATTTTCCCTGGCGCACTTCTTCCAGTCCTTTGTAACCCATTTTGTTCAGCGCACCGTAAATGGTTTTGCCCTGGGGATCGAGCACGCTTTTCTTGAGCGAGACGTAGACATAGGCTTTCATGGGGATAATGGGATTATACGGCAGGAACTTGCAGTTCCGGCAGTCGACGCGGGTACCGAGGTCATCCGAAACGATTGATCTCTTCCTCGATCGCGGCAAGGGACTGCTCGAGCGTCTTCCGGTAGTTGGCGTTCACGGCGGACTGGAGCTGTTGAAGAATTCGGTTGCGGGAAAGCCTCAAGCCTTCTTTGCGAGATTCGGCGGCTCTTTGCGCGGGCGACAAGCGTCGCTTGGGCTCTTTCGAGGACCTTGCCTCGTCCTGTTGCTGTTCTATGGACTTGCTTTCCCAGCCGCGTGCCACTATACGATTATACGAGCGTTGGGGGAGCGAAATTAAAGGCGATGAGAGTTCGCCCTTTATTTCTCAGCGGGATGATCGAGATGTTACGAAAAACTAACTCGGCACGAAACGATGCCATCTGAAATGTAAGTGCGAGTATAATTTGCCCGGTTAGAAAACTTGGGCACTCGGGGTTCTTCATGAGGGGGGAGAACCACTGGAGTTTTGGAAGTGCACCCCTTTTATATTGCGGATGCCAATTTAGGCCTGCAGCAATGTAATGCTCTCTTGTCTGTGGCTGACCTTGTGTGCTTGCGCCATCGACCGGACGAGTTCTTGGCCGACCTTATTCCTCAGTTGCAAGCGGTTGTTCCCTTCGATCTTTTAGGCTTCGCAGTTCTAAGTAACCCCGAAAAAGTAAAAGTGGAGTATTGGGAGGGATCCCACAGGGCGGTTGCTCCTGTTGAGATTGCGTTGAACGACTCTATCGCCGGAATGGTATGGCGAAGCCAGACTGCGCTCTCGCTCGGCGATGCGGCCTCCGAAACTCGATTCTGGGAAGAATCTCAGTGGCTTCGCGAACGAGACATACGATCTTATTGCGCAGTTCCGCTTACAAACTTTCACCAGAAACAAGGGGCGATCGGTTTCGGCCGCAAGCAGGCGCTGCCGTTTACCGCTTGGGACATTGCATTTCTGCAGGTGGTGGCGCAGTTCATTGCTCTGGGAACGGACAGAGCAGCGCCAGAGGGAACAGTTGTAGAGGAAATTCGACGCTTGCAACTCCTGATCGAAGTGGCTCGCTGTGACGCTCAACGGCATAACTTCCAGACCTCCCTGTCTTGCATTATTAGGTCTCTACAGAAATGGGGAGTTGAGGACCTTGTTGGAATTTATTTGTATGACCAGAACTCGCAGTCTCTGCGCTTGGAGATGAATGAGAATGAACGGGCTGAAAAGATGACCGCTCACGGAGGGCTGACACCAATTGAAGGGACGTTAGCTGGTCAAGCTTTTCGCAGCGAGAGGACTCTGGTTTTCGATTATGCCCGCCTGGCCGGGCTGGACCTGGATTCGGTGAAACGTGGTCTTCAGCTTGGGGTCAGGACTCTCTGTCTGACTCCTTTGCGTTCTTCGAACAATGTTTTCGGTGTGTTGAAGGTTGCGCGGCGGAGGGATGCCACTTTCGCGGCGCGAGACGTCGAGTTTCTTGAGGGAGCAGCAGCCGGGATCGCGTTGGTTTTGCGCCGGGAGCCAACTAAGAAAGCGGAGATCGAAAGCGGAAAGGCGGGCCAGTCTGACTACACGCAGCTAGACTCCCTCGTGCCGGGAAATCGAGGGCCTCAACACACTATGGGGATGGCGCCGGTTCATTTTGCAGCGGCGGAGCGGCCAGATGCCCTGTGGGCGGCTGAGGCTCTGATGAAATCGGATGAATTCCGCAGGACCTATCTGAAGGCCGCCAACGTGGGATTTTGCGTCTTGGATTTCGACTTTCGCTTTGTGGTGGTGAACGAAACCCTCGCCAGAATGAACGGATTGCCGGTCGAAGCACACTTAGGCAGAACCGTTCGCGATGTCCTGGGAGACTTGGCGGAAGTGATAGAACCGCAATTCCGCAAGGTGCTGGCCTGTGGCCGGCCTGTGCTCGATCTCGAGATCAGCTTTGTACCGCCCACGCGCACGGAGCCAGGCCACTGGGTCGAACACTATCTGCCGATTGAAGACCCGGCGGGCAAGGTTACGCAGGTCGGAATTATCGCGATGGAAGTTACAGAGCGGAAGAAGCTCGAAGAGTCACTGCGCAGTGTTTCAGAAATTTTGCGGCGGGAGACGAAGCGGCAAGAGGTCGTGACGAAAGTGACCGGGTTGCTGGCCACGAATTGGGATGTGCGACGGGTTTTTCCGCAAGTCTCGGCTTATCTGAGACGGCTGCTGCGGCACGAATATGCGGCTTTTTCTTTGCGGGACGCGGACAGCCGACGACTGGTTCCACAGGCTCTGGATTTTCCAATGGGAAGGAGTCCGGAAGTGGGCGATGAGATTGGCGCCGCAAAAAGTGTTGGAGGTAGGGCTCTGCAAGAGGGAGCGTCCGTGATCCTTACGCGAGACGAGCTGCAGGGGCTGGAGCCCGGACTCGCCGCGGGTTTGAATTCCGAGGGGCTGAAATCGCTTTGTTGTGTGCCATTCTTTCGCCCGAAGGGGCCTTTGGGTGTGCTGATGCTGGGCAGCACGCGGGCCGATGCATTCCACAGTGACGATCTCTCCCTGCTGAACCAGGTAGCCGCACTCCTTGCCATTGCTTTGGAAAATGCGCGAACCGAGCGTGAGGTGGAACAACTCAAGCAACGGCTGAAACAGGAAAAAGGATACCTCGCCGGCGCATCGCGCACTTCGCATCAATTTGACGAGATCATCGGAGAGAGTCCGGCGCTGCGGCAGGTTCTCGACCAGATAGCCGTTATATCGGCCAGCGACTCGACTGTGCTCATCCTTGGGGAGACAGGGACCGGCAAAGGATTAGTGGCGCGTGCCATCCACCGGATGGGGAGGCGGCGAGAGCGGAGCTTCGTGGTTCTAAACTGCGCCGCAATCCCCACCGGCTTGCTCGAAAGTGAATTGTTCGGGCACGAAAGGGGCGCATTCACCGGAGCCCTCAACCAGAAGATCGGCAGATTAGAGTCGGCTGACCATGGCACGCTGTTTCTGGATGAGGTCGGCGAGATTCCTCTCGAGCTGCAGCCCAAGCTGCTTCGCGTTCTGCAGGATCACGAGTTCGAACGGCTGGGCGGGACCAAAACTATCAAGGTTGATCTGCGCTTGATCGCCGCTACGAACCGTGATTTGGCGAAGAGCGTCGCTCAGAAACAGTTTCGCAACGATCTTTTCTACCGCTTGAATGTCTTTCCGATTCGCATTCCTTCGCTCCGCGAGAGGCGCGAGGATATCGGGTTGTTGGTCCGTTATTTCGTCCAGAAGTTTTCCAAACAGATGGGCCGAGAGATTGAGACAATCCCGCGGGAGACGATGGAAGCGCTGGCACAGTGGCACTGGCCGGGAAACGTTCGGGAGCTGGAAAATTTTATCGAGCGATCGGTCATCCTCACGGAAGGCAGTGCGTTGCGGGCTCCTTTGGAGGAATTTCAAGCGGAAATCGCGCAAGCCCCCGAAGATTCACTTCGGGAAACCGAACGGGAACACATTCTTCGTGTACTGCGGGAGACGGGGGGAGTTCTCTCCGGACCGACGGGAGCGGGACGCCGGCTCGGTTTGAAGAGGACCACGCTTCAATCCAAGATGCAGCGGCTAGGTATAACACGGCAAGACTATTCCGGGAAAAAGGAATAGATGCAAGGAGAGCCAGATTTCAATGAAACGGGGAAACTGCCGATTCTGTTCTCTTCTGCCGAATGTTCGGCAGATACGCGCAGGGTGCATTCGAATCTCAGCGCGTTGCTCGCCGTCTTCGAGGATTTCGGCTCATTTTCCTGTTTGGGTGATTTGAACCGTTCTGGAACCACAATTGCTCTTGCGTTCTACATCGAGAACTTTATTGGGGCGGTTTCCTGACTTGGATGGATGGGGTATCGGGACCTCATCAAATCTGGCCGCATCCCGGAGCAGGGGTGAACCGTGTTGGGGGCACAACCTTACCCGCTGAATGCCTTAATGCGTGGAATGCCGGAACGCGTGAGAATCTCCGGCGCAGCCCAGGCGATTGCGAGAAATCAGTCGCACCATGGTTGGGTAGACGGGCGTGACGAAAGTTGGCCTCCGATTCTGCCGGATCTTGGGACAGGAGTTCGTCCGCATGAGGCGGTTGAAGTTGCAACCCCGGCCGATCCGGACTTGGATTCTCTGCTTTATCTATTCGCCTGCAAAGTGGAGTGGGAGAAAAACTCTGAGACGGGTGCAGCGTGGGAAATTATTGCCGCGGCTCGCGGCGCTCACGAAGGCGCCCGGGCTCACGCTTTATCTCTGCTTGAGCACTTCGAGCGGATGGATCGCGACGCTTCCAAGGTTAACTCCAGCACACAACAATACCGGCGGAATTCCGTATCGGAGGCGGGCATGAGAACTCCCTATGGCCTCGAGATCATCGAGAGCTGCATGGGCTGCAAGGTAAGCCGCGAAGGATTTTTTTGCCGGTTCTCAACTCCTGTATCTCGGGCGACAGACATGGTCAGCCACCACACCGTCATGCCTGCAGGGGCCGTGTTGTTTATCGAGGGTCAGACGCCGCGAGGCGCGTTCGTTCTCTGTTCCGGCAAGGTTAAACTCTCGACCACATCCAAAGAAGGGAAGGTGCTTATCCTGAAGCAGGCGGAAGCCGGGGATGTGTTGGGCTTGAGCGCCGCGATTTCAGGAACGAACTACGAAATGACCGCCGAGACCGCCACGGCTTGCCAGTTGAACTTTATTGGCCGGACCGATCTGATGAAGCTTCTCCAAAGCGAGAGTGAAGTGGGAATGCACACGGCCCTCTGGCTGAGCCGCGAATTTCAAGGCGCATACCGCGATATTCATGACCTGGTACTGGCCCGTTCTTCCTCCGGAAAACTGGCGAGGCTTCTGTTGTCTTGCGCTCCTCCGGCAGTAAAGGAATCGGAGGAGCAGCGCTTGCGCTCTGCGATGACGCACGAAGAGATGGCGCAGAGAATCGGGTCGTCACGTGAAACCGTAACGCGGCTGCTCAGCGACTTGAAGAAAAAGAGGCTAATCCGGCTGGAAGGAGCAACCTTGATCATTCGCGACCGGCCTGGGCTGGAAGCTCTGGCCGTTTGATTTTCCCCCCACCCCGGAGGGCAGCGCGAAATCTAGCTGCCCTCCATTTTTTGATTCTTGGATTGCGAGTTTTGGTGGTCCGCAGAAAATAGTGATCTGGCTTGCATACTGGCACGCTAATTGGCGACTTGATCGACGCAGTAGAAAGGGCCGAACGGGTCGGCACGGGAAATTCTTGCATTGACGTCCTGCCAGGACTCAGAGAAGCCGATAAGATTCGGGAATCCAGAGAAGTCGATTGGGACGGAGAAAGATTAGAGGCCAAACAGTTCGCGCAGCCGTTTTGTCTGGGCACGGCTGACTGGTATCTCGCTCTGCTTTTTGTCATCCATGCGCAGTTGGTAGGAGCTCTTGAACCAGGGCACGACCTCGCGGATGCGGTTGATATTTACCAGGAAAGAGCGGTGGGCGCGCCAGAACATGCCGGGATCGAGGCTCTCAAGTAATTCTTCCAGTGTCCGGCAGTTGGAATGGCCTTCCATCCCCGAAACACCTGCGGTCACCACTGTGATCACGCCGTCTTCAATCGAGGCGTAGCAAATATCCTTCTGGTCGACCAGAAACATTCGACCCACCGCCTTTAGCAGAATCTTGGAACTCTGGGTTTTGGGCGCCTGCAGCATGCGCACCAGATTGTCGATCTTCTCCGCGGGCAAGCCGTCGGCTTCCTGCTGGGATCGTGCCTTTTGCAGTGCCTGCGCCACGCGTTTCTTGTCGAAGGGCTTTAGAAGGTAGTCAACCGCATTTACCTCGAATGCTTTCACTGCATACTGATCGAAGGCGGTGGCAAAAACGATCTTAGGCAGCGGAATTTTTTTGTCGAGAAGGCGCTTGATTACCCCGAAGCCGTCGAGTCCGGGCATCTGCACGTCGAGAAACACCAGGTCGGGACTGTGTTCTTTGACGAGGTTAACGGCTTCGAGGCCGTTCTTGCCCTGCGCCAAGATGTTGACATCGCCGGCGTTTTTCAACAGGAAGGCGAGTTCGTCGCGGGCAAGCTGCTCATCATCGACAATTACGGCGGAAAGTGGCATGGAGGCTCCTGGTGGGAGTATACCGCTCCAGGCAATTAGAAGCTTTCAGCCCTGCCGTCGATTCGCGAATCGTAATTGAGCCATCTTAACCGGCCGATTAGTGTTGCGGCATTGGCATTCCGCCGGGCATCTGCATCTTGGTGAAGCCGGCGGGAACCTCGAAAAGGCTGGCCAGCTGCGCGCCTTCCTGGATATTTCGCAGTTCGCCGCTGTTGTTCTTGCCTTCCCATTTCACGGGGAAACGCAGTTTTGGATCGAGCCAGAAATGGCTGACGTCGCCGTTCTTATTGGTCGTCTCGAATTTTATGACGCTGCGCCCATTGACGGTATCGCTGCCGATTTTCCGGCAAGTGTTGTCCTGATTATGGCCGATTTTCTGCCAGTCGGTGCAGGCGTTCTCGACATCGGCAGTCTGGAAAAACGAGTAGGCAAGGCGCTGCGCCTGCATTTGGACAGGCATCTCCAAGTACATGTGCTGCTGCGTCATGAGCACGAGGGCAGTTTGGGTCGCGAAGTTGACGATGACCGCACCGCCACTGCGAGCGTTCGCGCCTTGCGGCTCGACTCGCATTTTATCTTTTGCGAAATAAATTTTGGCCTGCGAGGAGTCGCCGGATTTTTGCAGATCGATAATGTCGGCGGAAAACTCCGCCTGTGCCGCAACCAGGGCGGCGGAAAGCACAAGAACACAGAAACACCATAGACGGACCGTTGATTTCAGCATCTATAAGGCTCCTTGATTGTGGCCCGGATTGTGAAACTGGAGAAGCAATGGCCGCAAATTGCGCGCTCGGAGGAGAGCGCAGGAAGAATAGCAGAAGTGTGCGCCTGAGGAAACCGCGAAGCGCTCTCAGCGCCGGGAGTGCGAGTTTGGGAGCGCCTCGCTTTTCCAGCCCTTTAGCCTCCAGTCGTGCCCGCGCACGCACAGAGCGGCAAAATAGCCATCTCCGGCCGGGACCTCGCGAATCGACCACGATGCCGCTTCCGCAGCATCGGGGCGCGTCGCGATCAGCGCGTCCTGGGCACCTGCCGCGATGGAAACGTCGAACTGGTGCAAGGGCAGCGACAAGCCTTCGCCCGTCGCCTTGATGTATGCCTCCTTGCGAGTCCAGCAACGGAAGAAAGCCTCGAATTTCGCTTCATTTCGCAGTGGAGCAAGTTGCTGTTGCTCGTGCGCAGAAAAGAACCGGCGGGCGATGGGATCGATTTCGATCTTGCGGTGCAGTTCCTCGATATCGACGCCGATTTCTCTCTTGCGTGTGAAGGCCAGCAAAGCAACTTCGCCGGAGTGAGAGATATTGAAGGTGAGGCCGCTGTCGGAATACGGAGGAGCAAGATAGGGTTTTTCTTTTTTGGAATAGGAGAAGGTGAGGTTGCCGGGCTCGACTTCCAGGTAGCTTCCCAGAAGTGTTCTTAGAATTCCTCGCGAGGCGGCAAAGCGGTTGCGATCGACGGGAAAATGGAATCGCGCAGCGCGCGCGGCTTCGTCGGGGGAAAGCAACTTCTGCCAGCGGGATTCTTCGCTGCGAACCGCTTCGAGATCGAGGCGCCAGAGGTGAACTTCATCCGCGGGTAGTGCGAGGTTCGAATCGATCTGAAAATCGCCGCGATTTATATGCATCGGTGCAATCTTAAATGCGGCCGAACCATTACGCACGAGGAGTCGATGAGGTGGGGACGCGCGCCGGACTGTGTGAAGGATTTGAAATCATTGCCGATGTTTCGGCGGGAGTTGCCGTTCGCCGCGGGAGGGCGGGCTCTGTGATGCAGTATTTGATCAAACACCATAGCGCGCGAAAACCGTCTCTCCACTGAATTTTTTTTCCCTCTTCGTAGGTGCGTCCCCAGTAGGCGATGCCGACTTCGTAAATCCGCAATTTTCTTTTTGCGATCTTCACCGTGATTTCCGGCTCGAAGCCGAAACGTTTTTCTTCGAGAGGAATCGATTGCAGAACTTCGCGCCGGAAGGCCTTGTAGCAGGTCTCCATGTCGGTGAGATTGATGTTGGTGAGCGCATTCGAGAGCATCGTAAGCGCCCAGTTGCCGACCGAATGCCAGAAATACAGAACGCGATGCGGACGCCCGGAAAGGAAGCGGGAACCGTAGACCACATCGGCGCTGCCCTCGATGAGCGGCTCGAGCAGGACTCTGTATTCGGCGGGGTTGTATTCCAGGTCGGCGTCCTGAATGATGATGAAATCCCCGGTGGCTTCGCGGATGCCGCTTTGCAATGCCGCGCCTTTACCCATGTTCTTATGGTGATAGAAGGCGCGAATTTCAGCTCTTTGGGCGTGCAGTTCTGCGAGAATTTCGCGCGATCCGTCGGTCGAGAAGTCGTCCACGCAAATCAGTTCGATCTCGAGCGGAACCGACAGCACGCGGTCAACCACCTGCCGCAGCGTGGCACGCTCGTTATAGACCGGCATGACAACCGAGAGCTTCATGACTCAGAGTTAGTTTATCGGAAGAGTGTAGCTTAAAACCAAGCCACTCCAGCGTTCATTTCGCATATTCGCCGTCAGTAAGATGCCTGTGCAGAATGCTTACAATCCTCGCGGCGGCTCTGCCATCCCAGAGTGGCGGTCGTCGAGGCGATTGAGTTCGTTTCTCCATAGCCAATCGCGCCGCGGCAACAATGCGATCTGGATCTGTATCCACGATCTGATTGGTGCCGTGCTCGACGGTCGCCGGGCGCTCGGTATTCTCGCGGAGGGTCAGGCAGGGCACTCCGAGCGCGGTGGTTTCTTCCTGAACTCCGCCTGAATCCGTGAGCACGAGAGCGGCGTGGTCGTTCAAGGAAAGAAAATCGAGATAGCCGAGGGGGGCGAGCGGCACGATCCCGCGGGTTGCGCCTGATTCCGATAGACACTCTTGCAATCCGAACGTTTCGATATTGTTGCGGGTGCGGGGATGAACCGGAAAGAACACGGGAAACTCGGATGCCACCACGTTCACCGCCTCAAGAATGCTGCGCAGCTTTCCCCGATCATCGACGTTCGAGGGCCGATGGAGGGTGAGAACCCCGAAGGGTGAGCATGGCGTTCCGTTGCGGCGCAAACCCAGTCGATCGAGGATAGGAGATTGTGCAGCCAGTTCGCGGTGGCGGAGCAGGCAATCGATCATCACGTTGCCGACTAAAAAAATCTTATCTTCCGCGTTGCCCTCGCGTTTCAAATTGTCGACTCCACTTTGTTCGGTGACGAAGAGCAGTGTCGAGATCGCGTCGGTGAGTTTTCGGTTGATCTCTTCCGGCATGGCCATGTCAAAGCTACGCAAGCCTGCCTCAATATGAGCCACCGGGATTCCCAGTTTCACCGCGGTGAGTGCCGCTGCCAGGGTCGAGTTCACATCGCCTACTACCAGAACCATCTCCGGCTTGAAATTGAGGAGAACGGGTTCAAGCCGCTTCATGACCTCGGCGGTCTGGGCTGCGTGGCTTCCAGAGCCGCAGTGCAGATTCACGTCAGGCGCAGGCAGGCCGAGATCGGAGAAGAAATTTCCGGATAGCAATTCGTCGTAATGTTGCCCGGAGTGAACCAGTCGATGTTCGATGCCGTCGAACTGCCGAAATTCTTCAACGATCGGAGCGATCTTCATGAAGTTGGGACGCGCCCCGACCACGCTCAAGATTCGACTCACCCCGACAATCCTTCTCGGATGCTCGCGTTGGTTTCGAGCAAGGGCGAAAAAATATGGCTGTCGAAGTGCTTCATGTTAAAGCAATATTACGGCGTCTCAGGTAGATCATGTAAATAGTTCAGGCTCGGTCTGCTGATGTAGCAAATTTCACATAGGGTATATACCTGAGCGATGCCCTGCAAGCGGAACTCGGCAGGAACGCGGTCGGCGGGTTCCTTTGCCTCGCTGGTTGTTGCCTCGAGCGAATGTCCACACCCAGAGGACCGACCGGCACCTCCCCAGGAAGCCGACGCAAACGCACAAGGGTTCATTTTGATACCGAATTTACGCAGTTTTGCGATCCCACGTGCTGGTTCAGGCCGCTTCAAAACTGCCCCCAGTCCGCAACTCTGGAGAGGTTTGCGGGTTGCTAATCGAGGGCGGGTGGGGCTTCACGCCTGTGGAAATGGCTGTTCTTAAGTCACAGCCAATTTTTGTCAACAATGGCATGGTGGATGCTGAGTGATCTGGTAATTACCCAGTGTGCGCAGTTCGGAGCTAACAAAAATGCAAAATCAGGAGGCAAGAATGACGGATCAGTCTGTTCGGCTAGGACCACGCGAGCAGCAAATCGTCGAACTACTCTTGCAAGGCTGCGACAACGCCGAGATTGCCAGCCAGCTCAAGATGGCGCGCAGAACCGTAAAGGCTCATTTCAACCGCCTATTCCTCCGTTTCGGAATAACCGGCGGAATCAAGCGAGTCAAACTCGCAACCCTGCTTTATAGGAGGCAGTCGTGTTTACAAACGAACGTTATGGACCCCGCACTCCCAACCAACGTGAGCACCGCGTCATCGAGCTTGTCGCCCAGGGCCTGAAGAACCGCGACGTGGCCGATGCCATCGGTACCACGGAACATGTGGTGAAGAATTATCTGCGTGTGATTTACGACAAGCTTGGCCTGTGGAATCGCGTGGAGCTTGCGCTGTGGTATGAGTCACGCAGGCAGACGCCTGAACTTTCTAATTAGCCGCGCTCTTGAAGTTTCGGCGGCGGGGTAAAAGAGTATCCAACCCGCCGCTACCTGCAACCAAACGCCTGCATGTTACGGAGCCGCTCAGCGGCTCCTTTGACGCCTTTTTTCGCCGCCACATCAAGAAGGAGGCGCGCCTGATCGCAGTTTTGCGCGATGCCGCTTCCGTGCAGATACAGATCCGATAACGTTAACGCGGCCGAGCCGTTTCCTTTCGCCACTGCCTTCCAAAGCCATTGCTCTGCCTCGGCGCCGGTGCGGTTGCCAATGCTTCCACTCAGATTTTTTTGCGCTTCCGCTAACTCTTCAGCGCCTGTCTGGCTAGTACCTGCAATCGGTGTCTGCGCCGTCATGCTGGCGGGAACCGCCGGAGGTTGGAGTTTGGGCCGCGGAGTGGACGGAGCGGCAGCCGTCTTCGGTGGTATTTCTTGTGATTTGGTGGCTGCGGGAGATGGCCGCTGAGCCGCTTCAGATTTCTCGACTTTTTCTACCGCCGGCGGGCCCGGTGGTTCGGATGCCTCAGGCCCAGGGGTCGCAGGCTGTGCAGGGAGGGCTTTGACCGCAGGAGATTGCTGAGAGCCGGAGAATACGTCGCCACGGCGCGCCATGTAGATCAGCGCGCCAAAAATAACGGCGATCGCCAAGCCCAGGTAGATCCGGAAACGATAGGGTACCGATTCGGCCGGCCTCGCAAATTGCGGGAGATCGTTTTCCTTTATTCGCGCTCGGCTGAAAAATTCGTCGCGCGTGTCTGGAGTCGGCTGTGGCGGAAAGAGAGTGTCGTAGCGCTCGGCGGCTTGATTTACTTTGTCCTCGGTTTCGATTCCAGAGGTTTCTTGGCCGATCTCGGCACGGTCCCCATTCACTGACTCGTGCGCAGCAGTCTCCTCTTGAGCAGAAAATTCGCCCGCGCGGTCGAAGGAGTGCGATTCCCCCCTGGGCCCGAAATTCGCCTTTTGTGTCCACGGCTCTCCCGGCGACGAATCCGCTAAGCGCGTCTCTGCAAGAGGCACCAAAGGGACGCCGCACATGCCGCAGAAGCTATAGCTTTCGGGATTTGCGTGGCCACACTCGGCGCAAACGCTGCGACGTTCGTCATACGATGCAGACTCCACCTCCGGTGGAGGCGGTATTTGCGTCGCGGGCGCATGGGTCTTGCCTATTCCACTTCTGGCTGTTCCTTTCTCGTCGGTTTCAACCCAGTCCGCCTCCACGTTCGCATCCGGCCTTGGAGTTTTTCCTGCAGACTCAAGTTCTAGTTGGCGAACCAGGCCGGCTACTGCCTCGGCGCGCCTTTCCGGTGCACTGGTGAAATAAACTTCCGCCCATCGCCCCATATTTGCGGCCAGCAGCGGATTCAGCAGGGGATTCAGGTCGGGTTCGGGCAGAGTGTCTTTCTCGGACTTGTCGATGAATTGGGACACGGAGATTCTTCCAGGCTGTTTAAGATTGCACTACTAGCGCAGAAGGTTGTCAATGTCAGCGGAGGCGCTGGCCGCGAAACTCGAAGCAATCAATCGCATGCCTTGCGGTCCGCTGGTTCGAACTGATCCAGTTGCGCCTCCCGCTGCGTGGAAAGCCTTCCCTTAGGCGTTTTCTGGTAAAGATCGGAGCCGGGACAATAGTACTGGGCGGTGCTGAGGTCCACCCACACCTGAATATTGGGATTCCCTTTGTATTCCGGCGCCGACTCGGGAGCCTCGGCTAATCCAACCGCAATCAGAAATTTGTCGAACGGCGACAAATCGGCATCGGGAGATGGATGCTTCGCTCTGCTCGCGCTTCGGGAAATTGAGAGGCCACTGGAAGCGCTATCCGAATGACTCGACCAGACGCCCCACCCAACGACGAACAAGACAAGCACGATAGCCACCGCGAGATAGAAATCCCCCCGCCGCGCGCGCCAGAACCTTACTAACGCATTTGGATTTTGGCCGGGCGCCAACGACTCCAGAAATTCCTGGGCCTTTGCAGCGGAGCTCCAAGTGATGTCTGGCGGCGCGGACGGACCCGCCTTGAGTGGAAGTGCGGGCATTTCAGAGTCTGCAGCGGAAACTAAAGCCAGGGAATTCGCCAGATCGTCCGCTTCACTCTCGGTGAACAATGGGGAAAGATGTGTGGAGCGTGGCGTCCGCGGCTCGCCTAGCCCGGTGTCGAGAGTCTGTACAGCGCCACATTTGCCGCAGTACTGATCGACGGCTAGTAAATGGCTCCCGCATTTTCTGCAGGATTTCGCGCCTGCCTTGCCGACTGCCGCTGTTTCGCCAGTGATGGGACTGGGTTCGTTCGCCAGCGCGGCCAGGTTGGGCTGGAGTTTTTGGATGGCAGCGAGCATTGTGGAGCGCTCTTCGTCCATCGACTTCTTCAGAGTGGCGCCTGCTTCGCGGCCCATCGCCTCCGTCACCAATCCGGCCATCAGTTGGCAGGTGTGAATATCCTGCTCGGCGTAGCCTTCGATCTTGTCGAAGTAAAGTTCCAGAGCGCCTACGATGCTGCCATCGTAGTGAATGGGCACGGCCACCAACGAACGGATCCCGCGTTGACGAGCGGGTTCGGGATCGAACAGGAATTCGGTATCGACATCCTTGGTGCGGATCACCTGGCCGGTGCGTATGTTGGCCTGGCAGACGGCGATCTTCATCGGCACTTCGCTTCCCACTGGCAACGCCGGCGGGCCCGCAGCGGCGCGATAGCGCACGGTGGCGCCGTCGAGAATTCCGATTCCCGCACCGCTCCCCTGAGTGATCCTGACGATTCTCTCCGCCACCACGCCCATCGCGGCATCGAGGCCGAGGTGGCGGACCTGAATCTGGTGCTGCGCCTCGACGATCTCCGCCAGCGTGAGCGTGTAATCGGCGTTGGGGCGCGGCTCCGTCTCCGGCTGTTGCTTGAGATTTTGCAGCAAAGATTGTTGCTGTAATTCCTGCTGGCGCAGTTGTTCGCTTTGCGACTCCAGGCTTTTTTCCCGCTGCCGCATTCTGGCGTTGTGCTCTTGCAGCACATACGCGGCTTCGAGCAGCTTCTCAAAAGTCTGCTGGTCGAGAACCGGCTTGGTTTGTTCTTCGGCTGACATCGCGCCTGTATGCTTTGGCCTTACCGACGGACAGAGAAGTGTGGCTGATCCCATGCTTATTCTAGAGCAATTCCTGCGCCAGGGAACCTAACTTGTGAAGGCCGGGAAGTCCCCGCTGGTGCTCATCGGAATGCGGAAACTGTACGGAATTCAGCGTCTTACAAAGGAATCAAAAAGACAGAACATAGCCCTTGGCTCACTGCTGGCGGAGTTCGCGGGGAAGTTACTTTGGTGACCTGCAAGTTTGTGCACAGTTCGCTACCCGAATTCTTCCATTACATAGACCGCTATTTTTCAGGATTCTCCGGCAGGTCGGCGGGATACGACTTAGGAGGCAACAGGAGTTGAATGCCAAAATAGCCGAGAAAATAGGACTGATTATTCCGAGCCGGTTCGAGGCTGCGCCCGGCCATAAGCAGCAGGATCACGGGCGAGTGAAGTTTGTAGCGGCCGCCGACATCGATCGTGGGCTGATTTTCGGAAGGATGAAAAACGCCCTGATTGTAGAACTCGACGTCGCCTTCGAGCTTCGAGGTGAAGTCGTGGCCGACGACGAGGCCGGTGAGCCAGCCGTTCGGCCCCCTGTGGACAACGTTGTAGCCGATTTCGAAGTCGACATCGACGGGGCCGAACTTCTTGGTGAACTCCATCGGGAACAGGAAGGCCTGGCTCGCTGGAGTGATGCCGCGCTTCACTGCGTCATTCGCGTTGTTCAAGAAAAGCTGCGGGAAGATCGAGATGGCGAGATGGCCTTCGCCGGCGTCGTAGAAGCGCCACTTGACGCCGGGATTCGATTGCCCAAGGCCGTATTTCACCGAGGAAAATGGATTTTGCACTCGGAGCCACGCATTTTCGTAAGTGAGCTGAATGCGGGAGCCCAGGCCGAAGTTGATATCGACGTCGGGCGTGTGCGAAACCGATTGCCCGTCGTAATAAAACGGCATGTATCCGAGGTTGATTTCCCAGTTGTGATTTCCGGGCGTGCCGGGATCGTTCGTGTAGTACGGCGGCCCTCCCTGTGCGAATGCCGTGGAACAGAAATAAAAGAAGAAAAGTAGCGGGGCCAGAATCGCCGCGCTGGGTACCCGCGCAAAGTTCAAGAATGATTCGATTCTGGCAGGCGTCATACGTGATTCGACACTGTCAGGCGGTTTGTGAGCGACGCCGCTCGGCGTCGAGACGCAGGTTGGCTCTGCAAGGCGGATTTGTCAAACAGAGATCGGAACGACATTTGCGCATCGGTTTTGCGTTGTGCCTGAGTTTCTTCGAACATCCCTGTCGAGCCTCATTTTCCATAGGAAGTGTGTCTGTGCAAAACGAAGCAGTAAGAGAGGTGTCGAGCCTTCCCAGTTTCAATTCGGAAACAAAGATCAGCCACAGCGTGCAAAAACGAAAAGGGGCGAATTGAGGAGCGTTTCCTCACTCGGGTGTCTAATCCCAACGTCCGCGCAACGTACTGACAGAGAATAAATTGAATCGGTTCGGCTGACGCTTGTCGATTCTCTCGGCACATCCCAACAGGCTTGCTTTCTGAAGTAAATGAATTCTGGCTGGCGCGAGATGCGTTCCAATGCGGGACAAAGACAGACTACCACGGCTCCTCTTGATCTCTTCCGGCGCGATGGCAGTTATCCCTAAGTGTCGACAGATGCATACATTATAACCAAATTAGAAGAGGGGGAAGGTTTGGCGAAAGATGTGCTTAAGGAGATGTGCGTTACGTACCCGCTAGCACGAAGCCAACTTTAAGGAGACTGCCGTGATCGACTTGCAGAAAATCAAAGTCACTGCCCGTGACCAGCAAGTGCTGGATTTGCTGGTGCAGGGTTGCAGCAACAAGGAAATTGCGGGGCATTTGAGCATCAGCCCGCGCACCGTGAAACAGCACCTGCGCACGCTATTTCTGCGTGCCGGAATCCGTGAGGGGCGGAAGCGGGTGCGATTGGCGACGGCAGCGTTCGAGAAGCCGGAGGTGCAATCGTGACCCCGCGCGAGAAGCTGACTGCCAGAGAGATTCAGGTCGCCACGATGGTGTGGGAGGGGCTCACCAACCGGGAAATTGGTAACCTCATGGGTACTACCGAACAGGTGGTAAAAAATCATCTCCGAAATACTTTCGACAAGCTGGGGGTTTGGAGCCGCCTAGAGTTGGCGATGTATGTCGCGAGTCACGGGGGCAAGACTTGGACGGAAGGCTCGGCACAGCCAGGGGCAGCTTAGGCCGGTGGTACCTGGACCGATCCCGGAATTTTCGTCTCTTGTGGCAGGACGGCAGAGTCTGATGCAAAAGCTTTGCACGCTCCCGCCCGTTCACGGCGGGCGCTCCATTTAACGCGCTGATAGGATGTGACTTGCGACGAACGGCTGTGGGCCTTCGATTGCACTTCGGAAGCCGCGGAAGCGGCAGCCGACCCCAAGAGCGGCGCCAGTCTATGAATTTCCTGGGTGAGTGGGATGGGTTACAAAGAGACATTCTGGATGGCCTGCGACTCTACCGAGCAGTTGCGGGCTGAATACGGGCCATTTCATGCGCGTGCCGAGGCCGAAAACGAAGCCCGCAGGCTCGGATTCGGCTACCTGCTGCGCTATGAGCACATGCTCGACGACGACGAAGAGATTCAGGAGGTCCGCTGTATCTTCATCGAGCTATCGAAGGCCGGGACTACAGAGATCGCGACCCGGAGCCTGCACACCCGCTGCGCTACCTGCGGAGAGTCAGCGAGCCACGACACCTCGTGGAAGGCGGAAGTCTGGGCCGACATCCATGAATTTGAACACTCGCGCCATATGGTTCGTCTCTTTGAACATTCCCGTGGAAAAGGTCTCAAGGAAATTGCCGGTTGGCGGGGGTAGATCTATCCCGAATTCTTCAGGCTGCGGCGGATAAATCGCTGGCCGCCGCGCGATCGACGAACCAGATCAACTTTCCATCTTCAGGCTGGATCAGCTTGGAAGGATACTTCTCGCCGGAAGCATTGCCTTCAAGGACTTCGTGAAGCGCGGGGGCCTTGTCGGTTCCGCTCACCAGGAATGCCACACAACGAGCCGCATTGAGCACCGGAAGCGTGAGCGTGATGCGGCTGGCCTTCAGCTTCTCGACCCAATTGGCGACGACCAGTCGCGATTTTTCCTTGAGCGCATCCGTCTCGGGGAACAACGAAGCGGTGTGCCCATCCGGGCCCATGCCGAGGAGAATTAAATCGAACGACGGGATTTCACCGGGCTTCACGCCAAAGAAATTCCGCAACGTCTGATCGTAAGCCGCCGCAGCTCCGTCGGCATTCGGATTCTCAGTGGGCACGCGGAATATATTGCCGGCCGGAATTGGCGCTTTCGAAAAAAGAGATTCATTCGCCATGCGATAGTTGCTCTCGGGATCGTCGGGCGGAACGTGGCGCTCGTCGCCGAAAAAGAAAAACATTTGGCTCCACGGCAGGCTGGAACTGGCGTTGACTGCGAGCAGAGCATACAAGCTTTTGGGGGTTGAGCCGCCGGAAAGGGCGACCGCAAAGCGCCCGCGCCTTTCGACTGCGTCCGTGGCCGCGTGGATGAATTCTTCCGCAGCCGCGTGGAAAAGATCTTGCGGTGTGGTGAGTTTTCTGATTTCGCGAGTAGTCATTTTTGCACCGACGATCCGTTTCCGCGCGTCGCAGCCGCGCACCGGGCCGCGCCTAGCAGGCCCGCCTTGTCATTGGTGATCACCTGTACCGAAATGCCTTCCAGAAGCCGGCGAAGCCTGCCTTTTTCCAGAAAGGCGCGCATGAACGTGGGGCCGTTTAGTTTGGGCAGAATCTTCGGCGAAATTCCGCCGCCCAGAAAAATTCCCCCGACTGCCATTGTCTTAAGGGCTAAATTGCCGGCCTCTGCGCCGTAAACCGAAATCCAGAGATCGAGCGCTTTTTCCGCCAGTGGATTGCTGCCCTCCAAGGCGGCCTTTGAAATCGCCGCGGCGGCGTCTGGAAGTTCCAGACGTTCTGCAAAGCCGCCCGGTTCGCTGGCGCACCCCTTGGCCCGGAGAAATTCGTAAACATTGACGAGCCCCGGCCCGGAGATAATACGCTCGTAGCTCACATGACCGTAGCGCTCCGCGAGAAAGCGCAGC
Source organism: uncultured Acidobacteriaceae bacterium (assembly GCA_964530145.1). Classification (GTDB taxonomy): domain Bacteria; phylum Acidobacteriota; class Terriglobia; order Terriglobales; family Acidobacteriaceae; genus Sulfotelmatobacter. The sequence continues at coordinate 44,540 of CAZGXY010000080.1, read as the reverse complement.
AGTTCGATTTGCAACTCTCCTTGAGGGGCGAAATCCGTGTGGCCGCCCTCGCAGGCGAAAACCTCGTGTTCTTTGCCGTTCCAGTAAAGGCCGGCTTCTCCGAGGCCAGTGCCGGGCGCGATGACCGCCTGATTGCCATTACTGGGCACTACGGAGTTGAGCGCCACAAAATCCTTGCCGCTGAGGGCGCCGATTCCCCATGCGCTGGCTTCGAGGTCATTGATCAACAGTGTGGCTGGAAGTTTGATCTGCTTTGCAAGGCGGGATTGTTCGATGACCCACGGAAGGTTGGAGGTTTCTACGCGGCCATGGTGTACCGGGCCGGCAATTCCGAAACAGGCCACCTCGGGCCGTTCGCGCGCGTCCGCGAGAAATCGCGAGACGATGTCGCCGAATTCGCTGTACTCGCCGCTGGGGAAAATCCGCTCCGAGACCAATTGCAGATGACCGTTGCCAGCCTGAAAATAGGCGAGCCGGGCGTTCGTTCCTCCAATATCGCCGGCCAGAATCATTTCTCGAAATTCCTCCAGCGACGTCCGTCGCGTTCCAACAACTCGTCGGCATCTTTCGGTCCCCAGGTCCCGGAGGGATAGTTAGGAAAGTTGCGCGGTGGCAGCGCTTTCCACAGGTCGAGCACCGGATTGACCACGCTCCATCCCGCTTCCACCATGTCGGCCCGCTGAAACAGAGTCTGGTCGCCAATCATACAGTCGTGCAGCAGCCGCTCGTAGCCGGTGCTGGGCTGCTTGCCAAAGTATTGCTGATATTCGAAGTTCATGTCGACTGTGCCGAGGCGCATCACCGGCCCCGGAACTTTCGCCGCGAACTGCAGCGAGATTCCCTCTTCCGGCTGAATGTGCAGCACGAGTTGATTCGGCATCAGGTGTTCGACCGACGTATCACGGAAGAGCACAAACGGAGCCCGCCGAAACTGAATCACGATATGAGTGTTCCGTGCAGGCATGCGTTTCCCGGTGCGGAGATAGAACGGAACGTCGGCCCATCGCCAGTTATCGATCAGCAGCTTCATGGCGACGAAGGTTTCGGTTCGCGAATCGGGCGCGACGTCGGGTTCGGCGCGGTATGCAGGCACGCGCTCGCCGCCCAATTCGCCTTCCCCGTATTGCCCTCGAACCGCGCGGGTGAGCACTTCCTCGTCGCTCATCGGCTGGATGGCGTGGAGAATCTTGGCTTGCTCATCGCGCACGGCGTTGGCCTCGAAGGAAATCGGCGGCTCCATCGACGTCAGGCTAATGAGCTGCATCAGGTGGTTGGGCACCATGTCGCGCAGCGAGCCGGCATGATCGAAGTAGCTGCCTCGTCCCTCGACGCCCACGGTCTCGGCCACGGAAATTTGCACGTGATCGATATAACGGCGATTCCAGATCGGCTCGAAAATTCCGTTGGCGAAGCGAAACGCCAAAATATTCTGAACGGTTTCTTTGCCGAGGTAGTGATCGATGCGATAGATCTGTTTTTCGTTGGCGACTTTGAGCAGTTGCTGGTTTAGTGCCTTCGCCGATTCAAGATCGTGGCCGAACGGTTTCTCGATAATCACCCGCCGCCAGTGATCGTTGGCCTGTTCCATCAGTCCGGTGGCCGCAAGTTTTTCGACGATGGGGCCGAAGAAACTGGGGGCCGTCGCCAGGTAATAGAAAAAATTCTGTCCGGTCGAATGCTCGCGATCGATGCGCTGCAGTTGGTCTTTGACCTGCTGGTATAAATTGTCGTCCTTGAAGTCGCCGGCGAAGTAATAGAAGCGGCGGGCAAAGTTATCCCACGTCGAGGAATCGATGCAATCTCCGCAATACTGTTTGATGTCTTCCTGGATGCGCTTGCGAAAATCCTCGTCCGACATCTGGGCCCGCGCTACTCCAAGAACGGCGAATTCCTTCGAGAGCAGGTCGGCTCGAAACAGATTGTAGAGCGCGGGGATCAACATGCGTGCCGTCAGATCGCCGGCCGCGCCGAAGATTACCATCACGCAAGGGTCGCCTTGTTTGCCGACGCGGGGTACGGCAGCCGCGGGTTTTTCAGCCAATTGTGCCATCGGTTAATCCTCAACTGCCTTGAGATGCATTACGCTGTTTGATTTTCTTTGGTCGTGTCGTTCTTTGTTTTGCCGCCTTCGATATGACCGCCAAATTTTTGGCGCATGGCAGAAAGAATCTTTTCTGCGAACGTGTGTTGCTGGCGCGAGCGGAAGCGCACAAATAATGCCGCACTCAACACATCCACAGGGACGGCTTCGTCCATGGCCGCCTGGATTGTCCAGCGTCCTTCGCCGGAATCCTGGACGTGGCCTTCGTACTCCGAAAGTGTGGGATTTTCCGCTAACGCCATTGCGGTCAGATCGAGCAGCCATGAACTGACTACGCTGCCACGCCGCCAGACCTCGGCGATGTCAGGCAGGTTCAAATCGTAGCGAATCTCTTCCGGCAATTCTTTAGCCGTTGCGTTCTTGAAGATGTCGAATCCTTCGGCGTACGCCTGCATAATGCCGTATTCGATACCATTGTGCACCATCTTCACGAAATGCCCCGCCCCGGATGGGCCGCAATGAATGTAACCTTCCTCTGCGGTACCGCCAAGTTTTTCACGGCCTGGAGTGCGCGGAATATCTCCTCGCCCCGGAGCCAGCGTTTTGAAAATCGGATCGAGATGCTGAACGGCTTCCTTCGGGCCGCCGATCATCATGCAGTAACCGCGATCGATGCCCCACACCCCGCCACTGGTTCCAACGTCGATGTAATGAATACCTTTGTTTTTTAATTGGCCGGCTCTGCGGACGTCATCCTTGAAGTAAGAGTTGCCGCCATCGATGATTGCGTCACCAGTTTGCAGATGCTGCGCCAAGGTCTGAACTGTCTGTTCTGTCGGACCGCCGGCCGGAACCATGATCCAGACGGCGCGGGGCGGATTTAGCTTTCGAACCAAATCTTCCAGCGACGACGAACTACTCGCGCCTTCGCCGGCAAGTTCCTTCACGGCATCCGCGCTCAAATCGGAAACCACCAACTGATGTCCGCCACGCATAAGGCGACGCGTCATGTTCGCGCCCATGCGGCCCAGACCTACCATTCCCAGTTGCATGCGTGCTCCTTAATCGAAATGCGATGAAGCCTGGAAGTGTGAACCCAAACAGTCGCAACTGCAAAATGCGCCACGCCCGCGGACCCGAAGCTACTGCAGTGCTTCCTGAATTGCCGCCTTCAATTTTGCCAATCCTGCTGCAATATCTTTTTGCAGATGCACGCGGAGCGCTCGCCGACCCCGGTCTGCCAGAACTTGAAAATCGCCGCGCGCCTGCGCAGCCTTCACTACTCCGAACGTATATGTTTGCTCCGGAACCGGCAGGTCGACAGCATCGTCGCACGTGACTTGCAGGAAGACTCCCGAATTCGGTCCGCCTTTGTACGCTTGCCCAGTCGAATGCAGAAAACGCGGGCCAAATCCCAGGCAGGTTGCTACATGCTTTTTGTCGCGCACAGAGTGCCGCATGGATTCGAGGAGCGCTTTGTGTTCCGCACTCATCTGGATATATGCGAGCAGGGCGAAATAATCGCCCGCGCCAAGGCGGTTGAGATGCGCCTTTAAATATTCGGATAGAGTTTGTGCTCGGGTACGCGCGAGTTCGGCGGCATTTTTGTCGTCGGTAAACAGCTTAAACCCGTCGGCTTCGAATACCGGTTTTTCCGGAGGCAGGGAACCTGCCTTTTCGTATTCGGATGTCAGCTTGCGAGTTTCAATTTTGCTGGCCTCAACGTCGGGCTGGTTGAACGCGTCGATGCCGATGATCGAGCCTGCGACCGCTGTAGCGATTTCCCAGCGAAAAAACTCGGCACCGAGATCGTAGATGTCGGCCATCGAGATTCTAACGACAGGATGCCCCGCTTTTTCCAGCGCCGAAACCTGCGCTTCCACGCCCACATCGGTCGCGTGATCGGTATGGACGTAAGCGAAGACCCGGTCGTGGCCGTAAACTTCCGGGGATCCCAATTTCTCGCCATCAACCGGAATGATGCCTTTCCCAACTTTGCCAGTCGACTCGGCCAGCAACTGCTCGAGCCACGCTCCCAGGTCGGCAATGTCGTGTGAGGTAATGACGGTGACTTTGTCGCGTCCCGACTTCGCGGCGGTGCCCAGAATAATGCCGAGCATCGCTCCCGGATTTTCTTCTACTGGATGCGAAGCGCCGCAAGCGCGCACCATCTCTTGTGCGCGGTCGAGAAATTTGGTATCGATGCCGATTGCCGCCGCGGGAGCCATGCCGAAGTTCGACAGGGCAGAATAGCGCCCGCCGATCGAAGGCCTGCCGAAAAAAATGTGCCGGAAGCGATCGGCCTCCGCAGCCTTCTGCATGCTCGACCCGGGATCGGTAATCGCCATGAAGTGGCTGCCCGCCTTATCGGCGCCTACAGCCTCCTTGGTACGCTCGAAAAAATATTGCTTGAAAATGTTCGGTTCGAGCGTGCTGCCCGATTTGCTGGAAACAATGAAGAGCGATCGCGCGATATCGATCTTGTCTTCCACGGCTTTGACCTGAGCGGGATCGGTCGAATCGAGCACGTGCAGGTTGGGATAGCCGGCAATCTTACCGAAGGTCATGCGAAGAACTTCGGGGCAGAGGCTTGATCCTCCCATCCCAAGCAGGAGAATATCTTTGAAACCCGCGCTCCACACCTCTTTGCCGAGGTTGCGCAGTTCGATGGGATGCGCAATTTGATATTCGACAATATCGAGCCATCCCAGCCAGTTGCCCTCGTCGTCGCCGGTCCAAAGCGTGGCATCGCGCTGCCAAAGACGCTGCATTTTTCCGCCAGATTGCCAGTCGGCAACGTTGGCCTTTACCGCAGCTGCCAAACTTTCCGGCAACGACGATCTCAAACGGCTCACGCGGTCTTTCCCTGTTGAACCGGCTGCTGCTGGCCTTTCTGCTGCGTGCTTTTTTCAACGGCGGCGAGCAATTTGTGAAATGCATCGGCAAACAACTTTACGCCGTCGCCGGTGAGCTTGGTGGTTGCTTCCTTGATGGAGATGCTGGACTTCGCCAGATTGTCCATTACTTGTTGCGCCGCAGCAACGTTCTCGGTCAGGCTATTGCGCAACTTGCCATGATCGCGAAACGCGTCAACCGTGGCAGGAGGCATAGTGTCGACGGTGTCGGGCCCGATCAACTCTTCGACGTACATTACATCGCGATATTCAGGATTCTTCGTGCTGGTGCTCGCCCATAGGACGCGCTGAGTCTGCGCGCCTTTGCTCGCCAGCGCCTCCCATCGCGGCCCGCTGAAGATCTTCTGATACTTCTGATAGGTTAGTTTGCCGTTGGCGATGGCGACTTTGCCTTTCAAACTCTTTAACAATGCCTGTTGCGGGGCGTCGGTCGTATTTTTCAACTTGTCATCGAGCAGCGAATCGACCAACGTATCGATGCGGCTGATAAAGAAGCTGGCGACTCCCGCCATCTTCTTTAGATTGCCGCCGTGCTTTGCCAGGTCTTCGATGCCGGCGATGTATGCTTCCGCGACTTTCTCGTAAACTTCCTGAGCAAACAGCAAGGTCACGTTGATGTTGATGCCTTCGCCGATCAGTGTTTGAATCGCGGGAATGCCCTCTGCGGTGCCGGGAACTTTGATCATCACGTTCTCGCGGTTAACGGTCTTCCACAACCGGCGCGCTTCTTCGATCGTCTCCTTGGTTTTCAGCGCGAGCAGGGGAGAAACTTCAAGGCTCACGTATCCGTCGCGGAATTGCGAACTCTGATAGACCGGGTGCAGAATATCGGCCGCGCCTTGAATATCCCGGATCGCGATCTGCTCGTAGATGCCGGTCGCGTTGAGATCGCTGCGGGAAGCCAGCGACTTCAGCATGTCGTCGTAGAGCGAGCTTTCGGCAATAGCTTTCTCGAAGATCGATGGATTCGAAGTCATACCGCGAAGCCCATCGTCCTCGATCATCGATTTCAGCTTGCCGCTCGTGATCAGGTCGCGGCGAATGTAATCGAGCCACATCGATTGGCCGTAATTCAATAATTCTTTCAGTGGATTCGCGGTCTTCGTTTTTTCCAGTACTCCTGTCGGCTGCATAGTGATTTCTCCTGAATGACTGGCGGGCACATTGCCAATAATTGTTACGGCCGCTATTTTTCTGCGATCGCTTTACGAGCCTCAGCCACGACTGCTTCGACGGTGAAGCCGAAGAACTTCAGCAAGTCTTTCAGCGGAGCCGAGGCCCCAAAGCGGTGCATCCCGATCTTGCGTCCCTTGAGTCCGACATATCGATCCCATCCAAATGTGGACGCCATCTCGACCGAAACTCTCGCCGTGACCGAAGAGGGCAGAACGCTTTCTTTGTAGGCCGCGCCCTGATCGTCGAAAATCTTCCACGAAGGCATGCTGACAACCCGCGCCTGAATACCCTCGGCTTTTAACTTTTCGTATGCCTCGACGCAGAGCGATACCTCACTTCCCGTGGCCATTAGGATGACGTCAGGCTTGCCACCAGGAGCATCGGCCAAAACGTAAGCGCCTTTTGCCGTGCCGGAGGCCGAAGCATATCTCGTTCGATCCAACGTGGGAAGCGCTTGCCGCGTGAGTACGAGCGCGACGGGCGAATGCTGCAGTTGCGCGATAATTCTCCAGGATTCCACAACTTCGTTAGCATCTCCTGGGCGCAGCACAATCAAATTGGGCATGGCGCGCAACGAAGCCAATTGCTCGATCGGCTGATGAGTTGGCCCGTCCTCGCCCAGGCCGATGGAATCGTGGGTGTAGATAAAAATCGAAGGAATTTCCATCAATGCGGCCAGACGAATACTGGGGCGCATGTAGTCGCTGAAGTTGAAGAAAGTCGCACCGAAGGCGCGGATGTAGGAAACCACGAGTCCATTCACGCTCGCGGCCATGACATGCTCGCGCACGCCGAAATGAAGATTTCGCCCGGCATAATTGTTCGCCTGGAAATCTCCAGCACCATCAAACGTCAGCGCGGTTTTGTTGGATGTTGCCAGATCGGCCGACCCGCCGATCAGCCATGGGATGTTCTGCGCAAGCGCGTTGAGCACTTTGCCGGAACTCTCGCGAGTGGCTAAGCCCTTCGCATCGGCGGGAAATGTAGGAAGGCCCTTGTCCCACCCATCGGGCAATTCGCGCCGCTGCATCAGGCCAAGCTGCTCCCGCAACTCCGGATATTTCTGCGAATATTCCGCATACATCTTCGCCCACTTCGCGCGAGATTCGCGCCCTCGTTTGCCGATTCCATCCTGAAAGTGTTCGCGAACACCCTCGGGCACGAGAAACTTCGCATCTTCGGGCCAGCCGTAGAACTTTTTCGTCAGCCGAACCTCTTCTTCGCCCAGCGGTTCGCCGTGGGCGGCGTTGCTGTCTTGTTTGTGCGGAGAGCCGTAGCCGATGTGGCTGTCGACGATAATCAACGTCGGCCGGTCGGTAGTCTTCTTGAAAACTCCAAAGGCCCGAGCCAGCATATCGAGATCGTTGGCGTCGGCGACACGCGTCACATTCCAGCCGTAGCCAAAGAAACGCGTAGCCACGTCTTCGCTGAACGACCAATCGGCAGGGCCATCGAGCGTAATGTTGTTATGGTCATAAATCCAGCAGAGATTCGACAGCTTTAGATGGCCGGCGAGCGATGCGGCTTCGCCGCCGATGCCTTCCATCAGGTCACCATCGGAGCACATCGCGTAAATGTTGTAATTGAAAACTTCAAAACCGGGGCGGTTGAAGTTGGCCGCGAGCCACCGGCTGCCGATCGCCATTCCTACACTGTTTCCCACGCCCTGGCCAAGAGGACCCGTGGTGGTTTCAACTCCGGTTGTGATGTGCGATTCGGGATGTCCCGGGGTCAAGCTGCCCAGTTGCCGGAACCGCTTGATCTCCTCCATCGGGACCGCCAGTTCTTTCAGCACCTCGCCGTTCTCGGAAACTCGGCGGACACCGGCCAAGTACAGCAAAGCATAGAGCAACATCGAGGCATGGCCGTTCGAGAGCACAAAACGGTCGCGGTTCAGCCACTTGGGATCCTCGGGGTCGTAGCGGAGAAACTCCTGCCACAGAACATACGCAACCGGCGCCAAGCCCATCGGTGCGCCGGGATGCCCGCTGTTGGCCTGCTGTACGGCATCGATGGCAAGGGTGCGAATGGTATTGATGCTGAGGGTGTCCAGTTGCTTCGCGGTGACGACGGCCTGTTCGCTGGCTACCATGGCTGATACGTCCTCCCAACGGGAAAAACTTGGTTAAATGAATTGTTTCGGCAGTCGTTGCCTTGGTGAATCGTCGATCCGCGATCGTTAAATCGGGGATCTTGATCCGCAGTGTTAACCAGTTAGAGTCCCACGGACGGCAAAGGGTTTCAGATTCAAATGGTTTTCGATACGCATCGAGTGTATCAAGTTCTCGCGTCGTATTGTTGTCAGGCGTGTGAAAATGCTGGAAAGTTACACGGGCAATCGTGTTGGGCTGAGGAAAAGCTTATTGCAGGTTATTTCAACAATTGCAGGTAGCTGTTTTCGCTCGTGGATGCGCGGGTGGTGTCCTGAACGTACTTCAAAAACTGCCGCAAATTTTCTTTCTCAACCGCTTCCAATCCAGCGAAGCGGACACGTACTCCGCCGGCAGTTGGTGCGCTCCGGCTGACAATGCCATTCAGCGCCAGGCCCTTGACCCAAATCTTGCCGCTGGCGACCCAGAGACCGATTTCGACTTTTGCGCCGCCGCCGATCGGGGCAGAGGTCTCGACGCGGCAGCCTCCTACACTCGTGTTGGAGAGATTCCCCCAGATCGGCACGTCGGCGCCATTCACATGCAGTTCGACCGCGACAAAACATTTCATGCGGGGATAGCGGCGGCGGTCGTCTCCCCAATTCGAGCTGAATAGATCGGGCTCAAACGGCGGAGCATTGGTTACGTGAGCGGGCGGAGAGATTGGCGAAGGCTTGGTTTCGGTAGCCCGGGACGGTGCGGTCGGCTGTTTTTCCCCCGCTTCCCGCTTGATTGAACGCATGGCGTCCAGCAGGGCCTGTTCTCTTTGCTCGGGCGCGGCATCCCGATAGATCTGGAGTAATTTCGCCAGGTTGCGCGCCAGGTCAGGATCTGCCAACATTTTCGTCCAATCCCTGCCAGCGCTTGCCGATTTGCCATCACTCATAATTTGGGCCGCTTCGCTTCTGATTGCGATTCGCCACTCTCAGCTTGAATCATCGGTAACCTGGCAACAAGATGACGGAAGTCACGGAAAGCATAACCGCACCAGGTTTGAAAAAAGTGAACTCTAGTTAGCTGGTTCCGATCCCAGACCGGAAAGATAGGTCTTCAATGACTGCCGGTGCTCGCCGGTCAGAGACAGGAATTCAAAGCCGTAGTGATATCCGCGCCGGTAGCGAACCACCGCTCGCAATTCCCAGGCAGCGTTCGATCCCGGAAGCGAAAAGCTCAAGCCAGCTACATCGCCGATATTCATATCTGTGGGCAAGAGTATCCCGATCCCGGCTTCGGATAGATCGCTGCAATGCCCGTCTACTTTCCGGTACTGGCTGCCATCCAGATAAATGGCGATTGCACGAAAATCCACGCGGTACCGTGGATGGCGCCGGCGCCTGCGATCGGCCTGGGTTGCGGCAGGTTTTGGAGTTGAAGAGGCCATCAGGTGAAAAAAACCGTTTGGGAATTTCGCTGACTCTTTATTGCTGGCGCCGGGGACCGAAGGTCAGTTTTACAATCCCCGTCGTTTCTGCGGATGTGGGCTCAACTTTCCACTTGCCTGCCGCGTCAGCAGAGGATGGAATTAGAACCGGATTTCCTTCCCGCATCCGGGTTGACTTCACGCTACCGTTCGCCCAAACCACAACTTCAACTCTTACCGCACTCGTGACTCCCAGACGCTTGGCCATCTCCGAATACTCCCGCTCGACTCGGTCGATCGTCTTGCGCTCAGAAGTCGTGGTCGCCTAACCAAAATCGATTCTTGTAAACAGGGCCGCCGACACTGCCGCAACGAGCCAAGGCTCCGCCCGAATCATCCGAAAGAGGATTCTCCTGTTACTCTATCGGCGAAGCCGCGAACCGGAAAGTTTCTAAAGTAATAGGACCATCGAGAGGATGGCAGGCAGATATTTTCTCAAAACTACAATCCACTATGCACTCAACCGCATCAAAACCCCAGCCCAGTCGCAGGTTTCTGCATCGTTGGATGTCTCGGAAGAATCGGTAGTTAGACGATATGCTATGAGAGAGAAAGGTCGTTCCCAAGACTTTTGTCACAACAGGACTTTTTCAAAATTGGAAATGCATCGATCTTTGCCGCTTTTTAGCCGCGGATTCTTTGTTGCAGCGCTGATATTCCTTTCGGCCATAAGCCTTTTGGCTCAGACTTCGACGCCGACGCCATCAATCTCCCTGCCCGGTTCGCAGAGCCCTTACACGGGCAGCGACCCTGAGAGTAAAACCACTCCAGAGGTTTTGCAGATAGGTTTTCAGGAAGCCATCGACCGTGGCCTGCGCAACAATCTTGGACTCTTGCTCTCGACCGATCAGACGCTCAACGCCCGGGGCGAGCGTTGGAAAGAACTCAGCAATCTTCTGCCAGATCTTTCGGCGCGAATCCAGGAAGATGCGCAAACTGAAAGCCTGACTGCACTGGGATTTAAGAGCAACTTTTTCCCCTTCCCAATACCGCGCGTGCTCGGCGCGTTCAACTATTTCGACGCGCGGCTCAATCTTTCGCAATCGATTTTTGATTTCAAACAGATTGAGCAGGCGCGCGCCGCATCCGAAAGTTTGAAATCGGCGCAGCTTGGCGTGAAAGATGCGCGGGAATTGGTAGTGCTGGCGGTTGGCAACGAATACTTGCAGGCAATTGCCAGCGCCGCCCGAATTGAAACTTCCACTGCGCAGGTCACTAACGCGCAGGCGCTCTTTGATAAGGCACTTGATCAACAGAAGGCGGGTTTGAATCCGACGATCGACACGCTGCGCGCTCAGGTCGAGCTGCAGACTCGCCAGCAGCAACTTATTGCCGCGCGCAACGACTATGCGAAGCAGAAGCTGTCATTGGCTCGCGTGATTGGGCTGGCTCCCGGCCAGCAGTTCGAGTTGACCGAGAAGGCGCCCTATCAAGAGATGACGCCGTTGCCGGTCGACGTTTACCTGCAGCGTGCCTATGCCTCGCGCGCCGATTATCAAGCGGCCGAGGCGCAAGTTCGCTCCGCCGAGCTGTTACGCCGCGGCGCCACTGCGGGTCATTATCCAAGCGTCGATGTGAGTGCAAATTTCGGCGACATCGGCGTGACTCCCGGGGCATCGAATGGAACCTGGCAGGTAAATGGCGGCGTCAATATTCCTATCTTTGCAGGAAATAAAGTTCATAGTGATGTTCTTGAGGCCGAGGCGCAACTGAAGCAGGCTCGGCAGCAACTGGGCGATTTGCGGGGAAGAATCGACTACGAAGTGCGCGCGTCACTGCTCGATTTGACTTCGGCCGCCCAGCAGGTTGAGGTGGCGCGCAGTTCGGTCGATCTTGCCGAGCAGGCGCTTACGCAATCGAAAGACCGATTCAGCGCCGGCGTTACCGATAATCTGGAAGTTGTGCAGGCCCAGGAAGCGGTAGCCGGCGCGCACGAAAGTTATATCGACAGCCTTTATGCGCATAATCTGGCGAAGGTGGAACTGGCGCGTGCCATCGGCGATGCTGAGACGGGCGTGAAACGATATTTGCAAGGCCAGCAGCATTAATAAAATTTATGGAAGAGACGACACAAAGCACTACGACCGCAACGCCGGATCAACCTGAAAGCCGTACCGCTCCTCCGGACCCGTCTGCGAGCCGGCCGAAGCCGCTGCCCTCGACCGAACGCGACTTCCGCACTCGACCGTCGCGCACTGCCAGCCCGGGATTCCGCATCGCATTGATCATCGCCGGCGTGGTCCTCCTGGTCGCGGCGTTCTTCGTCTATCGGTACGTTTCGAGCTACGAATCTACCGACGATGCGGAAGTCGATGGGCACATCAACTCGGTGAGCGCGCGCATTACCGGTCACGTGACCAAGCTCGCCATAAGAGATAACCAGTATGTGCAGGCTGGGCAGCTTTTGGTGGAGATCGATCCTGCCGATTATCAGGTAGCGTACGACCGGGCCAAGGCTGATTTCGAAAATGCGCAGGCTGCCGCTGCCGCCGCCGGAGTTACGGTGCCGATCACGTCGGTGAACACGAGCACGCAAGAATCCTCGGCGGAGGCCGATGTGACCAACGCGCGCGCCGGAATCACCGCCGCCAGACAACAGCTCGCCGCGGCACAAGCGCAGCTTGTACAGGCGGAAGCGAACAACGTAAAAGCGCAGCACGATCTCGAACGCTACAAGCAACTGGTGGAAAAACACGAGATCTCGGAGCAGCAATTCGACGATGCTACCGCTGCCGCCAAAGCCAACGCCGCGGCGGTCGACGCCGCCCATGCCAATGCCAGCGCGGCGCAGGCAGAAGTCACGACGGCGCAAGGAAAACTGGTGCAGGCGGAAGCTGGCTTCCAGAATGCGCAGACTGCTCCCAAGCAGATGCAGGTGATTCGTTCGAGAGCGGCCGAGGCCGAGGCGCAGGCTTTGCAGAAGAAAGCTGATCTCGACCAGGCGGCTTTGAATCTGCAATACACAAGAATCGTGGCGCCGGTTGAGGGCGTGGTGAGCGACCGCACGGTGGAAGTCGGGCAAAACGTTTCTCCGGGGCAGGAGCTGATGAAAGTGATTCCGCTCCGCGACGTTTGGATCACGGCAAACTTCAAAGAAACCCAACTGCGTGACATGAAAGTGGGGCAGTCGGTCACAGTCGACGTCGATGCCAACGGCCGCAGCTACAAAGGGAAAGTCGACAGCCTTGCCGGGGCAAGTGGCGCGCGTTTCAGCTTGTTACCTCCGGAAAACGCCACCGGCAACTATGTGAAAGTTGTGCAGCGAATTCCGGTGAAGATCGTTCTCGATCCCGGAGAGAACAAAGATCAGTCGCTGCGCCCGGGCATGTCGGTCGAGCCGAAGGTGTGGATTCGTCAATGAGTGTCGGCTCCGCCACTCTTGACGCCGATGTCTGGCGTCCAGCGATCAATCCGTGGATCATCGCCGTAACGGTAACGCTGGCGACGTTCATGGAGGTGCTCGATACCTCGATCGCCAACGTCGCTCTACCGCACATCGCCGGCAGCCTCTCGGCGGGCCAGGATGAAAGCACGTGGGTTCTCACGTCTTATCTGGTTTCCAACGCCATCGTTCTTCCGCTGAGTGGCTGGCTCTCTTCCATCATGGGTCGCCGCAACTTCTACATGAGTTGCGTGGCGCTGTTCACCGTGAGTTCATTCCTCTGCGGTTTGGCGCCCAATCTCGCGGCGCTCATCTTCTTCCGCGTGTTGCAAGGCGCGGGCGGAGGCGGCTTGCAGCCCAGCGAGCAGGCCATATTGGCCGATACTTTCCCTCCCGCGAAACGTGGCATGGCCTTTGCGGTTTATGGCATTGCGGTGGTAACCGCGCCAGCGATCGGCCCAACCCTCGGTGGATGGATCACCGATAATTTCACCTGGCGCTGGATTTTCTTTATCAACATTCCCGTTGGCATCATCTCGATTCTTCTCACTTCCCGCCTGATCGAGGATCCGCCTTACTTCAAGCGTCGTAAGCTCAGCGAAACCCATATCGATTACGTCGGCCTCGGCCTGGTGGCGCTTGGCCTGGGAACTTTGCAGGTGGTTCTCGACAAAGGGCAGCGCGACGACTGGTTTGAATCGCACTTCATTCTGATCCTCACCGTCATCAGCGTGTTGGCGCTGCTCTTCGCGATCTATTGGGAGTGGACGCACGACGATCCCGTAGTCGACCTGCATCTATTTCGCGATCGCACCTTCGGCATTTCGAATTTGTTGATGTTCATGCTGGGGTTCGCTTTGCTGGGCAGTACGCTGCTGCTGCCGCTGTTCATGCAAACGTTGCTCGGCTACACGGCGGCGCGGTCGGGATTCGCGTTGATGCCGGGCGGATTCACGATCATGCTCCTGCTGCCGCTGGTGGGCTTTCTGCTCTCGCGCTACAGCCCGCGCTGGATGCTGATGTTCGGCCTCAGCATGCTCTCTTTCTCGCTGTTCAACATGACGAGCTTCGATCTGCAAATGGACTTCCACACGGTGGCGATGGCGCGCGTGCTGCAGGCTGCCGGCATGGCGTTCCTGTTTGTGCCGATCAACACCGCCGCATATGCGTTCTTGCCCCGCGATAAGAACAATGCCGCCTCGGGGCTGATGAATCTCGCGCGCAATATCGGCGGAAGTGTCGGAATTTCTTTTGTTACCACCATGCTCGACCGGCGTACGCAGACCCACCTGAACAATCTGTCGCGGCATCTCAGCGCTTCGAATCCCGCCTTTCACTCGATGCTTCAGGGGGCTACGCAAGCCATGCGCGCTCATGGCGCGAGCGCCTCATTTGCCACCCGGCAGGCTTATGCGCTGGTGCAGGGCACGGTAGAGAGGCAGGCCACCATGCTGGCTTATATCGACGATTTTCAGATTCTCGGCTTCGCGATTCTTGCTATGATTCCGCTGGTCTTTTTGGTTAGGAAAGGCAAACCTGGCGGCATGGCCGTACACTAAATAACGGCCAGGGGAGATTGCCAATGTTTCGCGTGATCACCATCGAGCGGGAATATGGCTGCGGGGGCGGCGCGATCGCGGCCCAACTCGCCCAGCATCTTGGGTGGAATCTGTGGGACCAGCGTCTCACCGGGGAAATCGCGCGCCTGGCAAATGTCGATCCCTCAGCGGTGAAGCGCTGCGACGAGCGCATGGATAGCCGGCTCTACCGGCTGGCAAAAACCTTCTGGCGCGGCAGCCACGAGCGCAGTTCGCAAACCGCGGGACAGGTTTTCGACACCGACCGCATGATGGCGATGATGGAGCAGATCACCGCCCGCATCGCTGACGAGGGAAATGCGGTTGTGGTCGGCCGTGGCGCCCCGTTTTTCTTGCGCGAGCATCCTGACTCCTTCCATGTTTTTCTCTATGCCCCGCGCGCGGAAAAAATCCGCCGTCTAATCGCAGATGGAACAACTTCCACGGAAGCCGAAGAACTGGTCGACACTGTCGATCGCGAACGCATTGCCTACGTCAAGCACTACTTCAATGCCGACTGGCCTACCCGTTCGCTTTATCACGTGATGGTCAACACCGCCATCGGCAACAAATGCGTCATCGATACGATTCTGCACAGCATGAGTCTGGTCGAGTGCCGTCCCAGGGCGACCGACTATGAGCTTCCCAAGGTCGTGGCGACCTAGTTCTGGCGCGTCTGTGCCGGGCGATGCGGCGCTGGACAGCAGCCTTCCGCGCACTCCTCCTGCCGCGGTCCGAGCACTCCGATTGCTTGCCGCTCTCGGGATGAATCCATCCGCTCCAGAATCAATTCGCGAATCATGGCGATGAACTTCGGATGCACGCCTACGGTTTTTGCCCGTGCCATCGGCAATCCCATCGAGTCGCACAACTCTCGCGCTTGCACATCGAGGTCGTATAAAACCTCCAGATGATCGGAGATGAAGCCGATCGGAGCCAGTACCACGGCAGACGCTGAGTTTTTCGCTTTCACTTCGCGCAGGTAGTCGAGAATGTCCGGTTCCAGCCACGGCTGGCCGGGAGCGCCGCTGCGGCTCTGATATACGAGAACATCATTCTTGTGGCTGAGTCTTTCTGAAACCAGCCGCCGTACCTCTTCAAGTTGTTTGACATAATCACTGGTGTTCGCCATTGAAAGCGGGATGCTGTGCGCGAGGTAGACAATTTTCACGTTACCCGTTGTGTCTTTTGGAATCTCTTCCAGCGCGGCGCGAACTCGCTCGAACGTGGCCTCAATAAATTCCGGGTGATTGAAGAACGGCCGAAGCTTATCGACCTCCGGCGCCCCTGCGCCGACTTCGCTTTGCGCTCGCGCGATATCTTCGCGATACTGACGGCATCCTGAGTAGGAACTGTACGCGGAAGTCACAAAAGCGATGGCTCGGCGAATTCCATCCTGCTTCATCTGCCTCAAAGTCTCTGCGAGCAACGGATGCCAGTTGCGGTTTCCCCAATAAACCGGCAGCTTCACGCTGCTGCGCTCTAATTCGGTTTTCAGCGCGGCAATCAACTCGCGAGTCTGATGGTTGATTGGGCTTTTGCCTTCGAAGTGGTAGTAGTGTTCGGCAACGGTCAGTAATCGCTCGCGGGGAACATTCTTGCCGCGCAAAACATTATCGAGAAATGGAATTACATCTTCTTTGGACTCGGGCCCGCCAAAAGACACAATCAGAACAGCGTCGTAATTCATATCAAGATTGATTGCTCACACCGATCGCAGAAGACCTCGATTATAAGAGGTCCTGGTCGAGTTTGCCGAGGCGGCAGAATGCTCAGTGAGCGGAACTAGAATGTAAACCGCGCTGAAAACTGCACGCCCTGGGAAGCCCATTCGGACTGACTTCCTGTAAAGCGCCGAAATTGCCCGGCCCCGAATTTGGCACCAGATAGCAGGTCTGATTCGACGAGATGTCGTCTCCGCAGTTGCAGTTTTAAGGTAAACGGGGAACGGTTGGCGGTAGCAAGGTGAAAGCTCCTACTGCCAGAGCGTTCGTAGGAGCTGACTGATGCGTATTCTTCGGTCGTTCGGCCCTTCAGAAGGAAAGTTTCAAAGCAAACTGAATCTCGCGCGGAGTTCCGGAGCCCACCGGGCTGATCGGCGTCGAGGTGTTGACCGTATTGATGATGCTGCCGAACCCAGTGGTGTTCGACGGGCTGAAAGTGGATTGCGGCAGACCCAACTGCGGGTGGTTAAAAATGTTGAAGAACTCGGAGCGGAACTCGAGGCTCGCTCGCTCTGTAAGCAAAATATGTTTAGCGAGGCCGATATCTACTTGCCAGGTGCCCGGTCCGCGGAACAGGTCCCGCGGCGCCGTGCCGAATTCTCCGGCGGGAGTCGCGAACGCTGCGGGATTGATCCACTCAGCAATCGTCTTGCCCCCTGGCGGAATGAGAGAAACGCCCGGAACCAGATCGGGGCGCTGTGTACCGGAGGCTCCATCCGGCGCGGTGTAGCTGCTGGGCATCAGCACATTAATCGGGAAGCCGGTGCGGGCCAGGGCAGTGGTTGTCAGTTCCCAGTTGCCTGCGACAGCGGTCGCAATGCCGTCATCATTCAGCAGCGGCTTGCCGTGGCCGAACGGCAGCTGGTAGACTACATTGCCGTTGACTACATGGCGGGCATCCCAGACGCCGCTGGCGCGATCACAGGCCAGGCACAGCGGGTTCTGCGGAGATATTTCGTCGCCATCGCCGCTGCCGTTGGAACCGTTGTCGATCTCGTGCGACCAGGTGTAATTGGCCGTCACCAGCAGACCGTGAGAGAATGGACGCCGCAATGCAACGGCGAGAGCATTGTATGTGCTCATGCCCACCGAGCCGCGCCAGGGTATGGCGGGGGCAAAGGCCGGATATTGCACGACCGCCGTGGCCGGATCGATCAGGTTTACCACGTTGGTATCGAGCAGATGTACGCCGTGACTTCCCAGGTAATAAACGGTCCCCACAAAGTTTGCCGGAAGCTCCCGCTGCGCCGAGAGGCTCCACTGCTCGACATATGAGTCCTTGCGATTCCGTTGTTCGGCGTTCGGCGAGAGGGTTCCGGGGCCGGTAAAATACGGATCGACCGGATAGGTAATCTGCAGGCTCGAACTGCTTGTCGCCGCAAAAGAAGGCACTTCGTTTTTTGCGGGCAGATTCTGGTCGTCCAACTGTCCGTCTTCGTGGTACGTACCAAAGCCGCCTCGAATCACAGTCTGGCCGTCCTTCCACGGCGTCCACGCAAAGGCTATACGGGGATCGACATCGCCGTAGTTCTGGTGGCCGAAGCTGGCGCCCACGCCGCAGAATCCCTGCGCCCCGCAAGTGGCGAAATCGAATGGGTTGGCCAACCCGTTCTCCTCGTGGAACAGGTCGAAGATCGTGTAGCGCACACCGAGGTTCAGGGTTAGCTTAGGACTCCACTTGTACTCGTCCTGCGCGTAGCCGACGTAATCATTCTTGCGCAAGTGATTCACCGGCAACGCGCCCGACAGGCTGGCTTTCTTCACCAGATTGTCCGCCAGATCCTCCACCGTGGCGAAGGTGATTTTTCCGTGTTCGTCGGACTCCTGATTCAATTGAATGCGTCGAACCTCCGCTCCAAACTTGAAGGTGTGCCGGCCACGAATCCAGGTCACGTTGTCAAGCCACGAAAATGAATTGCCTGCGTAGATGCTGTCCTCGTTGGTGTTCTGGGTGATGAACCCCGGCCCAGGACCGGTGGCGATCGAAATCTGATAAATGGCGCCGCTTTGATTTAGGTTGTAGGTATTAGAGGTGGCGCGATTAAACCCAAACTTGGCCTCATTCACCAGAGTGGGACTGAAAATGTGCAGCAATTCGAGGGCGCCGTTGACCGGCGTGGAAACCCTCTGCTGCAAGTCTGTTGCGGCAGCCGAAACCGGCTGCGTATCGACTGACCGGTCGTAATTGAATCGCATGAAGGCGGTGGTCGCTGCCGTGAAATGCTGGTCGAGGCGCAGCATCGCCGAATTTTCGTTGACCACCTGAGTACACGAACAGGTCAGCAGGTCATAGTCCGCATAGTTCGGGTCACCGGGGTCGGTGGCCGGCGTCCATGGCGTGAGGATTGTCCTTGGACCTGGTCCGGGGAAGGCGTGCAGGATGCCATACACCGGCGACGAGGCCGGGACCGTTGCGATGAGCGCTGCGCTCGGCACGTCGCCGCTTACTGGAAAGCCCCAGTTTTGCCGGTAGGCTTCAGAAGCGATGAAGAAGAAAGTTTTGTCTTTCTTGATGGGGCCGCCGAGCGCTCCGCCAAACTGATTCAGGCGAAGCGGTTGCTGCGTTTCGCCGTTGGAGGCCCATTTGGGCACGGGCGCGTCAAAATAGTCATTGCGCAAGAACTCGAAGAGGTGCCCGTGAAATTGGTTTGAGCCCGAAGGTGAGGTGACAGCCAGTTGCGGGCCGCCGGTTCCTCCCGCCTCGGCGGACGCCATCAGCGAGTCCACGCTGAACTCCTGGATCGCGTCCAGTGGAATGGCGAGGCGCACCCACGGGCGCTGCGTCTGATTCACGACGTTGGTCGAGTCCACGCCGTCATAGGTCCAGTTGCTGTCGTCGAGTCCCCGGCCGGCGAACCGAATCGTCCGCTGGTTGCTGCCGCCGGTGTCAATGGCTCCCGGTACAAAGGCCGTAAGCGACGCCCAGTTGCGGCCATTGAGCGGCAAATCGTCCGCCTGCTCTTTCTCGATTAAACCGGTCACCGCGCTGGTGTTGCGGTCCACCAGCGCCGAGCTGGCCGACACTACCACTCGTTCGTTTACGCCGGAAACCGGCAGCGTGGCATTGAGAGTCCGGGTTCGGCCGATGACCTCTTCAACGTCGACAAACATGAGCGACTTGAATCCTGCATGCTCAAACGTGATAGCGTAAATCCCGACCGGCAATTCTGGAATATCGTAGGCTCCGCTGGAAGAGGAAACGGTCTCGCGTTGCAGCCCGGTCGCGCTTTGCACGGCCGTAATCCGGGTCTGGGGCAGAACGCTCCCTGAGGGGTCGGTAACGGTTCCGGTTAATCCCGCGCGATCGACCTGAGCGGCACATGCGGATACGAGGCACAAAGTAAGAACAAGAGCCCACGGCAACCGACCCTTGCCGTTCCCGAGTCTCTTCCGGTGTGGGGAATTTAGCTTCGCTTGTGCGCGCATCCAAAAAATCCTTTCAGTCTTTGGGATTGTTACGGAGTCCACGCGCGGGATGGCGGGGACGACTGAAAGTAGCAGGCCAGTAGTTCTACTACCAGCGTGATCGTAGGAGAAGTTCCAGTTGGGGCTTTTTTGATTCGCTAGTGGACGAACCATTCTGTGATTTGATGAGTCAGCAGAAGGGCCTCACCGTAATGGGTCGCCACGTAGAAGCTGAATGCCAAGGCCGGCGCGAAAATGAACCACACTCCGCTTTGCGCCGTACCCGCGGTCCAATCGTTCCAGTTGAGCAAGCCCTCGACCCGATCCTTTACCAGCACGATGTCGCTTACCAATCCGGTGGCCAGCGCCGGCGGGTTCTGCAGCGGCGTGGATTGCGCGAGCTTAACTAACGCGGCCGCGAGATCGACGGCTTCACCACTGTTCGAGACTGCGTGGCGGTCGGCGGCAAGTTCCGCGGCTTCCTGCCATGTGTTCTCCAGATCTGACATTCCGGGAAAAGGAACACAGTGGAACAGCAATTTCCTGAGATTGTCGCGTGATCTCATATGCACCATCTCATGCTGGAGAGCCAGGCGCAGTTCGTCGTTCGTGAGAAGCGCGACTGCCGCTTCAGAAACTACAACCTGCGGGGTTGAGATGCCAACCAGAAGAAGGGGTGGGGCGCCACTTCCGCGCGACGCGGGAGTCACCATTCCCGCACTAACGGTATGCCCGCCGATCCATTTCGCGACCAACCGCGAAGTTTTCAGATGCGCTGTTATCACGTGGTAAGCGCCGGCAGCCAGAATCACCAGTGCCACCAGGCAAAACACGACGGTGCCCATGTCTTCGTCAATAGCGTTCGACTCGAGTCGCAGAAACGCCGGTACGCCCAGTGCTATCGTGACGAATACCGATCCTGCGAAGGGAAGAAGCCGCAACGCGAATAGTGTTCCAGGTTGCATCGAAGAACGCTTCGAACTAAGGAACCGGAAACATCGCCATCCGCAGACCAGCAGCAGAGATGACAGGCAGTAAAGCACGCCAAAAAATCCCAGCGCGACCAGCAAGATTCGCACGGCAAAAATCATGAATGCCTCCCATTCTTCAGTTCGCGGCGCTTATTTTCGACCAGGGCCCGCAATTCATCGAGCAACCTCACATCGTGCTCTCCGACGGCCTGTACGAAACAAGAGAGGTGCAGTGACGAAACGTCGGCGTTCGCGATCCACCGCTGCATATTCGTAAGCGCCGAGAGTTGCGGTACTTCTTCTGGCGCGCAACGGCAACAGTAGCGGAAAGCCTTGCCCTCGGCCACGCGATCAAGCAAACCCTTTTTATAAAGGCGATCCAGGGTGGTCATCACAGTTGTATACGCCAGCCTGATTTTACCGTCCGCCAGAAGTTCTCGCACGGTCACGCTTTGCCGCGACCACACTTCCCCGAGAAGTTTCCGCTCAAGTGGCCCCAATTGCGCTTGAAAGGTGATTGCCATAAAGCAAATCCTGCCTGTGGTGGGCGGACTCAGCCCTGTTTCGCTTCCAACGACAATATCAGCGTTACTCATCCATTGCCATAAATAGTAGCGGATCGAGGGTCCAGTTGAGCAATATCTCGATCACAAACGGGAAGAGCAGGAGAGGCTTGCCGATATTGGCCTGGAAACCATCGCGAATGCTACAGACACTCCATTGCTCCGCGGTTACGCCGGAGTAAAATCTAGATGAATTCATGGCGACGAGATAGGCGGGTGATGCAGAAATATGAAGCGCCGAACGACTCTCGCCGGAATTGGTTTACTTCAGGCTCGCGAGTCGATTCGACGATCACGAACGGCTGTTTTCGCTGATGCCGGCACGCCGAATTGCCGAAGAAAATATCTTGGAGAGGAATTCGGTACTTCCACGTCTAATACTTGCGCCCCGCGATGTCTGTGGGAACCGTTAAATCGTGGCCACACAAATGCAAAGCGTCGAGTCCCGCCCGCCGGACAAGGCCGCGTGTTACGCTTCTTCCCAGACCATGCAAGTCAGTGTCATCCGGCGCGTCTTTAAGGCTTTTCAATATCGCGACTTCCGTTTGATGTGGTTTGGGGCCTGCACCTCAAGCATCGGCACCTGGATGCAGATTGTTGCACAGGGCTGGCTCATCTACCGCCTCAGCCATTCCGCCTTTCTGTTGGCCCTCGATCAGTTTCTCGCCGGCATCCCGATCTTTCTCTTTTCTTTGATCGGTGGAGTGATTGCCGATCGTGTCGAGCGTCGCAAGATTCTGCTGGGTTCGCAATACGTGCAGATGGCCAGCGCCGGAATACTTACAGTCCTTGTCACAACGGGAGTAGTCCATGTCTGGCACATCCTGTGTCTTTCCTTCGTCTCTGGCTTTGCCCAAGCCTTCGGGGGGCCGGCGTATCAGGCGCTCATTCCCACGCTCGTCGACCGTGAAGACATGCCGAATGCAATTGCGCTGAACTCCATTCAATTCAATGTCGCGGTCATGGTCGGCCCCGCGCTGGGCGGTCAAACCCTGGCGAAGCTGGGAGAAAAGTGGTGCTTCGGTTTGAACGCGCTCTCGTTCCTGGCGCCGGTGATTTCATTGTCGATCATCACCACCCGCTTTCTGCCGGCAAAAACCACCGAGACGATGCTCAAAAGCCTGAAACAAGGCATTCAATACGCGCGCAAACAAAATTCGATGGAAGCTCTGATCGTGCTGGCTTTCTGTATGACAGCATTAGCCATGCCCATGCGCACCTACTTTCCGGTTTTCGTCAAAGATATTTTCCATCGCGGGCCGGAAACATATGGCAACCTGCTCGCGCTGATGGGCCTCGGTTCGATCATCGGATCGTTAGCCATTGCCAGCGCCGGCAATATGAAAAATAAAGGGAAGGTCGCCCTTGCCGCGCTGGCCCTGCTGGGTGCGGGAATCATGGGATTTGCTTTCTCGAAGTCGCTGCTTTTCAGCGGAAGCATTCTTGTGCTGACTGGCGCAGCCATGATGGCCGTGTTCGCGACAGTCAATTCTTTGGTGCAGTTGATCACGACCAACGAGATGCGGGGCCGCGTGATGAGTGTCTACAACTTCGCTTTCCGTGGCGGGATGCCGATGGGGAATCTGCTCTCGGGCTGGCTGGTTCCGATTTTTTCCGCGCCGGTGGTGTTGGGAGTGAACGGGGTCTTTTTGATTTTGCTGGCGGTATATTTTCTTTTTGTCCAGCGGAGGCTGGCCGCGCTGTAAAGGAAATGTGGTGCGCCCGGAGAGATTCGAACTCCCGACCTATTGCTCCGGAGGCAATCGCTCTATCCATCTGAGCTACGGGCGCACGCCGGAGTCCTCAGTTTACATGGGAGGGTTGTGGCGCATCAACGCGAAGCGCGATCGCCTGAACATCGCCCGACTGCCAAGCCGCAATTCCGGATAAACATCTCGCTGCGGACGGCAGTTTTCGTCGAGCTGGGATTCGAAGGTCTTACCAGCGGCCCCGCCCTCCGCCACCACCGCGTCCGCCGCGATCGCCGCCACGGCCTCCGCGGTCGCTACGATCACGCCCTCCACCACCCGCATGCTCGGCTTTGGGCCGGGCCTCGTTGACGTTGAGTGTGCGCCCACCCACCTGCGAACCGTTCAGTGAGGTGATCGCCTTCTCGCCATCTTCGTTATTGGTCATCTCCACGAAGCCGAACCCGCGGGAGCGGCCAGTATCGCGGTCGGTCATGATGCTGACCCGGTCGACTGACCCAAATGACTCAAACATCTGCCGCAGCTCCTCTTCCGACGTGTTAAAGCTCAAGTTCCCCACAAAAATATTCTTCAAGCTTCTTCCTCTGCATTGAGCTGCCGAAGTGCGAGCTCAACGCGGCAGACTGCCAGGTCGGTATTGCTTTACCTGAAAATCGAAGCGGAGCTGGCGAACAGTCAAATGCGGCGAGAAGTATAGCAGGTTTAAACGAATGCGCTGTCAAAATCAAGAAACATGAGCTGTCCTGGATGAGACAGTGAAAGCAGGTCAGAGACGGCTGGCGAAGGGACGGGTTAGCATTCGTCGACCTTCCAATATCCTTCGCGGTGATATCCCACGCGCAGCAGCCGGTTTCGAGGATCGTGGCGCTTGCCGCACTTCGGGCAAATCAGATACCCGCTCCATGCCACGCCGTGGCGGTTGTAGTTTTGTTCGGCGGCAAAAGCAGTTCCGCAACGGCAAGGCACAAGAAACATCCGGATCGGCGATTGCGGCAATGCCGTCAGCTTACTTCCGCGCTTCACTTTCCTCCACTGTTTCTTTCGCCCGCTTCTTGCGGGTGTTCGATTGCAGCATTTTCTTCCGCAGGCGCAGCGACTTCGGAGTGATTTCGACATACTCATCGTCGGCGATGAATTCGATAGCTTGCTCAAGATTCAACTGCCGGAAGGGAACCAGCCGAATCGCTTCGTCGGCTGTGGACGCGCGCATATTGGTCAGCTTTTTCTCCCGAACCGCATTCACGTCGAGGTCGTCTTCCTTCGCGTTCTCGCCGACAATCATTCCTTCATAAAGCTCCACGCCCGGACCCACAAAAAGTTCGCCTCGCTCCTGCAATCCCCACAGCGCATATGCGGTCGAAGTGCCTGGGCGATCTGCAATCAGCGCCCCGGTAAGGCGATGCGGGATTTCTCCCTGCCATTCCATGTAGCCATCAAACAGTGAATTCATGACGATAGTGCCGCGCGTGTCAGTCAGCAACTGGCTGCGCAAGCCGATCAGTCCGCGGCTGGGCACGCGAAACTCGATTCGCACGCGCCCGTAGCCGTGATTATGCATATTTACAACTTCAGCTTTGCGCGATCCGAGCTGCTCCATGACGACACCCACAAATTCCTCGGGCACATCGATGGTGAGGTGCTCCACCGGTTCCATCAGCTTTCCATCGACGCGCTTGGTAACGATCTCCGGCTTGCCCACCATTAGCTCGTAGCCCTCGCGCCGCATCATCTCGATAGTGATCGAGAGCTGCAACTCCCCGCGGCCGAGAACTTTGAACGAATCCGTTGTTCCCATCTCTTCCACCCGGAGCGAAACGTTGGTCAGCAATTCTTTTTCGAGGCGCTCGCGCAAATTGCGCGACGTTACATAAGTTCCTTCGCGTCCGGCAAATGGAGACGTATTCACCGTGAAGGTCATCGCGATGGTCGGTTCATCGATGACGATCGGCGGCAGCGGCGCGGGATTTTCCACATTAGTAATGGTTTCGCCGATCGTGATTCCTTCCACTCCGGCAACCGCAACAATATCGCCCAGAGCGGTTTCCGTGATCTCGGTGCGCTTAAGCCCAGAAAACGAAAACAGCTTCGTGATTTTGGTTTTCTGCATCGACCCATCACGCTTGGCGATGGCAACATCTTCGCCGGTAAACATCGTTCCATTAAAGACGCGGGCGATTGCGAGTCGTCCAAGATAATCGCTGTAATCGAGATTCGCGACGAGAATCTGCAAGGGGCCCGAGGCATCGCCGCTTGGAACTGGAATGGTGTTCAGAATCGCATCAAACAATGGACGCAAGTCCTCGCCGGAAACCTTGACATCGGTAGATGCCGTGCCTGCTTTCGCATTCGTGTAAAGAACAGGGAAATCGAGTTGATCTTCTTTCGCGTCGAGATCGATGAAGAGATCGTAAATCTCGTTCAGCACCTCCTGTGGTCGCGCATCGGGACGGTCGATCTTATTGATGACGACGATCGGAGGCAGCTTTGCCTCCAGAGCCTTGCTCAGAACGTATCGTGTCTGCGGCAGCGGGCCTTCGCTGGCATCGACCAGCAGCATCACTCCATCGACCATCTTGAGCGCGCGCTCGACCTCGCCGCCGAAATCGCTGTGGCCCGGTGTATCTACAATATTGATCTTCACGTCGTGATAAAAGATCGCCGTATTCTTGGCGAGAATCGTGATGCCGCGCTCGCGCTCCAGTTCGTTCGAATCCATGACCCGCTCGACGTGGTGCTCGTTGGAACGAAAGGTGCCGCTCTGTTGCAGCATGGCATCGACCAGCGTGGTCTTGCCGTGGTCGACGTGCGCGATGATGGCGATGTTGCGAATGCTCGAAGTCAAAATAGGTTTTTCCTGACTGACGGCTGGAATCCGGGATTCGATAGTGCTCTGACCGATATCGAGCCCTATCTACAACTTTACTATGTAAGTGCGGGCCGGAGGGATTAGAGATGTGTTAATCGGTATTTCTGCACGATCACGGTGAACGAAGCCTGCGGCGGAACCTCGATCTTATCCGGCCACAGCTTTCTGCTTCGCCACTGGATTTCCGGCAAGCCGTGCCTCGACCTGCTTCACTGCGCGCTGCGCCGCGCGAATGCCTTCGTTGGTCGTCGAGACTGGCCCTTCGCAATCCGTGTTGGCGAAGAACACGCGGTCCATCGGTTCCCGCGTCAGCGGCTGAATCTCGGTGAAGAGCCGGGGCGTGGACATATACATCGGGTGCCCGCGCCGGTAAATGTGCACCTCGATCGGATCGACATTGGTTTCCGGCAATAGCTTCTGAAAATCCGCCATCACATTCGCGGCGATCTTGCGGCAGCCGATTTCCGTCAACAGATATCCTCGATCGTCTTCTTTCATTGGCGTATAGCACGTAATGATGTTGAACTTCTGCCGGTAACCGGGCTGCTTCCGGACGACCCAGTCGGCAACAATGAAGTCAGTAAAGGTGTTGCCTCCGGGGCACCACGTGTCATAGCCGCCATTGAAAACTGGCTTGTTGAAGATCAGATTAACCACCGGATAGGGCACATAGCGAATCTGCTTCATCGCTTCGCTTTGTTTTTCAGGTAAACCTTCGACAATGCGCCGCGTAATGAACTTAGGAGTGGCCATGATTACCGCCTTGGCGCCGACCGTTCTCAGTTCACCACCGTGCATGTATGTGACCTGCACTTCCTGTTTTCCAGGAACAACGGCCACCGTCGTCGCCTCCGTCAGCATGCGGTCCTGGTACTTCGGCCGCAGAATATCCGCCAACTTCTTCGTGACTGCTCCCAGCCCTCCCGGCCAGGTATAGCGATCGTCGCGATGGCTTTCTTCGGTCATCTCTTGCAGCGAATAAATCCCGATTGCTGCGGCGGTATCCTGACTGGCCGCGCCCCAGTTCGACGGGCCAAAGTTATCCCACCATTGTTTCAGTTCGACCGGATATGCCTTGAGGAGGTCGGAAAACGGCTGGCCGAAAAGTTCGCGGGAGCGCTTGCGAACATCGATCGCCAGCATCTCCTTCCTGAACTTCTTGAATGCTTCGCGAACCGGCGCGGGATACGGCAGCTTACCGAGTCCATCACCCCAGGTATCTGCAACAAACTCGCCGCGAATGATGCTTGCATCCGAATTGTCGACCGGCAACGGCGTCAGCCCGATTTCTCTGGCGAAGTGATAAGCGTATTCATCTTTCGTCAAGAATGCCGATCCCGTGGCATAAACACTGCCTTGGTATTCCATGCCATATGCATTTCCGCCCCAGTGCGGTTCTTTCTCCAGCAAAAGGAAATCGCGCTGCTGCAAGCTATAGGCCGCGGCCAATCCGCTTACGCCGCCCCCGACAATTACTACATCATGCCGGGCGGAAGCTGGCGGCCGCGCAAAAGAATCGCTGCCTTTATCTCGCACTTGATGGCAAATCTGATTGTGCTCGCCATCCACCTCAGCGGGATCGTGCGGAGCGCCCTGCGCCGGGAGCAACGACAAGTCGATCGGGCATCCCGCTGTAACGGCTCCCGCAACCACGAACTTGATGAAGTCTCTGCGATTGGCGCTCATGCTCCCTCTCCTTCCGCAACGGCTACAATTTCCGTGCCCATGTCTGCTTGCCCTTCGGTACGCACGCGCAACCGGTACCAGAGCACAATGGCTACAAGAGAAAATGCAAAGATGATGGTTGAAACCGCGTTGATCTCTGGCGTGATGCCGCGGCGCAACCTGCCCCAGATTTCCAGCGGCAGCGTATTGTCACGGCCGATTAGAAAAAAGCTGACCGCGATCTCATCCATCGAAAGCGTAAAGATCAGCAGAGCCGCGCCGATGATCGGCAGTTTAAGATTCGGCACCGTGATCCGCCAGAACGTTTGCCAGTAATTCGCGCCCAAATCGAGTGAAGCTTCTTCCTGCGCCCGATCGAGCTTTTGTAAACCCGCAAATACTTCTGTCGTCGCTACGGAAATCAATGCGGTTCCATGCCCAAGAATAATCGTAACCAGACTCAGCTTGGTTCCGGTCAGGTTGAAGAGCATCAGCAAAGAAAGGCCCGTGATAATTCCCGGCAGAATCAATGGCAGCAGCACCAGCCTCCTGAACAGGGCTTTTCCCGGAAATTGCGCACGTTCGAGCGCCAGCGCCGCTGGCATCCCGAAAGAGAGTGAAATCACCATCCCCGCAAGAGCGACCTCCAGACTGTTGATTACCGAATCCCAGATCGGCCCGTCAGCAAAAAGCGTGCGATACCAATCGAACGTCAGACGGTGCGGCGGAAATCCGCCTACGCCTTCGCCGTTGAAGGAATATAGAATGAGCACGGCGATGGGCAGATAAAGAAATGCGAACACGCCTACAGCGTGAAAGAGCAACCATCCGGTACGGGATTCCAGTTTCGCCCCGCTCACGAGAAGCTCCATTTTTTTTCCAGCCGCTCCGAGAAAAACAGCAGGCTGACCACCAACAGGAGCATGCAGAACGAAATCGCGGCGCCCAGCGGCCAGTTGTATGCTGCGCCAAACAAGCTGACTACGATGTTCGAGATCATGATGCCGCTGGGGCCGCCCAGCAGCACCGGCGCAAGAAAATCTCCAAGGCTCAACACAAAAGCAAACGTCGCACCGGCGACGACTCCAGGAATCGAAAGAGGCAGAATTACTTTCCAGAAAGTTTGCGCGGGCGTCGCGCCCAGGTCGTTCGATGCCTCCACCAGATTCCGGGGGATGTGTTCGAGCGCGGCATAAATCGGCAGAAACGCAAACGGCGTATAGATATGAGTAAGCGTCAAAACCACTGCAAACGGGCTATAGAGCAGAAATTCCAGCGGATGCTGCGTCACGTGAACATACTGCAACAACGTATTGAGCACGCCGTCCGATCCGAGAATCGTCTTCCACGCATAGGCCCTGACCAGATAGCTGACCCAGAGCGGAATAATTACGAGTTGATAAAGCAGATCTTTTTTCTTGCCTGCGTAGAACGAAAGAAAATAGGCGAGCGGATACGCCAGCAGCAGCGAGAAAATGGTTACACGGGCAGCGATCCACATCGAGCGCAACAGGGTTTGCCAGTAAACCTCAACTTGCAACAGCTCGCCGTAATTGGCGAAGCTCCACGAATGCACGATATTCTGCGACGATGAAACTGACCAGAAGCTGTAGCAGAACATCAGCGCATACGGTGTTAGCAGAAAGATTCCCACCCACAAAAGCGGGGGCAAGGTGACTGCCGTTTTGTAAGCGCGCGAGAACATTAAATTCTTTGCGGAGACTCTTTCACTGGAATAGCGTCTCCGGCGGCAAACTCCAATTCAACTTCATTCAGCGCAGGGGCTGCTGCGCGTGTGCGAACTACCAGCACCAATCCATCCGCACATTGCACCCGAATCAACTCCGTGGCTCCGTGAAAAGCTTGCGAGAGAATTTTTCCTCGAAGGCGAACCGTCCCGGGAAGCGGAGCTGGTTGCACAGCCAGCCGGATATTTTCCGGCCGCAAAGAAAACAACGCCGGCCCGTCAGGAAGCTCTACCGGCCAACTCAGTTGAGCGCAGCGTGCAAGTCCCGCTGTCACTCCACTCTTCAGCAGATTTGTGTGTCCAATAAACTGCGCTGCGTAAGCGGTTGCGGGACGGCTATAGATCTCGCGCGGCGTCGCGACCTGTTCGAGTTCGCCCGAACGGAGTAGCGCGATGCGGTCCGACATTACCATCGCCTCTTCCTGATCGTGGGTGACAAAAATGAACGAGATCCCCACCTCGCGCTGCAGAGATTTCAACTCCACCTGCATCTGCCGCCGCAGATTCGCGTCCAGTGCCGAGAGCGGTTCGTCGAGCAAGAGCAATCGCGGACGATTCACCAGCGCGCGCGCCAGCGCGACCCGCTGCTGCTGTCCACCGCTGATTTTCGAAGGCTTCGATTTCGCGAACGCGATCATGCGAACTTTTTCCAATGCTTCGGCAACTCGCGATGCGATCTCCATCTGAGGCCGCTTGGCAACGCGCAGGCCGTAACCGACATTTTGCTCAACGGTCAGATGTGGAAATAGTGCGTAATGTTGAAAGACCGTATTCACGCGGCGACGGTAGGGCGGCAATCGGTCGAGGCGTTCATCGCCCATCCAAACTTCCCCACCGCTGGCGCTCTCAAATCCAGCAATGATGCGCAGCAACGTAGTTTTTCCCGAGCCGCTCTCGCCGAGGATGGTGAGAAATTCTCCCTCGGAGACATCCAGCGAAATATCGCGGAGAACAATATTCTTGCCGAATTGCTTGGCGATTTTGCGAATGCCGAGCAGAGTCGTGCTTTTTACCCCGTCCACGGCGCTTGCCGTCGCAATTTCGGAAATGGTCATCGATTCGCGAAAAATGGTTGCCGATTTGAGGCGATATTTCGCGCCGGACTGCAGAAGCCGGAGTCCGGACGCCGTCCTACTGCGCCGCCTTCACTTCATTCCAGATCTCGTTGTACTTCGCCCGCCGCGGCACGTTCTGCCAGAAGTAAAGGTGTTTCTGGTAAGTGTCGACATCGTCCAGGTGCAGGCTCTTCACCTCTTGCGGCGTCATATACTGCGCCGCCTGCGGATTCGCAGGAGTATACCCGGTCACGTCAGTAATGCTCTTTTGCGTTTTGGCTTCAATCATGTATTCGAGAAATTCATACGCCAGGTCTTGATTCTCGCTACCCGCGGTAATCATCAGGTGATCGATCCAGCCGGTGGTATTTTCTTTGGGAATCGTTTCGCCGATGGGAAAATTCACCTTGCGCAGTTGATTCGTCATGAGCGGCCATCCCATGGCGGCGACGATCTCATGATTCTGGAAAAGATTTGTCAACTCCCCGCCGGTCGACCACATTTTGCGAACGTTGGGCTTTAATTCCAGCAGCTTTGTCTTGACTGCCTCAAGTTGCTCGTCGGTCAGGTTGTACAGTTGCGATGGAGCGGGCTTGTCGAACCCCAGCACCTGCGCGGCCATGTAAACCGTCGAAAGATCGTCCCACACGGAAATCCTTCCGCGATATTTCGCATCCCATAACGCGCTCCAGCTCTCCGGAGCCTGCGCAAAAACGGTCGTGTCATACAGCAGGGGATCGGGGCCCCACATGAAAGGTACTCCATACACATTGCCGTTCATCCGCACCAAAGGCAGGGAAGCGAGCTGCGGAGAAAGTTGCGCATAGCTGGGAAGCTTTGACAAATCCAGCGGGGCCGCCAATCCCGCCGACGCAATCGAAGTCGCCACATCGCTTGAGGGCGAGATCACGTCGTAGTTGCCGGCACTTCCGCCGCGCAGCTTCGCGACCAGTTCGTCGCTCGATCCCATATAAGAAGCCGAAACCTTGCAGCGATGCTGTTTTTCAAAAGCCTTGACGAACGACGGATCGGCGTACCCCTCCCACACCAGCAAATTCAGCGAAGGAGTCTTCTTGGCGCAGGAACCGGTGAAAACCAGCAAGGTCAAGAGAGCGGACAGAACCAATTTTCGCGCCTTCATTTCGTCTCCACTCCGCGCCTTTAGAACGTCGGCGGTGTATTTACCCACAGAACCCAGGTTTCGGTTCGCCCGGGATTTTTCCAGTGATGCGGGGTCGCGCTTTCGAAATAAAAACTGTCACCGGCTTTCAAACGATACTCTTCCGCATCGACTGTAATGGTCAGAGCGCCTCGAAGCACGTAAAGAAATTCTTCGCCTTCGTGGGCGTACGAGTCTCCGCTGCCGGACTGCGGCGCCACGCGAAAGAGATGCGGCTCCATCACCGTGTTTCCCCACGCCAGCAATTCCATGCGCACGCCCGGGCCCGCCTCCAATACTTTTCTCTGGGCTGGCTGAACGTGGCGGCCGCTGTTTCCATCCGCTTCAAAAAAATCCAGAATATTGGTCTTGTAGAATCGCGCCAGCTTTCTCAGCGTTCCCACCGAGCCGGTCATCTGCGATCTTTCCATCGCGCTCAGAAATCCCACCGAGATTCCCACCTGCCGCGCCACTTCTGCCAGCGAGAGATCCCGTTTCTCGCGCAGTTGCCGCAAGTGCGAGCCGATCGCGTTGGCGTGCGCATCCTTCGCCGGATGCGCTCTCCCTTCGCGCCGCAAAAGCTCGACAATCGCGGCGGCATTCAGCCCGCGTACTTTACGCAGAAACCGGGCGCGCTTCAGCAGCTTCACATCGGCAGCGCTGTAAAGCCGGTATTTGCTCTGGCTGCGATGCGGGCGGGTGAGTCCAAGATTTTCCCAGGTGCGTATGACCGAAGGCGAGACTCCCACCTGTCGCGCTACGTCCCCGATCTTCAAGTAAGCGTTTGCGCCGGGCGAACTCACACTTCACCGCTGAGGTTAGGAATTCCTGCTCCGGAGGGAACGTTTTTTCTTCTTGACAGTTCGCTCACTCGTTCTCTAACCTTGCGGGATTATAGCAAGGTTGTGGCTGGACACAAGCGGTAGCTTTCAAAGAAAAATATCTGCCCCAAAGATGTCTGGAGGTCCCATGCCGTCACTTCGCGCCCGCTGGACCCGGATGTGTTTCGGAAGTATTTGCCTCGCCGCTGTCTCCCTGCTCGTTCCCACGCTGCTTTCAGCCCAGGGCGCCAACGGGCGAATAGTCGGACGTATCGCCGACCCTACCGGCGCGGTGCTGGCGCACGCCAAGGTCACTCTGACCAATGAGGCGACCGCGATCAGCCGCGATACTCTCACCAACGACAGCGGCGATTACTCGTTCGTCAACGTCGCTCCCGGTACGTACACGTTGCAGTTTGAGCTGACCGGATTCAAAAAAAACGTGCAGAAGAGTGTGACCGTTGACGTGAATCAGGTAGTCACACTGAACTCCACGATGCAAATCGGCGCGTCGCAGGAGACCGTGGAAGTAACTTCCGAAGCACCGCAGGTCGATACCACCAGCACGCAGCTCGGCGCGGTCATCAACGATCGCTCGGTCAACGAACTGCCTCTCAACTCTCGCGATACCTATCAATTCCTGCAGCTTCAACCCGGCGTGCAGGCGCAGTTAGGAAACGGCAACGGCAGCCTGTTCTTTGGCTCGCAGGATACCGGCGCCGTATCGGTGAACGGCGGACGCACTCGCGCCAACAATTTCAGCGTCAACGGCGGAGACGCCAACGATCAATTCGTGAATTTGCCGACCGTGCAGCCGACCCCCGACAGCGTTGAGGAGTTCCGCGTTATTACCAATACTTTCGATGCCGAATACGGCCGCAATTCGGGTTCGGTTGTAAACGTCATTACGAAATCCGGCAGCAACAGCCTCCACGGTGACATTTACGAATACTTCCGCAATACGGTTCTCGACGCGAAAAATTATTTCGACACCGCAGGGCGTCCGCAGTGGAATCAGAACCAGTTTGGCGGAACGCTTGGCGGCCCCATCAAGAAAGATCGCAGCTTCTTTTTTGTTTCGTACGAAGGGCGGCGCGTTCGCGAAGGCCTCACCGGCGAACAGGTCAACGTTCCGACAAGCGCCGAAAGAGCGGGTAATTTCGTCGGCGCGGGCGGTTTTCCCGGCTTCACAGCGAAAAGCGCAGGCGCGGGCGGCATCGATGACAGCTCCGGCGTTCCCTTTGTCGCGCAAGTGCTCGATGGCCGCCCGGGCTGCGACGGCGCGCTGGGTGTTTCTTCGATTGCCGGCCTTCCTGTTCAGAAAAATCCTGTCACCGGCACAAATTACATCCCCTGGTCTGAAGTGTTTCCTACTGGCATCATTCCAACCGCTTGCCAGGATCCAATCGCCGGCAATCTGTTGCAGCAGTTTGTTCCCACTTCCGCGGTCACCGTTCCCGTAAGCACTGACAATGAGGATCAATTTACCGTCCGTATTGATCACAAAATCAACGACCGCCAGAATTTCTCGGCCTATTACTATTTCAATGATCTCAGGCAGCTTCAGCCGTTCGACGAGTTCGAGCAAGCGGGCTCCAACGTCCCCGGCTTCGGCAACTTCAACAACAACCGATTCCAGCAGTGGAACCTGACGCACACCTGGACTCTCAGCAATGCTCTGGTGAATGAAGCCCACTTCACTTACATGCGGGAAGGCCAACTTGGTTTCTTGAAGCCGCAGAGCACTCTGCCGGTGACTTCTTCATGCACCGGAGCGGCCGCCCAGTTTTGCTTTACGGGAACATCGAACTCCGCGCCCATCACCAGTCTTCTTGCATCGTCTGGCATTGCGCCGGGTAAAGGTGGCATTACGCCCGGCCTGCCCGCAAGCCTCACCGGCGTTCCCTATATCAACATCGGCGGCGGCGCGATCTTCGGCAACAACTTCGAAGGATTTCTTCCGCAGGTTGGCAACAGCTTTCAGTGGTCCGACAATTTAACTTGGGTAAAGGGCACGCACACGTTCAAATTTGGCGTCGATGTTCGTCGGCAACGCTTCGACCAGTACTACTACTTCGACGTCAACGGCGAGTTCTCATTCGATAATTCCGGTCCCAATGCAATCGTTCCAACCGATGGCGATAACTATGCGGAGTACCTGCTCGGGCTGGTCGATACTTACACTCAGGGCTCCGGTCAGCGCGAAGACGTTCGCGGCACTTCGGTGTACCCGTTCGCTCAGGATAGCTGGAAAATCAAACCCAATCTGACTTTGAACTACGGCCTGCGCTGGGAACTCGATACCCCGCCCACCGATATCAGCGGACACGTCGAAACTTTCCGGCCGGGGCAAAACTCCACCGTTTATCCGTGCGGATTGTCGGCGCAAGGGCGGACCGAACTCGGCGCGACCGGCACCAGTTGCGCCGCGGCGGGTGTTCAGCCAACCGGCTTGGTTGTGCCGGGCGATCCCGGTGTTCCGCCGGCCCTGACGAGCACCTACTATCACGCCTTTGCTCCCAGAATCGGACTCGCATGGAGCCCGGGCAAATCGGGAAACACCAGCATCCGAACCGGATGGGGGATTTTCTATAACCCCATCGAAGAGCTTGTCATGGCGCAATTCGGCGCTGAGCCTCCCTTTGGAGGCAGCTCTTCTTTGTTTGACACCTTCTTGAGTACCCCGTTTGTGAATCAAGGCGACTTCGTAAGTCCCAATCCATTTAACGGCATTCTCACGCCGACGAAGGGCCAGGCGGTCGACTACTCTCTCTTCCGTCCCATCCTTCTTTACGGAGAATTTCAGCCGCACCTGCGCACGCAATACACGACACAATACAACCTCACGATTCAACATCAATTCACCAACAACATGATGCTGCAGGTCGGTTACGTGGGTTCCGAAGGCCATCGCTTGCTGGCCTCGCACGATATCAATCCTTCGATTCCACAAACTTGTCTGGACATCGCGAGTATCTCGAACGCCAATACCGCAAATGTCAGTTCATACGGGGTTCCTGCGAGCTGCGGACCTTTCCTCGAAGACAGCCAGTGGACGGTGAAGGTTCCCGCGGGATTCAAGTTCCACATGCCGAGTGGCAGCATCGTGAATGGCACCGGCCAAACCCTCAACTTCGTCGGTCTGCGGCCTTACTCGTCTCCAAGCTGTAATGCCTTCACAGGCGCCGGTTGCCCGCTCGATGGTGTCCCGGTCTTCAGCGACATCTTTGCCGAAGACACTATCGCGAATTCCAGCTATAACGCTTTTGAGGCAATGCTCCAAAAGCGCTTCTCGCACGGCCTGCAATTCCAGGCTGCTTACACCTTGAGCAAGTCGCTCGACGATGGTTCAACTTTCGAGGAGACCCTCGATCCGTTCAATTACCATGCCAGCCGCGCGCTTTCGCTCTTCAACTCCAAGCAGCGTTTCGTAATCAGCTACGACTGGGAAATTCCCGCACGGCGATACTCTGGATTCAAAGGGAAGCTTGTCGACGACTGGTCTGTCTCAGGGATCACTCAATTCCAAAGTGGTTTCCCGATTCGTCTGGATACTGAAGATGACACCGAACTGATTGCCAGCATCTTCTTTCTTGGCACTGAGGCGCCCAGCTTAGTCGCTCCGTTCCAGAAACAAAATCCGAAGACGAATGGCGGTTTCTTGTTTAATCCAAACGATTTTGCCGATCCGCCGCCGGGCCAGTTCAACAACGGCACTCAGCGCTCCATCTGCTGCGGGCCAGGTCTTGAAGATTGGGATTTTGCGATTCATAAGAAGATTCCGCTTACCGAACAAAAGTATTTTCAGTTCCGGGCCGAATTGTTCAACATTTTCAATCACACGAATCTCTACAACCCCGACGGTCATTTCTCGGATGGCGTGACGTTGTTCGGGAAGATCACTCAAGCCCAGGATCCGCGCCTGGTGCAGTTCGCTCTAAAGTTCTATTTTTAACGGAACAGAAACGTTGTTGAAGGGCATTAACGGAGTAAAGTAGTAAGAGCCCCAAACGGGCGGCCTGCCGCCCGTATTCTAACGGCCCGGCTTGAAACCTGCGGCCTGAGTCCTCTCGGAGCAACTCTGATGTACCCCGACTTGCAGAAGGAAATCTCGACGTTCGAGCGCCGCACGCCCAAGTCCGCGGAAGCGCACAAGAAAAATCTCAAACGCATTCCGCTCGGCGTAGCCAGCAATTATCGCCATTACGAACCCTGGCCGATCTTCGTGAAAGACGCGAGCGGCAGCAAGTTTCGCGATCTCGACGGCAACGAGTACATCGATTACAACCTGACCTTCGGCGCCCTGATGGCCGGACATTGCCATCCCGCGGTGATGAAAGCGGTCGAAAAGCGTCTATCCACCGGCACCATGTTCGGCATGCCGCACGATATGGAATGGGAGCTTGCCGAAGAAATCTGCAAGCGCTTTCCTATTGAGATGGTCCGCTTCGGCAATAGTGGAACTGAAGCCACGATGCACGCCATCCGCCTCGCCCGCGCCGCCACCGGACGCGACAAGATCATTAAATTCGAAGGCGCATACCACGGCCTGCATGACTCAGCCTTGGTCAGCGTGAAGCCGCACGCGCCCGAGTTCGGCGACATTGAGAATCCAACTCCAGTCACGGGCGGGTTGGGCGTGCCGAAGTCGGCCATCGACAATGTGAAGATCGCTACTTTCAACAATCTTGGAAGTGTCGAGCGCCGCTTCAAAGAGAATCCCGGCGAAATTGCGGCCATCATTCTTGAACCCATTCTCATGAACGTCGGTCTTTGCATGCCTGAACCGGGCTTCCTGAAAGGCCTACGCGATCTCGCCGACAAATATGGCGCCCTCTTGATCTTCGACGAAGTAAAAACCGGCGCGAAGCTCGGCTGGGGCGGGGCCAGCGAATATTTCAATATCAAGCCTGACATGATCTGCCTCGCGAAATCCATCGGCGGAGGCTTGCCCCTTGCCGCCTTCGGCGCCAGCGCGCCGGTAATGGACCTGATCTCGCAGCACAAGGTCTTTCACGGCGGCACGTACAACACGAATCCGGTCTCAATGGCCGCGGGTCTCGCGACATTTAGGGAAGTGCTTACGCGCGACAATTATGCGCACGTCGACAAACTCGGCAAAAAACTCGCCGACGGATATCGCAAAACGATTGCGAAGGCCGGCCTGCAAGCCTACATCGCGCAAGCCGGCGCGAATGGCGCGCTCATGCTCTACCCGAAAGAGATCCGCAACTACCGCGACTGGACCACGATCGACATCGACCTCTGGCGTCACTACTGGTTCGCCATGGTGAACCGCGGCGTCATGCCGCAGCCCTACTGGTGGGATGAACAATGGACGATTTCGGTTCAGCACACCGAGGCGGACATCGACAAGCATCTCGCGGCGTTCGACGACATCGCGGTATCGCTGGCGAAAGCGCAACAGGAGCGCGCGGGCCAGCCTGCGCTCGTAGCCCACTAAATTGAAAACGTGGCGGCAGCCGTCGGCTGTCGCCACGAGTATGTTTCGAAGATAACTTTAAGGCTTGTCATTCCGAACGCGAGCATGGCTCGGTGAGGAACCTGCTTTCGCTTCACCTGGAAGAACTTGTCGAGCGATTCCCAACCCGCCCAGCCTCACCTCATTCGCGCTCTCGGGCGCCGCGATCTCGTCCTTCTCTTTGTGGTCGCAGTTTTCAACCTCAACGTAGTGCCGTCCATCGCCGCCAACGGCGGCGTCACCATCTGGCTCTGGATCATCTCCCTGATTCTTTTCTTTTGGCCGCAAGGCATCGCTGTCATCGAGCTTGCGCATCGATATCCAGGCGAAGGCGGAGTCTATCTGTGGGCGAAAGAAGTCTTCGGCGATTTTCACGGATTCCTCTCCGGCTGGTGCTACTGGACCAACAACATGCTTTACGTGCCGACCGTGATGCTTTATTTCGTCGGCGTTTCAGTTTTCGCGCTCGGCCCCAGTCACGCCGGTCTTGCCGATAACAAAATATTCGCGCTGATTACGTCCCTCGTTTTGATGGCGGCGCTGACCATTCTCAACATTGTCGGCCTTGGCGTAGGCAAGTGGGTAAACAACATCGGCGCAATCGGGACGTTCATCGCCGCCGCGGTTTTGATCGGCCTGGGCATCGTGATCTGCACGCGCTTCGGCACCACCATCACCGCTGCCGATTTCAAGATTCCCGCCAACCCGCGCTTCGTTCTCAATTCCTTCGGCGTCATCTGCTTTGGTTTGGTTGGGCTCGAACTCGCCTCCGTGATGGGAGACGAAATCAAGGACCCGGGCCGCACTCTTCCCGGAGCAGTCGCCCTGGGCGGAGTTCTCTCCGGTGCGCTCTATGTGGGCGCCACACTCACGATTCTCATCGCGATTGGGAAGAACGTGAATGTTCTTCAGGGGATCGTTCAAGCCGTAAGTCATATGGCAGGCCGGGTGGGCATCGCGTGGATCACCGTCCCATTCGCGCTGATGTTGAGTCTCTCCATCGCGGGTATCGGTTCGGCCTGGATGGGTGGCTGCGCGCGCATTCCCTTCGTCGCGGGTCTTGATTCCTACATGCCGTCATGGTTGGGGAAGGTCCATCCACGCTACACCACGCCCTACGCTGCTCTGGTCGTGCAGGCGATTGTTTCTGCACTGCTGGTGATTATGAATTTCGCCGGAGCCGGCGTGCAGGAAACCTTTCAAAAACTGCTCTCGCTGGCGGTTGTTTTGCAACTCGTCCCGTTCGTCTATATGTTTGCGGCACTCGTCAGATTTTCGGTGCTTGAGCCGAACCCGCGCGGCCAGTACCGTCGCGCTACATTGTTTCTAGCCGGAACCAGTGGCCTTGTGACGACGATCCTGGGCATCGCGCTGGTATTTTTTCCGGCACAGCAGATCAGTTCGCTCTGGTCCTATGAACTGTGGATGTTCGGCGGCACGGCTTTCTTCGTTGGACTGGCTGCGTTTTTCTTTTTCGTCTACGGAAGCCGCAAGATTTCGCAGGGGAAGATCGGGAAGAGCACAACTTTAGTCGCGCCGTCAGGCGACTAAACGATCGGGGCTTTCGCCCCGGAGGGAAGCAGAGAGGTCGAGCAAATGCCCCATGGACTAAAAACCGACGTGAAAACTTATCGGATATTCATCAACGGCGAATGGGTCGAAAGTCAATCGACCAAGACGTTTCCCGTCTACGATCCCTCCACAGAAGAGGTCATCGCGCAGGTTCCTGACTGCGGCCCCGAAGACGTCAGCCGAGCCGTAGCCGCGGCGAAAGCCGCATTCGAAGAAGGACCATGGGCGGGCATAACCGCTCAAGAGCGCGGCCGTATTCTCTTTCGCCTCACCGAGAAAATTCGGGCGAACCTCCCGGCGCTTGCCGAACTCGAATGCCGCAACACCGGAAAGCCCATCGTCGAAGCCGAATTCGATATCAACGATGCGGCCACTTGCTTTGAGTATTACGGCGGCCTCGCAACGAAAGTTGTCGGCTACGTGAATCCGGTTCCCGACAATGCAATGTCGCTTTCGCTCAAAGAGCCGGTGGGCGTCGCCGGACAAATCATACCCTGGAATTATCCATTGCTGATGGCTGCATGGAAACTGGCTCCCGCGATTGCCGCCGGATGCACCTGCGTCCTCAAGCCGGCCGAGCAAACTCCGCTTACCGTGCTTGAGTTCGCGAAATATTTTCCCGATTGCGGCCTGCCGCCGGGAGTCGTCAACATCGTCACCGGCTTCGGAGAAACCTGTGGCGCTCCGCTCGTCCAGCACCCCGACGTCGACAAGATCGCCTTTACAGGCAGTGCTGCCGTGGGCAAGATCATCGTCAAACAGGCCGCCGATACTGTGAAGCGCGTCACTCTCGAACTCGGCGGCAAATCGCCCAACATCTTTTTTGCCGATGCCGATTTCGAAGCCGCCATCGACGGCGCCCTCTTCGGAGTATTCATCAACCAAGGCGAGGTCTGTTCCGCGGGCAGCAGAATTCTTGTGCAGAAATCCATCTACAAGAAGTTTGTCGAGGCGATGACCGAGAAAGCCAAGAAGATCAAACTCGGCCCGCCGCTCGAACGCGAAACCAAGATGGGCCCGCTGGTCAGCAAAGAGCAATATGAGCGCGTCAATTCCTACCTCGAACTTG
The DNA here is from genome assembly GCA_964530145.1 of uncultured Acidobacteriaceae bacterium. Classification (GTDB taxonomy): domain Bacteria; phylum Acidobacteriota; class Terriglobia; order Terriglobales; family Acidobacteriaceae; genus Sulfotelmatobacter. The sequence goes on along the minus strand of CAZGXY010000080.1, from coordinate 4,071 downwards.
GCAAGAAGGAAGCAAAACTGGCTTCAGGCGGCGGGCGCCCTGAAAAAATCGCGAAGGGCTATTACGTGCAGCCGACGATTTTCTATGATGTAAACAACTCTGCCCGTATTGCTCGCGAAGAAATCTTCGGTCCTGTAGCCGCGGTGATTCCCTTCGACGACGAAAAAGACGCGCTCAAAATTGCCAATGATTCCCCGTACGGCTTGGCCGCCGCCGTCTGGACGCGCGACATTTTCAAAGCCATGCGCGCCGTAAAGGCTTTGCGCGCGGGCGTCGTATGGGTCAATCACATGCAACCAACCTATGTGGAAGCCCCCTGGGGCGGATACAAGCAATCCGGTTTCGGGCGCGAACTCGGCCCAGGCGGCATCGAAGAATATTTGGAGACGAAGCAGGTCTTTATCAATCTGAACGAAGGCCCGATTGGCTGGTACTGAAGAGGAAATGCCGAGCCGCGAGCTCCGAGTTGCGAGTCTTCACCGCCAGCGCCCAAGGCCTGCCGCGAAGCGGCAAAAGAATGCAGCCCACGGCGCGAGCCGCGTGTGAACCAGTGAAGAAATGAACCAGCCCCGGAGGGGCGAAAGAAAAATCGGCGCGAACCCGGCAAACATTACGCCGCGGCCGGCGACTAAACGACGAACGACGAGAATTTACGATGTCCACTATTCAACTCCGCACACCAATCCCCGGTCCGAAATCCAGAGCTCTTTCCGCCCGTCGCGCGGAGGCCGTGCCCCGGGGCCTGTCCCACGGCACGCCCATCTATGTCGCCAAAGCGCAAGGCGCTTGGCTCGAGGACGTAGACGGCAACCGTTACATCGATTTCGCCGGAGGCATTGGATGCGCCAACGCCGGCCATCGCCAGGAACCTGTACTTGAAGCCATCCGCGAACAGCTCGGCAAATATCTCCACGCCTGCGTGCAGGTCACGCCCTACGAAGGCTACATCGAACTCGCGGAGCGCATGAACAAAGTGACGCCGGGAACGTTCGCGAAGAAAACTCTGTTCGTGAACTCCGGTGCCGAAGCCGTCGAAAACGCAGTCAAGATCGCCCGTGCCTACACCAAGCGTCCCGCGATCATCGCCTTCGAAGATGCCTTCCACGGCCGCACGATGATGACGCTTGCTCTCACCAGCAAGACGCATCCTTATAAAGCCGGGTTCGCTCCCTTTCCGGGCGAGGTCTATCGCGTTCCGTTCGCCTACTGTTATCGCTGCTCGTACAACTTGAAATATCCGGCTTGCGATCTCTTCTGCGCGCGCCATCTCGAAGACACGTTCAAGCGAGTTGTCGCCAACGAAGAAGTCGCCGCCGTGATTGCCGAGCCGGTTTTAGGCGAAGGCGGCTTCGTCGCGCCGCCCCCAGACTATTTCAAGGTGCTCATCGATCTCTGCCACAGGCACAACATGCTCTTCATCGCCGACGAAATACAATCCGGCTTCGGGCGCACCGGTGCGCTTTTCGCCAGCGAACGCTACGGCATCGAGCCTGATCTGATCGTGACTGCAAAATCTCTCGGCGGAGGCTTACCGTTAGCCGCCGTCACCGGCCGCGCCGAAATCATGGACGCCCCTGGCGTTGGCGGCCTTGGCGGCACGTTTGCCGGCAATCCTCTTTCCTGCGCCGCCGCGCTCGCCGTTTTGGATTTGTTCGAAAGAGAAAATTTGCTGGCCCGCGCCAACGAACTCGGTGACCGCTTCCAGCGCCGCGCCCGCGAATGGCAACGCCACTGGCCCATTGTCGGCGACGTGCGGGGTCTCGGCGGAATGCAGGCCATCGAACTGGTGAAGTCGCACGATACGAAAGTTCCAGCTGCGGAGGAAACGAAACAGATCACGCAATATTGCTACGAACACGGCCTGATAACAATCACTGCCGGTTCGTATTCCAACGTGATTCGCGTGCTGGTGCCGCTGGTCGCTACGAACGAGCAGATGGATGAAGGGCTCGATGTGCTCGAAGCCGCGCTAGCCTTAGTCCGCAACAAAAAAGAAGCCGTTGCGCAGTTGGTTTAACCGGAGTCTACGATTTTGGGCCGCGCAGCGCTTTAGGACTGCGATTACGAAAGCTTGATGTCATTCTGAACACGGCCTACGGCCGAGTGAGGAAGCTGCTTTAAGATTAAAGAGGAACAATATGTCAGTTGCCGCACCTCCCATCACTCGCATTCCGCAATTCATCAACGGCCAGTGGATTGAGTCATCCGCCGACGAGTGGCGCGACGTCATCAATCCCGCGACCGGCGAAGTTCTCGCACAAGTTCCTCTCGCAGATACGACCGAAGTCAATCAAGCAGTCGGAGCCGCCGCCGCCGCTTTCCCCGAGTGGCGCCGCACTCCGCCTGAAGACCGCATCCAGCCCCTGTTTAAGCTGAAGATGCTGCTCGAAGATCACATCGACGACATCGCCCGCGTCATCACACAAGAAAACGGCAAGACCTTTGCCGAGGCCAAAGCCGAGATGCGCCGGGCGATTGAAAACGTCGAGGTCGCCTGCGGCATCCCCATGATGATGCAGGGCTACAACCTCGAAGACGTCGCCCGTGGTGTCGACGAAATCATGATCCGCCAGCCGCTCGGCGTCACGGCAGCAATTGTGCCATTCAACTTTCCCGGCATGATTCCGTTCTGGTATTTGCCCTACGCGATTGCGACCGGCAATACTTTCATCCTAAAGCCCTCCGAGCGCGTGCCGCTCACCATGCGCTATGTGTATGAACTTCTAGAAAAAGCCGGATTGCCCAAAGGCATAGTAAATCTGGTGAACGGAGGCAAAGCCGCCGTCGATGCGTTGCTCGATCATCCAAAAGTTCGCGCCATCAGCTTCGTCGGGTCGACTCCGGTAGCGAAGTACGTTTACTCACGCGCTGCAGCGAGCGGCAAGCGCGCGCAGTGCCAGGGCGGAGCCAAGAATCACGTCGTGGTGCTCCCCGACGCCGACATGTCGATGGCCACGCAAATCATCAGCGACAGCGCCTTTGGATGCGCCGGCCAGCGCTGCCTTGCCGTTTCCGTTGCCGTCACGATCGGAGAAGCGCAGAAGACCTTCCGCGATTCGATTGCCGACGCCGCTTCGAAACTAAGAATCGGTAATGGCCTGGACAAAGATGTGCAGATGGGACCGGTAATCACGCCACAAAGCAAAGAGCGGGTTGAATCGCTTATCGCACTCGGCGAAAAGCAAGGCGCGAAAGTTTTGCTCGACGGGCGTAACGCGAAGATTCAGAAATACGAATCCGGCAACTTCGTAAACCCGACAATCCTCGATAACGTTCCCGCAACCAGCGATCTGGCCGACACCGAAATCTTCGGCCCAGTGCTAAGCCTCGTTCATGCCGATAATATGGACGACGCGCTTGCCTTCCTCGAGCGCAGCGGTTACGGCAATCAGGCATCGTTATTCACCTCGAGCGGATCGGCCGCGCGCCGCTTCCGCTACGAAGCGCCCGCGGGAAATATCGGCATTAACATCGGCGTTGCCGCACCCATGGCCTACTTCCCCTTCAGCGGATGGAAGAACAGCTTTTTCGGCGATCTTCACGGCCAAGGCCGCGACGCCATCGAGTTCTACACCGACAAGAAAGTTGTCGTTGAACGCTGGGCCAAAGAGCACAGCCGGAAATTCTGAAACCATTTGTAGTTGGGTAATTGAGTAATTTGGTAATTGAAAATCGGCGCTCGGCGCTGCGGCGTTTCCAAATTACCCAATTACAAAATTACTGAATTACTAAATCACCTGCGATGCTCTTGCGCTCAAGACTGAGGATTCCATGACCACAACTCTCACCACCCCAACTATGTCCGGCAAAGAAATCGTCGACCTCTCCCGCAAGCACACGCTCTACGAATGGTCGGCCCAATCGAAAGTCGATCCCATTCCTGTCGCCAGCGCCAAGGGGATTTACTTCTACACGCCGGAAGGCAAGCGCTTCATCGACTTCAACAGCCAGCTTATGTCCGTCAACATCGGACACGGCGACGAGCGCGTCATCCAAGCAATAAAAGAACAGGCTGAGACGCTCGCCTATGCCAATCCGTTCATGGCGACCGAACCGCGCGCGCGCCTCGGC
>CAZGXY010000079.1:0-14866 GCA_964530145.1 uncultured Acidobacteriaceae bacterium | reverse complement strand
CACCGCTTCGCCCTTGGGCGGTGAGCGAGCGTCACACAGAGGGCTGCTCTTCTTCGCTACGTCTGGGCGGGGAGGTTAAGATCTCAGGCTAGCGGCTAGCGTTTCTTGTCCGTTCTGAGCGTGGGCCGCGAACGTCCCGGGGGAAGCGCCGCAAGGCGCCCAACGCCTGGGGCATGAACCGGAATAAGCATGTAGTCTCTTGACCAGTAACATTTTCGGACGCGGGTTCGACTCCCGCCGCCTCCACCACTTATCTTGCCGTCCCACAAGTGGTTTGGAGCACGCCAGTGTCAGAAACTCGCGGGACAACGGCCTAGTTGTCAGCTCGGCCCGGCCGGTCGTGGCTTTTTCGCTATTCCGAATCCTGATTTTGCGAGCACTTTTACGGCACCGGCCTTAGCGCCGCGGCTCCGAAATTCACGCTGAATCGTTTGCACCATATGGAGACGGCGCGATATTTAGCCAAGTCCAAGTCATTGCCAAACGTGTAGTTCTGGTCGCCGATGTTTCCCTTGATAACTCCCAGATCGATAAAACCCGCCTTTTCTACTGCCGCTGCGTCTTTAGCATCGTCGGCAGCTACCATGTAGACGTGCACATCAGGACCGTTGGATGTGCTGAAATCGGTAAAGCGAAGAACTCGGGAACCGTCTCCCATCTGGTAGATGGTTGCCGTCCCTGCCGTCGGGTGCAAGATGCTGTAGAACTGTCCCGAGGCAAGCGGCTGCGGCGACGAACTGCTTTGCGCCGCCGGCATGGCTTCGTCGACGCGCCGATTGACAACAAGGCGCTCCGGCCGGAATGCATACCATGCGATGAAAGCCGCGATGACGGCGATAGGAACTACAATTTTCCATTTTTTCATTTCAATATCTGCCTTTAGTTCGGAGATTCGGGAGCTGCACTTTTCAAACGAGAGACACCCAGGAATTGACGATTGCTCTCTTGAATTTATCTCTTACGCGGAGAGGAAGCGCTTGACGAGAACAGCGGTGTCGTCAGGATTCCTTTCCGGAAAGAAGTGGCCGCTCTTCATCGCCTGTCCGTTCGCGCGTAGCGCCCATTGCCGCCAAATGCCGAGCGCCCCATCTCTTCCATAATAAATCGAGCGGACCACCTTCGGCCCACAGATGGAGCATCGGGCATTCGATTCGTTTCGAGGATTCCTTGTCCGCGCGATCATGTTCGACATCGATCGTTGCGGCGGCTCGATATTCCTCACAGATGCCATGCACGCGGTCGAGGTTGCGGCAAGTGGAAAGGTAGGTCGTAACCCGGTGCACCGGGATCGAAAAAACTATAATACTGTCCAAGACACTTCGCCCGAAAGGAAAGCATCATGCCACAACTGAAAGATGATCAACATTTGAAAACCAGCGAAACCGGCCAGACCAGAAATCAGTTCAGCCGCCGCAGTTTCCTGGAAACGGGATCGGTCGTTTTAGCCGCAACCGCAGGTCTGCCGATCATCGCGGCAGCGCAGCAAACACGGGATATGAGCGGAGATACTCACGCCGGAGCGAATGAGACACAACCTGGACCGATCAACAAGGTTCTCGATGCCTCGGAGCCCGACTCTGTCTATCCTGCTGGGACCGACGCTGGTGGACAGCCTCCTTTTAAATATCCGTTCAGCTACGCCCACAAACGCGTAGAAGCCGGAGGCTGGACGCGCCAGGTGACGGTTCGCGATCTTCCTATCTCCAAAAAAGTGGCGGGCGTTGAGATGAGGTTGATCAAAGGCGGCATTCGTGAACTGCATTGGCATGTCGGCGCGGAGTGGGCGTTCATGACCGCGGGAGCGGCGCGCATCACCGCCGTCGACCAGCACGGCCGGGCGTTTGTCGATGAGGTCAACACTGGAGATCTCTGGCTTTTTCCCGGCGGGATTCCTCACTCGATTCAGGGCGTGGGTCCCGATGGCTGCCAATTCATTCTGGTGTTTGACGATGGCAACTTCAATGAATTTGAGACTTTTCTCCTGACCGACTGGATGCACCACACGCCGAAAGAAGTTCTCGCCAAGAATTTCAATGTACCCGAGTCGACCTTTAAAAATGTGCCGCCACGCGAGCTATTTATCTTTCCGCGCGATCTGCCGCGACCGCTCGCGGATGAGCGGAAGGAAGTCTATGAAGGTACCGAACCCGTGCCCAACCCCTTCTCATTTTTCGCCAGCAAAATGCAGCCCAGTAAAGTAAGTGCCGGTGGAAGCGTGAAGATTGTCGACCGGAAAAACTTTCCAGCGACCAATATCGCCGCCGCAATCGTCACGCTGAAGCCGGGAGGATTGCGCGAACTCCACTGGCATCCCAACGAGGATGAGTGGCAGTACTACGTTTCTGGAGCCGGGCGCATGACGGTGTTTTCCGCCGGCGGGCACGCGCGCACCATGGACTTTCATGAAGGCGACGTGGGCTACATCGAGAGATCGATGCCGCATTACATCGAAAACCTCGGCGATAGCGACTTGGTCTTCCTTGAAGTCTTCCCCACTCCCGACTACCAGGACATCTCGCTCGCAGAGTGGCTGGCGCATACTCCTTCCCGGCTTGTAGATCAACATATCGGCACTGGAGAAGACTTCCTGCGCAAGATCGCGAAGAAGGAGGCCATCGTCACTCCGGAATAGGACCGGCGGCACACGGCGATCCGAAGTTGGGGCATGAACTCAGGTAACCCACGGCGCACGGCGCCTCCGAGCCGCCGTGTGTATATTTGAAATCATTCGTGCTCCTGCAGGAAAACATTCCGCTCGCTCCGCTTACGACTTTCAAGATCGGCGGCCTGGCGCGATATTTCGTCTCCGCCACAGACACGGGTGAGGTGCAGCAGGCTGTCGGATGGGCGCGCTCTCACAATCAGCCGATATTCGTCCTCGGCGGTGGCAGCAACCTGTTGATCGCCGACGCAGGATGGCCCGGCCTGGTGCTGAAAGTCGCGATTCCCGGCTTCGATCGACGCGATGAGGCGAAAGACGGCAAAGTTCTATTCGAGGTCGGAGCCGGAGAATCCTGGGACAAGTTCGTTTCCGACGCGGTCCGGGCGCGCTGCGCCGGAATTGAGTGCCTCAGCGGAATTCCCGGCAGCGTCGGCGGCACTCCGGTGCAGAACGTCGGTGCCTACGGACAGGACGTGGCACAGACCATAGCATCCGTGCAGGTTTTCGATTTGAATGATGGCCAGGTTCATAATCTGCGGCCGGACGCTTGCGAGTTCAGTTACCGATCGAGCATCTTTAATACAAGTCAGGCCGGCCGCTTCATCGTGCTTCGCGTCACTTACGCGCTTACGCCCGAAGGCGATCCGCAAATCGGCTACGCCGATCTCAAACGGCACTTCGCAGGATGGCAAACGCCGCCGAAGCTTGCGGAAGTTCGGGAAGCGGTGCGCCACATCCGCGCATTGAAAGGCATGTTAATCGTTCCGGGAGATCCCGATTGCCAAAGCGCCGGTTCGTTTTTCAAGAATCCGATCCTGACCGAAGATCAACACGAGGATTTGAAGCGGCGCGCAGCCGCGCGACGCCTGGCGCTGCCCAGCTATCCCGCACTCGAGAGCCACAAGAAAGTTTCGGCGGCATGGTTGGTTGAGCACTCTGGATTCGCTAAAGGATACGGTTTCGGGCGGGTTGGCCTCTCATCGAAGCACGCGCTGGCAATCGTGAATCGCGGCCAGGCAAGCGCCGACGAAGTCCTTACGCTGAAGGAACAAATTCAACAGCGAGTAGAAGAAATTTGGGGCGTGCGACTGGAGCCTGAGCCGGTGATGGTAGGATTCTGAGCCTGAGCTGTCAGCAATGGCTGTGAGCAACCCTTGAGTTCTCAAGTTACATCTGCATTGCCTCAGCTCATCGCTCAAAGCTTAATTCGGCGCCGCCCCGGTTCATGACCCCGATCTCTCTTGATTAAACCCCATCGGGTGGGGCAAGGTGCAACGAACCGCCCGGCGGCGCCTCGGTTTATTCATCGGCAAGTCTTGCCGCCTGCTTAAATATTTCTGCGAACATTGGGCGTGTCAGTTTGCCGGTTTGCGTGTTCTGGTTCGACGGATGGTAAGAGGCGAGTAACACCTTACCATCGGGTAACCGGTAATTGGCGCCGTGTTTGAAGATATAAGGCTGCCGGCTCGCCAGAAGGCCGCGGCGCTTCAGATAGTTCAAATACGCGTCAAAGCCGATTTTCCCCAGCGCAACCACAACCTTTACTTTCTTTAATCCGGCAATTTCGCGGTCGAGAAAAAACGAGCATTCGGCGAGTTCCTGCGGAGTCGGTTTATTCGCCGGAGGAGCGCAGCGCACCGCCGCGGTAATATAAAGGTCTTTCAGTTCGAGGCCGTCGCTGCGATCGGTAGCGGTCGGCTGGTTGGCAAATCCTGTTTCGTACAGTACCGGATACATGAACTTTCCCGAGGCATCGCCGGTAAACGGGCGTCCGGTGCGGTTGGAACCATGCGCCCCAGGCGCCAGGCCCATGATGAGCACGCGTGCTTCGGGATCGCCGAATCCGGGCACCGGCTTGCCCCAATATTCGCAGTCGCGGTAAGCCCGCCGCTTCACCCGCGCGACTTCTTCGCGATATTCCACGAGGCGCGGGCACCGGGTGCAGGCGACGACTTCGCGGTTCAGAACGGTGAGCCAATGCGGCAAGGTCTTGGTCACAAACCGATTCGATTCAGGGAGGCGGTGAGAGGTTCTACCCCCGCACGTCAACTCGCAATAGCCAGCATTCGGCCCACATCGCTTAAGAGTTTCTCCGCCGCGTCTCCAGGATCGATGGTGGCAAAGGTCTCGTCCAATGTAAGCAGAGATACCGTGGGGTCGATTTCCTGCAACGCCTTGGCGATGGGCTTGCCGCGCACGATCTGAACGCGGGGAGACACCACCACCAATTTAGCCTTCGTCGCCTTAAGCAGAAGTTGCACATCGTCGGGGGTGGTGGTTACGATCGCGTTGTAGCCTGCAGTGCACAGCACCTCACGCAGGAACGCGCTCACATCATTCGAGGGATAAATGCAAAGCATGCGTGGCCGGGCGTCGCCGGTTTTGCCGCGCGAATAGTGCGAGCCTAGATAGGCCGCGGTAATTGCCTCTTCCAACGTCTCGTAGGTTTCAAATTGCGCTAGAAGGTTGGTCAGCTGCAACACCTTGCGGACCTTCAGCGGCAGCCCGCTGAGTTTGAGATCTCCGCCCTTGGCGCGGGCGGCTTGTACCAGGCGCATCAGCGCGCCCAATCCGCTGCTGTCGACGAATTCAACCTGGTCGAACTGGAGCACGACGTCGCCATACTTCTCGATCGCGTCGCCGACCTGCGCATGCAGAGTGAAAACTTCATTGCCGGCCACGATCCGGCCGGAAGCCTGAATCACCATGACTTCGCCAACGGGACGGCCTTCCAGACGAAGCTGCATCACGCCCTCCTCGTTTACAACTTTAGAAGATTTGAAACTGTCGTTCGCCAGGACTGGGCAGCGGTTTCACCGGGAAGTAGGCTGCGGCAGAGCCATCCTGTCGTCGGCGAATCTTACGTTGGTGGGAGCGGCAAGTCAATGAGATCGACTAGCAATGACTATGATCGAAGGGGCTTGGCATGGCGGCGGGTCCGCTCAAGAATCTGAGAAAATCGAAATTCGTCGCTCCATTGAGCCGGTTATTGGGCGCCAAGCCGTGTTGCGACCTCTTCGGCGCATGATAACCCTGCCCGTTTCCAGGCTAACGGTACCACACGTCGGAGCTTCAACCGCTTCGACGATGAAATATGCCAGGTTCAATAGAACTACGGCATCTCATTCAAAAGCTCCCTTCTGACGATTCGGAGAAGCTTCGCAGGTTACCACGCGTTTCACCCGTTTGACGCTGCTCTCCTACTCTCTTTACACTTGCAATGTGAGCCCCACAGAGACCGACACGGCCAGGTCAGAGGCCAATCAGCCCGAAGCCAACAAGAAAGATACCAAGCGCGAGATTTCCGTAGAGATCCCGGCTGCCGAAGTTGCCCGCGAAACCGAACTGCAGATTCAGCGCTATCAGAAGAGCGCGCGGCTGCCCGGTTTTCGCGCCGGACACGTTCCCGCCTCCATCATCCGGCAGCGCTTCGGCGAGGGCCTGAAGAGCGACGTTGCCGAGGCTCTGATTCCGAAATATTTCCGCAGAGAAGCCGAGAAGCAGGGGCTGATCCCGGTTTCGCAACCTCGCGTCAGCGACCTCCACATTCATGACGGCGAGCCGTTGCGCTTCAAGGCCAGCTTCGAAGTGCTGCCCGAGGTCAACGTCGAGGGCTACAAAGAGCTGCGCGCCGATAAGCCGGAGATTAACGTCACCGGCGAGGAGGTCGAGCAGGCGCTTAATGGCGTGCGCGAGCAGCACGCAACCTATACGACTGTAGAAGGCCGCACCCTCGCCCAAGGCGACTTTGCGCAAGCCTCCATGGACGGCAAACCGAAAGATGATGCCGACCCAAACGTTAAACCTGTTCACATGGATGAGGTGCTGATCGAAATCGGCGGCAAGAACACGGTTCCTGAGTTCACGCAGAATCTGACTGGTGCGTCTGCCGGTGAAGAGCGCACCTTCGACGTGGTCTATCCCGAAGACGCACCCGACAAACGCCTTGCTGGAAAAACTTTCGTGTACACCGTGAAAATTAACGGCATCAAGCAGAAGAGCCTCCCTGAGTTGAATGACGACTTCGCCAAAGAACTGGGCGAATTCACCAGCCTCGATCAGGTCCGCAAGCAGATTCGGGAAAACATGGAAGTCGAGCAGCGTCAGACCGCCGAGCGCTTTGCCAAAGACAAGCTGGTCGCCGAACTGGTCAAGCGGAACGATTTCGAAGTCCCGGAATCCTTGGTCGACCGTCAGATCGATCTGCGCCTCGAGCGCGGCCTCCGGGCCCTCGCCGCGCAGGGCATGAAGATGGAAGAAATGAAAAAAATGGACCTGCCGCGCCTCCGCGCCGGCCAGCGCGATCAGGCCGTCCACGATGTGAAGTCGTCTTTGTTGCTGGAGCGCGTCGCCGACCTCGAAAAAATAGATGTCAGCAACGACGAATTGAATCAGGAGGTCGAATCGCTCGCGAAACAATCCAAACAAACGTCGGAAGCGGTTCGAGCCCGTTTGACACAGGATGGGGGCCTCGATAGAATCCGGATGAGAATCCGCAGCGAAAAGACCCTCAATTTTCTTTATCACCAGTCCGCGTAACTCAAAAAGACGCGGACCACTTTCGACCCTCCCCGTAAAGCGAGTCGTGGTTGCGGGGCGGAGTGTGGCAGGTGAACTTGAATAACAAGAACAGCAATAATGATCCGCACATGATGTTAGTTCCGATGGTCATCGAGCAGACCGGGCGGGGCGAACGCGCCTATGACATTTACTCCCGGCTACTCAGAGATAACATTATCTTTATAGGTACGCCGATTGACGATAACATCGCCAACCTGGTGATCGCGCAGATGCTGTTTCTGGCTCAGGAAGATCCGGAAAAAGACATCCAGCTTTACATCAACTCGCCGGGCGGGTCGATCACCGCGGGCATGGCAATTTACGACACCATGCAATACGTCAAGAATGACGTAATGACGCTCTGCGTGGGCCAAGCCGCGTCTATGGCGGCGTTGCTGTTGTCGGCGGGCGAGTCCAAAAAGCGGCTGGCCCTGCCAAATTCCCGCATCCTGATTCACCAGCCTTCCATGGGCGGGTTATCCGGCCAGGCTACAGATATCGACATCCATGCCCGGGAAATCCTCCGCATGCGGGAGATCACCAACCAGTTACTCTCGAAACATAGCGGCCAGAAGCTGGATAAGGTAGAAAAGGATGTGGAGCGCGATTTCATCATGAACGCGCAACAGGCGAAGGAGTACGGAATCATAGACGATATCATCTACAAGACCGTAAAAGCGGTATGATCTGCCTTCGCGCCTGAATCGCGGGATAACCCAGGAAAGAAATCGCTAGAGGCGGCGGGAGCCAGGCGCGTTTTGCCGCATGCAAAGGAGTAAAGCTGAGTGAAAACCAAGTCTTCCGACGAGATTCTGCGTTGTTCGTTTTGCCATAAATCGCAGGATGCCGTAGCCAAGCTGATCTCGTCTCCCAGCGACTACCCTCGCGCTTACATCTGCGACGAGTGCGTTGCCGTTTGTAATTCAATTCTTGAAGATGACCGCACGGCCACGCCACAGACCGCTCCGCCCAATCAACTGCCCAAGCCGCAAGAGGTCAAGACCTTCCTCGATGAATACGTCATCGGGCAGGAGCAGACCAAGAAGAAGCTGGCGGTTGCGGTTTACAACCACTACAAGCGCATCTTCATGAACCGGCAAAAAGGCACCGATGGCATTGAACTGAGCAAGTCGAACATTATGCTGATCGGGCCGACAGGCACCGGCAAGACGCTGCTGGCGCAGACCCTGGCCCGCATGTTGGACGTACCCTTCGCCATCGTCGATGCGACGACGCTTACCGAGGCCGGATACGTCGGCGAAGATGTCGAGAACATCATTCTTAAGCTCCTGCAGGCTGCCGAAGGCGACGTGAGCCGCGCTCAAACCGGCATCATCTACATCGACGAAATCGACAAGATAGGACGCAAGGACGAGAATCCCTCGATCACCCGCGACGTTTCCGGCGAGGGCGTACAGCAGGCGCTGCTCAAGATTCTCGAAGGAACCATTGCCAATGTTCCTCCGCAGGGCGGACGCAAGCATCCGCACCAGGAATTCACTCCGGTTGACACCACGAACATTCTATTTATTTGCGGTGGGGCCTTTGTCGGCCTGGAGAAAATCATCGGCCGGCGTGTCGGCAAGAAGTCGCTCGGCTTCCGCGCTGGTGAAGACGCCGAAAAAGAAGACATCGTTGTCTCGCGCAAGCGCAACTTCGAGTTGCTCAGCGAAATTCAGCCCGAGGATTTGATCAAGTTTGGTCTGATTCCCGAATTTGTTGGCCGGCTGCCTGTGGTCGGCATGCTGGAGGACTTGGATGAGAACGCTCTGATCGAGATCCTTACTCGTCCCAAAAATGCCATCGTTAAGCAGTACCAGCGCTTATTCGAGTTTGAAAATGTGCGCCTAAAATTCAGCGAGGAGGCTCTTCGCGCCGTCGCCCGCCAGGCCATGGCTCGAAAAGTTGGCGCCCGCGGCCTGCGAATGATTCTGGAAGAGTTAATGCTCGACTTGATGTTCCACCTGCCCAGCCAGAAGAAATTAAAGGAGTTCGAAGTTACCCGGGAGATGGTAGAAAAACGCAGTGCTTCGGTGGCCACATTGGAGAAGGCTGGGTAGTAACATAGTAGACTGTAGGTGGGGGCGGACTGTGGAACTCCGCGCTACGCTGGCTATTCCGCACGAGACTGGGGAGATCGAGTGACCACATCCAAGGAAAAATTCGAAACTAAAAAGCTGCCCATGATGCCCATCCGTGACGTGGTCATCTTTCCTTTCATGATGACCCCGTTTGTCGTGGGCCGCGAGTCGAGCGTGCGAGCCTTGGAAGAGGCGCTGGCAGCCGACAAGAAAATTTTCCTGGCTACCCAACACGACGCCTCAATCGATGAACCCAAAGCCAACGAGATTTACCAGGTAGGAACCATCGTCAACATCGTGCAGAGCCTGAAGCTGCCCGATGGCAACATTAAGGTTCTTGTAGAAGGCATCGAGCGCGGTCGCCTGCTGCAGGCGACCGATGCCGATGGATACATGCAAGCTTCGGTGCGCGTCGCCCGTTATCCAACGGAGATGAATCCGCAGATTGAAGCCAGCATGCAGCGGGTCACCACTCTGTTCGAGCAGTACGTGAAGCTCTGCCAGGCGCTGAATTACGAGACCATGATCTCGGCCGTGCGAATGGAAGATCCGGCCAAGCTCACCGACATCATCGCTGCGAATCTCCAGCTCTCCATCGAAGAAAAACAGGAACTGCTGGAAATCTTCGATCCTTCCGAGCGCCTGAATCGCATCGCCGACGTGCTCGACGTGGAGATCGAAAAACTCAACGTCGACCGGACGATCCAGTCGCGCGTCAAGCGGCAGATGGAAAAAGCGCAAAAAGAGTACTACCTCAACGAGAAGATCAAGGCGATTCAAAAAGAGCTGGGCCGCGGCGAGAAGAGCGAATTCGACGAACTGAAGAAAAAAGTCGAAGCCGCCGGCATGCCGAAAGAAGTCAAAGACAAGGCCTTGCAGGAACTAAAGAAGCTTGAGGCGATGCCGCCCATGTCGGCGGAATCTACGGTTTCACGCAACTATCTCGATTGGCTGCTGGCCGTACCCTGGAAGAAGCGCTCGAAGGAAATCCGCAATATTTCCCGCGCAGAAAAAGTTCTGAACGAAGACCATTACGGCCTGGAGAAAATCAAAGAGCGCATCCTTGAATTCCTTGCCGTGCGCCAGTTGGTGAAGAATCCCAAGGGATCGATTCTCTGCTTCGTTGGACCGCCGGGGGTCGGCAAAACATCTTTGGGCATGTCGATTGCAAAAGCCACGGGCCGCAAGTTCGTGCGTATGTCTCTCGGCGGAGTTCGTGACGAAGCCGAGATCCGCGGCCACCGCCGCACCTACATCGGCGCATTACCTGGCCAGATCATCCAGATGATGAAGAAGGCGGGCACGAAGAATCCTGTCTTCATGCTCGACGAAGTCGACAAGATGTCGATGGACTTCCGTGGCGACCCCTCGGCCGCCCTGCTCGAAGTGCTCGATCCCGAGCAGAACTTCATGTTCGTCGATCATTACCTCGACGTTGAATACGATCTCTCTCAAGTCTTTTTTGTCGCGACCGCGAACGTCATGCACACGATCCCTCCCGCTCTGCAAGACCGCATGGAGGTGCTGCGACTCCACGGCTACACCGAGCAGGAAAAAGTCGAGATTGCCAAACAGTTTCTCGTAAAAAAGCAGATGCTGCAGGCCGGGCTGTCAGAGAAGAACGTGAAATTTTCCGACGACGCCATCACCACGCTGATTCGCGCCTACACGCGGGAAGCTGGCGTGCGCAATCTCGAACGCGAAATTGGCAATGTGTGCCGCAAGATCGCGCGCAAAGTCGTAAAGGAAGGCGCGAATTACGCTGTCGATGTAACCGGCGACAATGTCAAAGAATTCCTGGGCGTGATCAAGTTCCGCGACACGCTGGCTCACGAAAAGAGCGAAATAGGCCTGGTCACTGGACTTGCCTGGACCGAAGTCGGCGGCTCAATCCTCAGCACGGAAGCCACGGTCGTCGATGGTAAAGGGAAGCTTACGCTCACGGGCAAGCTCGGCGACGTGATGCAGGAGTCGGCGCAGGCCGCGCTCTCGTATGTTCGCTCGCGCGCCAATCGCCTTGGCCTGAACCGCGACTTCTACCGCAACCTCGATCTTCACGTGCACGTGCCCGAAGGGGCGATTCCAAAAGATGGTCCCTCTGCCGGCATCACCATCGCGACGGCCATTGCCAGCGCTCTCAGCAAAATTCCGGTTCGCCGCGATCTCGCCATGACAGGCGAAATTACGCTGCGCGGAAAAGTTCTGCCCATCGGCGGCCTCAAAGAAAAGCTATTGGCTGCGCATCGCGCCGGGCTTTTCGAAGTGATCCTGCCGCAGGACAACGAAAAAGATCTCGCCGAGGTTCCGGAAAATCTGCGCAACGCCATGAAGATGCATTTCGTCGACACCATGGATCAGGTGCTGCAGATCGCGCTGGAATCGCCCTTGACAGCCCTCAACGAGGATGTGACGGCCCAGACCATCGCGCCTCCGCTCACCGCCAACACGGGCGACAGTCCGGCGGCGCACCAGTAAGAGCTAATTTCGATTTTCCGTGCGCCCGCTTCGGCGGGCGTTTTTTTTGCGGCCCCATGCTTAAGCCGCGCGCCCATTCGCTTGCATTTCGGCTTCTTTCCATTGCACACTTGAGCATGAGGGTTCTTGCGCGATTCATGGCTGCGGCTACCAATCTTGCGCACTTCCCCGCTCCCACTCTGCCTGAAGTCGCCTTTCTCGGCCGTTCCAACGTCGGCAAGTCCAGCGTGATCAACTCGCTCGTCGGCGCCAAACTCGCGCGCACCAGTTCCACTCCAGGCCGCACTCGCAGCATTAATTTCTTCGAAGTACGCTGGCCCGGCAAACCGCGCCCCGAAGTCATCTTCGCCGATCTGCCTGGCTACGGTTACGCAAAAATATCGCGTGAGATTTCTCAGGAGTGGCCGACCTTCATCGAGCCGTATCTGCACCAGCGTTCCACGCTTGCGCTGTGCCTTGCGCTCATCGATGTAAATGTTCCGCCGCAGCAAGTCGACCGCCAGTTATTGGATTTTCTTAATAGCGCCGGCCGCGATTTCATTCTGATCGCAACCAAGAGCGATCGGCTCTCCAACAATCAGTTGCGAAATACGGTGAAGGGCTTGTCCGAGGCGTATCCCGCGTCCACTGTTATTCCCTTCTCTGCCAAGACCGGCGCCGGACGCGAAGAAGTTTGGAGTAAGATTCGCAAGGCTGTCGCCGAGTTTCCCGCCGCGGCGTTCCAATCCTGAACCGTTTCCGCTAAGAAACATTCGAGACGTCCCCGGAGTGGCGACAGACGGTTTTCCTACCGTTTGCAGATGGAATCCTCCGTAATTTAAAGAAAGACCGGCCGCGAGGCGCTAACCGAGCGTTTCGCGTCCGCGCAACCTTCGGATCATGAACGACGAAATTGAGCACGGACGACTTTCTGCGAATCCTCCGCAATACTCGCTAATCGCTGGCGGCCATCAAAGCGATACCGGTCACTCGAATCACCTCTATTCGACGAACGCTCGTTCGCCAGCCTCCATAAAAGGTACTCAAATTGTTTATGATGGTCGGCAATGGCTCTTTATCTGATCACAGGCGTTGCGGGTTTCATCGGATCGTCGCTGGCTCGAGAACTTCTCAAGCGCGGCGAGCGGGTTCGCGGCGTAGACAATTTTTCAACTGGCAAGCGAGAGAATCTCAGCGAGATTCTCGCCGACATCGACTTCAGCGAAGCGGATATTCTCGATCTCGACGCCGTGCGCCTTGCCTGCTCCGGAGTCGATTATGTTCTGCACCAGGCAGCGATTCCCTCGGTTCCTAAATCCGTTCACGATCCGCTTGGCAGTAACCGGGCCAATGTCGACGGCACCGTCAATGTACTGGTCGCGGCGCGCGACGCCAAAGTAAAGCGCGTCGTCTATGCAGCTTCGTCTTCGGCCTACGGCGACACGCCCACACTGCCCAAGCATGAAGGGATGACCCCCAATCCAATCTCTCCCTACGCCGTCGCCAAGCTGGCCAGCGAGCACTACATGACATCGTTTTACCGCTGCTACGGATTGCAAACCGTTTCGCTGCGTTACTTTAATATTTTTGGGCCGCGGCAGGATCCGTCGTCACCCTACTCCGGAGTACTGGCTAAATTCATTACGCAGATGCTCGCCGGCGAGCAGCCGGCAATCTTCGGCGACGGCGAACAAAGCCGCGATTTCACCTACATCGATAACGCTGTACAGGCAAATCTGCTCGCCTGCCAGGCGCCTGCGGAGGAGGTCGCGGGCAAGATGTTCAACGTGGCCACCGGACGCCGCGTCACGCTCAACCAGACGTTCAAGCTCCTGCAGGAACTCACGTCGTACTCCGGAAGCTCCATTCACGGCCCCGAGCGCGGAGGAGACATCAAGCATTCGCTCGCTGATATTTCGCTGGCGGAAAAACATCTAGGCTACAAGCCATCGGTAGCTTTCGAAGAGGGCCTGCGGCGAACGGTAGAGTGGTATCGAGAACAGACCTCGGCTGTGCGGCCGGCCGCTGAAGACCTCTAGGTCTACGTCCCGTTAGTCAGGTTGTGAGCGTAAGCGCCTGATTACGACGGTCGCTTGACCCGAATCCACAGCTACTTAACCGCATTGGTGGTTTTTCATTCCGAGTCTTTCCGCCGCGAGAGACCTTCAGCGCCTGTGGCGAGGGCGCCGAGAGTTCCGAACTGCGGAAGAGCCGCAGGCATTTGGGTTGGAAATGACGGAGCGTCCACAGCTGCGTCGCCATCGTTTTCGCCGGTTTGCCCAGCCTCGATCGCCTTGTTGGCTATTGTTTCGTAAGCGTAGCCCGTGACGTGCGCTTCCCAATATCTCTCTTCGTGAGTGCTGCCTCTGTGGAATGTCGCACGGACTCGCGCCCACCCGTAGTGAGTTTCCCCGTCGATTTGAAAGCGCAGGCCGAGGTAAGCGTCGGAATGTATCTCAGCCCAGGGACCAGCAGTAAAATAGGCCCCACGCGACGTTTGCTCAAACTCCATGACTGCGCCACGAGAAGCCCAGCCGACTCGGGCCGGCCCGATTTTGGCTCCCGCAGACATTGGCGCCTCCGCGTTACTTGTCGAAACGCTCGTGCATACCGCGCCCAAACACCACACGTGATTCCCTCTCGCTGCGAGTGCGGAAAGGTCGTTGTAACTCTGCAATGAGGTGAAATTTGCTCTTTCTGCAATAGTGAAATCAACGATGCCGTCGTGATTGAGATCGACGTTATAACCGCCGTCGCGTGCGACCCTCCCATTTGCAGGCGTGTAAATAATTTCTGCCGTGGCGGGCTGAGCAAGTGCCAGCAAACTAACTCCGGCGGCGCTCGCCGCGATGGCGTAGGTGTTGAGACGCTGACGAACCGAGGCTGAAAGATTGAAGGATGCTTCACGAGGGCGGGGAGACCGTTTCATGCTGTCCTCCTTGACAAGTCGCAGATTGTGCCACGGGTCGGGCGGTGGGTCAATCGCCAAAATTAGGATCAGACCCTCCTCCGGGAGCCACGATTGTCATCCGGCTAAGAGCGTCAAGATGCAGGATTTGGCAACTCGCTATCGACGTGACATCGCGATTACACCCACCATCGGGTCAAT
>CAZGXY010000078.1:0-128702 GCA_964530145.1 uncultured Acidobacteriaceae bacterium | reverse complement strand
GCAGCGTTCTGCCTGATGGTGGATCAGTTCCCAATTGCCGTTTCCGCGTTGCGCATCTTGTTCGCCCTGGGTCGGGTAATCGAGAGAAAACTCAATGTCGTGAAAAGAGAGCAGCTCTTTCTCCCCCAAGACTGCGACGCTGTGGCCGTTGGAGGTGATGGTGAGTTTGATGGGTAGCGTTCGCAGGTAACCCAATATCGCTTCGAACTCTGGATGCATGCCGTTCTCGCCGGTGCCGAGATTCACCGAACGGATCGGCAGTCGTTCCATTACCGATTTCACTTGAGCGAGAGAGAGGCGATCGGTGCGGGCCGGATCCCGGTAGCAAAAGGCGCATGAAAGATTGCACTCGTTGGTGAGGCCAAGCCCGAGCGAAATACCGGCGTCAGGCGTCTTCCCGCCGGGTGTGGAGAATGGAGATTCCGCTCGCACGTGGTTCACTCGCGTTCCTCCTTCACGCGATCCGGTCGGCGAGCCAAGCATTGGCTGTAGCGCGCGACTGCGGCAAACTCTGGCCGCATGCCCAGCTTACGTTCCAGTTCGAGAATGCGCTGATACTCGCCGTCGCGAGATAGCGCCGGCGGCAAATAATCAGCAACCACGCGCACACCCCGCTCCGCAACTAATGTCAGCGGTGCCGCTTTCAGCATACGTTGCGTATCGTCGCTACTGAAGAGTCGCACTCTTCCTCCGTAGAGAGATTCTTCTCCCCAGTCAGCTATAAGACCGTTTTCCGCCTCGTCCAGATCGCCCGCTTGGATTGCGGCTTTTAATACCTCGCCGGCCCGGCTTCGCACAAGCACCGAGACGATGGCGGATGAACCCCGCAAGGCGCGAGCCGCATCCCGCAGCACAGTTCCCGGGTCAACGACATATTCCAGGATGTTATGGCAGACAATTACATCGAACAAACGCGCGGGAAACAAGCTGGCAAGCTGTACTGCCTCACCGTGTCTCACCACGATCCGCTCCGCGACCCCGCTCTCGTGGGCGGCGCGTTGCGCGATATCCAGCATCTCCGCAGAGCAATCCAGAGCCGTGACATGAATGCCAAGTCGCGCGAGGCGAACGGCTGTCGCTCCCGTGCCACAACCGAGATCCAGGGCGCGCAACGGGTGCTCAGCCTGTTGAGGAAGAAAATCGTGGAGGTTGGCGAAGGCCAAGTCCGAGCGCAACCGCCCCCCGAACGTTTCAAGGTAGGCAGCGTATTTGTTCGCGCCGCTTTGAAAGCGTTCGCTGCCAGGACTGGCGGACATACTCATGTGATCTCCAAGCGCGATGGTCCAAACTGTCAATTCGATACTTTCGCCAAGGCCCTCTAAATTAATTATGAAATTGACGGCGATGCTTCCCAATCGTCGGCAGCGGCAAGTTTTGGGACAGCTTCGATTTTCAATAGATTTTAACTCTGATTAGATTCGTCAGAGTTCTGTGACAAAAATCAGCTCAGATCATATCGACCGTTCGCTCAGCAACAGGCGAAGCGTCCGCCGCCAAGCTCCTTTCGCTTCTATCCGAACGAAGCTCCGTCTGTTGCTTGTGGGAAGTTTCACCACATAGGTTAACGATAAACGCGCTTGTGGTTACCGAATCGGAAGATTCGCCTCTTGTTGACGACTGAATATCGAGAAGTTTCACGTGATCCCTCCGGCTGTGGGGACTCCTTGCAGAGTCCGAGCTATTTCGACGCCGCACTTGCTGCACTCTCAATCACATCTGCAACTTCCTTGGGATGCGAGACGTAAACTGAGTGGCTGGCGCCGGTGACTTCGACCGTATGGCTGTTCGCTCGCTTGGCATACCAACGTTCGAGGTCAGGGTTGATGGTTCGATCGCTTCCCGCCACGACCATCCAGCTCGGTTTGGTTCTCCAGGCAGCAGCGCTGATCGTCGCTGAGAAATTGTCCGCAAAGTTGAACACCTGCGATCGTGCCATGAAAGCAGCCCGATCGTCGGGAAGGTCAGCTGCAAACAATCCATGAAATTGTGCCGGGTCGATATAAGTGAAACCGTCTGGCGTTTTCTTGATGGCGCCCGATTTGGCCAGGTCGCTCGGAAAGCGCTTTCCATCCTCGGACTCTTTTTCGCCGGCATCCGGCATGTGCGCCGCGACATACACCAGTCCGACAACCGATGGATCCGCACCCGCTTCCGTAATTACGGCTCCTCCATAGCTGTGCGCGACTAGAATGCATGGTCCATCCTGCAGGGCTAGCGTGCGCTTCGTGGCAGCCACGTCGTCTTTGAAGGACGTCTCCGGTTCTTGGACGATGCTGACGGTGAAGCCGTCGTTGACAAGAATGTCGTAGACGCCTTTCCAGCCAGAACCATCCGCCCACGCTCCATGCACCAGCACGACGTTTTTTATCGGTGTATCCGATGTTTGGGCAACAGAGCTATTCAACATGCCAAGGGCGCACAGACATATGAGCCCTGCCTTCACGTAGTTCGCGATCATAAAACCTCCTTAACGTTTTAATCTCTTCCAGAAATGGTTTTTGGCGCTGTCTGCCTCCGAGGTGTCCCGGGCGAACCCGGCGTTTGTTTTAGCTTCGTCGGTCAGCTTTGGTCTCCCTCGGCGATGGGTCCGTTGGCCGGCTTCTTTTCTTCTTTTTCTTTCATGGCTGACTTGAAGCCACGGATACCTTCTCCGATGCCTTTGCCGAGTTCGGGAAGCTTCTTTGGGCCGAACACCAGTAGTGCGATTCCGAAGATCACCAGCAGATGCGTGGGTTGAAACAGTCCTTCAAACATAGGTCCTCCTTAAGTTGGGTCACGAGCTCAAGCGAGTTCGCAGCGGGTAGTAGTGAAAATAGGCGCACTGACCTGCAACTAATCCTCAGCCGCAGACTCAGAGCGTCAGATAGACGATTTGGACCCACTGGTCGCCGTTGATGATGCCTTTGCCCCAGACTGGGTCAAGATCGGAGAAAGGCTTTTCCGCGACGTCTTCCAGGGCAGATTTTCCCTCCGACTTCAATTTCTGAATGCGATCACGCGAAGTGATGAGCATGTCACGGGCTTTCGTGAGGTCAGATTTGTTGCCGAGCGGGCCGTGCCCCGCAACAATCTTGGTGTCATTATCTGCGAGTGAGAGAATTCTGTCGGAAGCGGCAATCACGCCAGCGATTTTCCCGCCTGTACCGGGGTCGATGTAGGGATACATCCCGTTGAAAAACAGGTCGGCCATCTGAATCACGTTGGCATTTTGAAAATGAATGTAGATGTCCGTGTCCGTATGCGCGGCAGGAACGTGTTGCAGCACGAGAGTTTCCCCATTGGCTTGTAGTTTGTAACTATTGACGAAGGTCTGCTGCGGCAAGGCCTCCGCGGGCGAGGGGTCAAAATGCAAGCCGATGAGCGCACCATTTGGTGCTCTAAGCAGGACCGGGAGATCATGCGGCTCTGACATGCGCCTCTTAGTGTTTTCGTGCGCAAGAACCGTGGCTCCCATTGCGTGAAAATGCGCGTTGTTATCGGCATGGTCGAAGTGCCAGTGGCTATCGATGAGGTATTGAACTGGCGCATTGCCCAGGCCATCGAGAGCCACTTTGAGCCTGGGCCAGGCGGGCGCAACGAAACTATCCACCACGAATTTGCCGTCCGGGCCGTTGAGGACCACCACGGCTCCGCCGGGGCCGTCGAACATAGTGATATTGTCAGCAAGCTTTTGCGTTTCCATCGGAAAGGTGTTGAACCAGTCGCGCATATACGCGAGCAGGTCGGCCGCCGACGTCTCTTGTGCGTGTGCCCCCGCGGAAGCGTGGAGCAACGTCGCAGGAAAGAGGTGCGCCAGAAACGCGCTGCCGGCTAGAGTGACCGAGCCTCGCAAGATGTTGCGGCGTGAGGTTTGCTTCTGCAAGAAATCGAATTTCATATCTTTCTCCTTATTCTGTGCCAATTCGACTACCACCTCGGCACACACTCGATTGGAGGTTTCCGGCGGTAATGAGTGACATTGTTTGTTTTGTTGCCTGTGATAAGGCGCGCAAATAAGATAAAGAAATGGAACTTCGTCAAATTCGCTCCTTTCTCTCGATCGCCGAGACGCTGCACTTCGGGCGCACAGCGGAGTTGATTCATCTCAGCCAACCGGCTTTAAGCCTTCAGATAAAAGCTCTTGAGGAGGAGGTCGGCGTTCGGCTCTTGGAACGGAACCGGCGCAAAACAACGCTGACCGCGGCGGGTGTCGCTTTTCGTGACGATGCGGCTGCAGCGCTGTCGCAGTTGGACCAAGCCGTTCACAGATCGAGGTTGGCTGCCAATGGAAAACTGGGGCTATTGCGGATCGGCTTCGTCTCAACTGCGGCAAGTGAGATCGTGCCCAATATCGTTCGTCACTTTAGAGAGTTGAACCCAAAAGTAGAGTTCAGTTTGCGCAACATTCTCACGGCGGAGCAGGTACAGATGCTGGAGACCGGGGCGCTCGACATTGGATTTCTACGTTTACCTGTTGGTGAGCACTCGACCCTCGATGTTGTCACGGTGCATCGCGAACCCTTCGTGATCGTCGTACCCTCGTCCCATAAACTGGCGAAAAGAAAAAAGGTGCGCCTGCGCGAAGTGGCGGGCGAGAACTTCGTGATGTATGAGCGTACATGGGCCCCTGGATTCCACGATTTGATGTTCGGGATCCTCCACGATGCCGGGATTGTTCCCAATGTCACTCAGACCGTAGGAGAGATTCCCACGCTGATCTCACTCGTCCATTCAGGCATGGGCATCACCATTGCGCCGTTATCGGTGGTCAAACACAGTGTCGCTTCGGTAGTCATTTGTGAGATTTTAGACCGGATACCGATGTGTGAAATTGGTATCGCTGTCAGCAAGCGATTCCGAACGGCAGTCATAGACAACTTCAGATCCTTCGCTCTACAAACCTTAGGTCGTTCAAGGAGCAAGTTGTGCGCGAACCGGAGTTGACTCAGTGCCACGGTCTGTCAAACCGCCAAAATTCCGTATCGTCGGCTGCACGTAAGCCAGCCGGAAACGCGCTTCTGGCGGGTATAGAGTTCTCCACCTAGTGTTGGCGCGCAAGATCGCGGATATGGTTGAGATAACCGACGTAAATTGGAATCGGAATATCCGGGGAGTCACCATCATTTAGGAAATGCTCGAGGCGGATCTCGCTGGGAATGGAGCTGATAAGTTCGCGAAAGCGCGGCATCTTGAGATACTTTACATGCCAGATTTCGAGCATGAGGGTGCGGAATTCTTCACTGATGAACGGCATCTTGCGATCGCCCAGGTAAATTGCATCGAAGTGCGAGCGGGCGAGGGCGGCGCGGAGCGGGTCATCCGGAAGGGAAAACGTATAGACGAGGTGAAAGACGTCAGCGAGATCTCCCCAGATGACCTTTTCTTCGAAGGCGGTGAAGCGGAATGGCGTGGCGGTGCGTTGCTGCGCGGCACGAACGTGTTCGGTAGGTTGAAGATTGTGCGTGGCGAGTTGGTCGCGAAACCAGCGAAACCGGTCGCGCTTGAGATTGGAGCGCAGGAACTCGATCGCATAGGCGTTCGGGAGGTAGAGGCCGGGATCGTCATCAAGACGCGCAAGCCAGGGTGTCCAGCTCTGCTGCTCGAACGCGGTGAGGAGCGCGTTGAGGTCGGCGACGGTAGTATCGCCATGATACTTGACGGCTTGCCAAAAGTGCTCGGTGGAGTCATAGGTGGCGCCATAGAGCGGGATGCCTTCGGAGATCGGGTACCAATTGGAGAGGACGCGCGCGGAAATGGAGGGAGCGGCACTCCAGCAATTGATGGCGTGTTTCCATTTTTGCTGGACGGCGACAAAGGCGTCGGCGTATCCGGCCGGAGTGGGTTCGGTGACTCGGGCGAGTGCCTGGCGGAGTTCGTCTTCGGTGTGCGTGAAAAGCGTTTCGAAGGGGCGATCGTCGGCCATGGAGACAACACGACTCTCGATGCCCCGGCGCAGGAGTTCACCGGCGAGTTGGTGCCGCTCGGCATCGCCGAAGGCGGAGTTGCCTGGCCAACGATGAGTTTGCGAGTCGATGTAGGGGAAAAGTTCGGAGAGAGATCGGAATTCGATAAATCCGTGGAGGGCGAAGGGGACGGGGCGCCCGTCCTTGATGATGACGGTGGATGGAGTGACGAGAGCTTGAATGGAGATCTCCTGGGCGTGTAGAGCAGCGCAGAAGAATGAGATCAAAAGGGCAGAGTGAAGCAGTCGCGCGAGCGATTTCATGCCAACGGATGATGCCATTGATCAGCAGAAGGTTCAAGTTGTGCTCCGCCCGGCTGAAAGAGCCGAAACTCGAAACTGGCCCTTCCTGCAGGCCGAGACAAATCGAGAAATAGCATTATTGCGTTTCGCTTGACGGCGAACAGCTGTTTCCCGCACCATGATGCGTCGATTTGAAGCGGTTGATAATTACCTTGAAAAGTTGGGCGCCTCACACGGGAGCGAAAGAATGATTTCGCGGACCATATCCGCAGGTGCTTTTCTCTGTTCTGCTGTTCTTGCTCTTCCCCTGTTCGCACAGACCTCTGGCTCTATCACTGGCACCGTCGCCGACGATACCGGCGCCGCAATCGTTGGGGCGCAGGTTTCATCTAAAAACCCCGCGACCGGACTCAGGCGTAAGGCCACATCCAACTCCGACGGCAACTATTTGATCGCCGGCCTCGACGCCGGAACCTACGACATCACCATCTCAGCGCCGGGCTTTCGAACGTTCGAAGCGAACCGGGTGATTCTCCGCGTCGGGGAGAAGATTCGAGTTGACACCAAACTGCAGGTCGGCAACGTGACCAGCGAAATTGTGGTGGAAGGCAGTTCGGTGGGCAAGGTCGAGACTCAGTCCTCGGAACTTGCCGGCACGATCACCGGCGAACAGATGACGCAGCTGGAGTTGAATGGCCGGGATTTTTCCACGCTGATCAAGTTAGTCCCCGGCGTCAGCGATCAGACCGGACAGGATGACGGGACGGTGGGTCCGGCGGGCAGCGTGTCTTATGCAGTTAATGGAGGACGCACGGAATTCAACAATTGGCAAATCGACGGCGGCGAAGTTCTCGACTCCGGCAGCAACGCAAATGTCAACGTCTATCCCAACATAGACGCTCTTGCGGAAGTCCGGGTTCTCACTTCTACCTACGGCGCCCAGTACGGCCGCAACGGCTCCGGCACCATCGAAGCTGTGACCAAATCCGGCACAAACAATTTTCATGGTGACGCATTCGAGTTCATCCGCAACGCCGCGTTCAACGCCCATAACTACTTTGACCTGCCCGGCCAAACGAAAACTTATTACAACAAGAACGATTTCGGCTACACCTTCGGCGGACCAATCAGGAAAGACAAACTATTCTTTTTCTGGTCGCAGGAATTTCGGCGGGAGAATGTCCCGCAGGTCTACAACAATCCCGGACTCTTTCTTCCCAACGCCGCGGAGCGCGCCGGCAATTTCGGCGACGTTTGTCCAGCCGCGGGCACTCCTTTTGTAAGGGCCGGGGTCGTTCCGGTCTCCACTCCGCAGGGACAGGAAGTGGTGAGCGTCAATTGTCCCGCCGACACTTCGCCGGGGCTGGACTCAAATGGCGACAGTTATTATCTGGGTTTTCCGAACAATATCATTCCGGCGGGTGATTTGAATCCCGCGAATACCGACCCCTTGGTGGCCAATATTCCTATGCCGAATAATGGGCACGCTTTCATTGGAACCTTTTCGCAGCCCATCAGCTGGCACGAGGAACTGATTAAGATCGACGATCAAATCAATTCCAAATGGCGGGCAAGTTTCCGCTTCATTCATGATGCATGGACGCAGAGTTTTCCTACCTCGCCCGGAACCGCCGACACCACGAACGTGCCTGCGATCGGCGGAACCCTCCAAGGCCCTGGAATCAGCATGGTGACAACTTTAACCACCACGATTACGCCATCGTTGCTGAACGAATTTGTCTTCAGCTATGGAGCCAATCACCTGCATCTTTTCAATTCAGGAAGCGCGTGGAAGCGGCCCGCCAGCATGACGATGACGGGTATTTTCGAGAACGGCTTTAGTGGAACGATTCCGTCTTTCGCGATCAGTGGAAACGGAAACTTCGGCGTCCAGATTGACCCCGGCTACCTGCCATGGAATAACTCGAACCCGACTTATAGCTTTCACGACAATCTCAATTGGATCAAAGGGAAGCACAATATCGCGATTGGCACATATTTCGAGGCCATCGAAAAGAACGAACCCGCGGAAGAGGAACCGAACGGCAGCCTCTATCTTTCGGCAAACCCAAATACCGCCTACAACGAAATTAACAATTCCGGCGGAGCGTTCTCCAGCACCGGCAATGGTTTCGCCGATCTGCTGGTGGGATATATCAACGCCTTCGCTCAAGCCAATCAAAATCTAAAATATTACAACCGCTACAAGATCATGGAGCCCTATGTGCAGGACGATTGGCGCGCCACGCCACGACTGACGTTGAACCTCGGCGCGCGAATCAGCCTTCTCGGCAGCTATTACGAGCGCTATGGCCACGCTTACAATTTCGATCCCAATGCCTATGTTGCAGCCAACGCGCCCGTAGTCGACCCGAATACTGGAGCCCTCGACTTTGCTCCCGGACAAAGCGTTGAGAACATGACGGGTATGGTGCACTGCGGCTATAACGGCGTGCACAGCAGTTGCATGTCGGGACACTTATTCAATCCCGCTCCGAGGATTGGCTTTGCCTTCGATCCCAAGGGCGACGGGAAAACCGCGATCCGCGCGGGGTATGGCATCTTCTTCGAACATGCGAATGGCAACGATGCCAATACTGAATCGCTCGAAGGCAATCCTCCCGGCATCATCGCGCCGGTTCAGTTATTCATCGCAGGCTATACCAATCTCGGCGGCACGTCTCCAACCGGAGCTCCGTTGATCTATCCGCTGGGCGGCGGCAGTTCTCAACTGACTTCCATCACCACCAAAACGCAATGGCCTTATATTCAGCAATATCACCTCGACATTCAACGCGAATTGGCTCGCAATACGCTGGTGACCGTTGCCTATGTAGGCAGCAAGGGTACGCACCTGTCACAGCAACTGGACCGGAATCAACTCCACTCGACTCCGGCCAAGGACAACCCATATCAGCCGGGACAATACATCTCCAGCGCGGACTGCAACAATTTAGGGAATGGAGTAAACAATCTCGGCAACGGAACTCCCGTCACGGGGCAGGCAGTACTCAATCTTAACGTCGCGTGCGGCAACGTCAATGTCGATATGTATCGGCGCTACCAGGGCTACGATTCGATTTACGGCATCATCGGCGGAGCTAATTCGAACTACAACGCATTGCAAATTTCCGGCAGACGGAATGCAGGAGGGCTTCAGCTCACTGTGGCCTACACCTACAGCCACTCGATCGATAATTCTTCCGACCGTTACGATAGCGCGTTTGTCGATTCTTACAATCTGAACTCCTATCGCGCCAGCTCCAGCTTCGATCAGCGCCACATCTTTACCGCCAGCTACATTTACGATCTACCGATATTCCGGCACACGAACGGTTTAACCGGATCGCTGCTCGGAGGCTGGCAAGTCTCGGGCATTACTACCGCTCAATCCGGAGAGCCGTTCAGCATCGTCAATGGTGGTTACTACGATAACGCGGGTGTCGGGAACAACGTCGGTTCAGGTTCCTACGCCGATCTCGTAGGAGATCCGCACGGCCCCAAGCCCAGCTTCACTCAAGTGCCGGGCGTGGTGTACGGTCCATTACTCTACAATCCCGGAGCTTACACGCAACCCACAGGCCTTACCTTCGGCGATTCGGGGCGCAATTCGCTGACGGGACCGGGCCGCCTCAACTTCGATATGGGTGTGTTCAAGCGCTTCAGGATTCGAGAGTCGAAAGCCATAGAGTTTCGCGCCGAAGCCTTCAATATTTTCAACCATCCGCAGTGGACGGGCGTGAACAACACCAGTTGTGGTTATGTGACGGACTCCGGCTCGGCGAGCTCTGGATCGAACGACTGCGTGAACGGCAACGCAGATGCCGGAGAAGCCGCCACCAACTTCCTGCACCCCAGCGGAGTTCATATTCCGCGAATCGGAGAGTTCGGTTTGAAGTTTATTTTCTAAGCGACTTCCGCAGAGTAGATGCTGGCTTCCCGAGCATCAACCAAGATTCTCCGATACTCCTTTGACAAGCGAATGGAGAAGCGTTGTTACTTCTGAACATCGGGCGAGCCCCGCACTTTGCCCTGCCCATAAGACCAGGAGTTCGCTGCGTCCAGCCTGCTGCGCAGGCACGCCGAGTTTCCGCATGAGGGCCCGTTGCAACGGATACGGCAGAACCGTAACGCCGGGCCGATTCATGTCCTCCAGAAGTTGATTGTGGAAGCCGCGCGCATCCGCGATTCCTCCCGCTGCCACGACAGGTATTCCCACGGCATCCACGACCTGCGGCATCAGAGAGATCGTCCCGGCAATATTGACTTTTGATTCAGGCTCGCAGTTTGCTGCGACTGCAGAAACCCAGACGAAAAATAAAGAGGAGCCGTTCGGCTCCTCTTTATTATGTGCTCCGCTGTCCTTCCTTCGAGTGCTGGTCGCAAAAGCTTATTTTCCGAGTTGCGATACGACCTCCGGCAATACCGGCGTGCCTTCCTGTTGCACCGCCTGCAGCAGATTCGGGTTGAGCCCTAACGCCGCCAAAATAGTCGGCGCTACCTGAATAGTTTGAGTCTCCGACGAAACCGTCTGCGCCGAAAAACTCGGATTGGCTACGAGCAATAGAACATTGGTATCGTCGTGAGCGAAACCACCGTGATCTCCAATCATCGCAGTGCTGCCCGAGTAGGTGACACCGATATTCGGGGTCACGATGATGTCGGGAGTGCGAGAATCCTCGCCCGGCCCGGTGCCGCCGATGTTGTAGTTCGGCGCGAGGGTTGGGCCGAAGAGAATCTCGCCGAGACCGATCTCCGTAGCATCGGCTTCGAGCAGGTTGACGGCCGCGTCTACGCTCACGCCCTTCTTCAGCCAGATCACGGAGACGTCGTCTTCGGTTGCGCCGATTCCGGTCGTGTTGAGTGGAGACTCCGAGAACGGAATTGCATTTCCCAGAAGAGTCGCAGGAGTGTCGGCGCCGTCTGCCACGTATCGGGTTGGGTCGATTGGCGACTCGCCATGCTTCGCGGTGACGATGACCAGCGTGTTGTTGTAGATGCCGTTCGCCTTCAGCGCGCCGACGATGTCGCCGATCGCGGTGTCAACGTACTCGATTTCCTGCAACAATTCCGGCGTCGGCAAGGCTGCGGCGTTTTTGTAGCCGCCTACTGCCACAACGGCTTCGTTCACGGATTCCCCGACATACACGGACTGGAAATTCATGCCGAAGACTGCGGGAATCTGGGCGGGGGTGCCCAGGTGGGTTTTGCCTGCGATCTCGTTTTCCAGCGCGTACACTTTGATCGCGTCATAGCACTGAATGTTTTCGAAGCTGGCATTCCATGCTGATGAGCCGATCGGATCGCGGATAGGATCGCAAGCGGCGCCTTCCACCGTCTTTACGCCCGGCAGAGGCACAACCGCCGAACTCACCTCGGGTGAATAGTAGTCGTCGAGACCTTTGCCCCCGGGCCCGCCCACGAAGGAATACGAGGGATGCTTGTCGATCCAGGCTGTGTACCCGCCGGCCGCGTGAACCACGCCAAAGGCGGTGTTCACACGGATGAAGTTCCAGGGATAGACCAGTGCACAACCTTGAGCAGGATCGCGTTCCAGCTTCCGGGGATCGATCGAGGCAATTCCCCCGTCGGTCAGTGAAGCGCCAGGTGCGCCGCCGTTCAGCTTGGAGTCGTCGAGATCGATGCCCTGGTCGTTGTCGGTCGTAGTTCCGAACGGTACGGCATAAGGAACGCACGGTCCGCCAGCCAGGCCCGTACCGGTTTTAATTGTCGGCGGATCGAGCGAGCGGTCATACGCTACGTCGTAATAAAGGCCGGTCGACTTCGGCGTCCCTCCGGAAGCCAGCGCCGCCATGCCCGGGAAAGAGTCCGAAGGTTTTGAAGACGTCGCATTTACATAACTGATCGCGGTCTGGCTCAGGCTTGAAAGATTCGGACAGTAGGGAGTCCCGTTATTCGCGCCCGCGATGCCATGGGTGCAGTTATAAAAATCCACTTCGTGCATGCCGTCGATGCTGATCAGCAGCACATGCTTAATTTTTCCCGAACCTACCGTGTTGGTTTGAGCTACGATTCCCGAGATTGACGCCACGCCGATCGCCAACGCAGTTCCCGCTATTACTAATCCGTTTGCCTTCATACGAGTCCTCCAGAGAGGTTTGAGTATCAGCGGTCTGTATTACTGGCGTGTTAATACCGTGTGAAAACTCGCGGGGGATGCGGGGCTCACTTATTCCGCGCCAGACTCGACGGATCAGTTCCAGGCTGGAGCGGCAACGATCACATTCATTCCGATATTCTCTCTGAAACCAGGTAGCCAAGCGCAGCTGCTATTCCGAGCACGGCTCCGCACAACTTCTTTGAGGCGCCAGGCGGCAACTCCACGAAAAATGTCGATTCAACGCCTGCAGAGCTGCGGACCCTAATGGACCCGCGATGCTGCTGCACAATCCACTCGGCGATGGAAAGGCCGATGCCCGCGCCACCCAACTCCCGGCTTCTGATCTTGTCCGCGCGAAAGAAACGTTCGAAGATTCTGGCCTGATCGTCGATGGTGATTCCAATTCCTGAATCCCGCACCGAAATTAGAGCTTTGCCATCCTGTGCTTCAAGGCGCAACTCGATTGTGCCGGGAGCCGGGGTGTACTTTACGGCACTATCGAGAAGAACGCGGAGTAGCCTCCCCAGCGAGTTTTCATCCGCCAAAATTGCAGCCGCCGAGCCGACGGCACTTCAATTTAGATGGAGATTGCGAGTCTCGACGAGCTGACACGAAATTTCAGCTGAATGCGTAAACAATCTGCCTTATCGGCATCGCAGGGTCAAGAACTGTGGACGCCAGGTTATGTTATTCGAGTTTGGTCAGAGTTCTCTTGATGCGGGCCGGTATCATCCTTATGCGAGTTAATCACATGAAAATCTCACGAATCGGGATCCTCTTTGCTCTCGTGATAGGGCTTTCGGCGTTCGGGACGGCACAACTGGACGCCGTCCTAGTCGGAGCGGGAGACATCGCAAGCTGCGATGACCTGGCAGGTGCACAGGCCACCGCGAAGATCATCGACAACATCCCGGGCACCGTATTCGCTGCCGGAGATCTGGCATATCCAGACGGCTCGGACGAGCAATTTGCGAAATGCTATGGGCCGACCTGGGGGCGCTTCAAAGATCGCACACGTCCTGCTCCCGGAAACCACGAATACCATAGCGACGGGGCATCCGGGTATGTGCACTACTTTGGAGCCGCCGCGGGTGATCCGAAGAAGGGCTACTACAGCTACGACCTAGCCGCCTGGCACATTATCGTTTTGAACAGCGAATGTGCCGACGTTGGCGGGTGTGGGGCCGGATCGGTTCAGGAGCGATGGTTGAGACAGGATCTGAAGGACCATCCTTCGAAGTGCGCATTGGCTTATTGGCACAAGCCTCTGTTCAGTTCAGGAGCAAAACACGGCAACGACCCCGAAATCAAACCACTCTGGGACGCACTCTATGCGGCAAATGTCGAAGTAGTGTTAAACGGGCACGATCACGATTATGAGCGTTTTGCCCCGCAAGACCCATCGGGAAGACTTGATCCTCAGAGAGGCATTCGGGAATTCGTCGTCGGTACGGGAGGCAAGAATTCGCACCGTACATTTGCAACCACCCAACCCAACAGTGAGGTTCATCAGGCGGACACATTCGGTGTCCTGAAATTGACCCTTCATCCCACAAGCTACGATTGGCAATTTATCCCAGAGGCTGGGAAAACATTCAAAGACGCAGGAAGCGGAACATGCCACTAGAGGATGCTGTTTGGCTGTTACGCTAGCGCAGTAGGCATTCGTTGCTGGCCGGAAACCATCGTGGATTCGTCGAATGCGGCGTTGCGCGCCTAGGCGAAACTCTCGGTGTCGTTTACGGGTCGTGAAATCTGCTACCATGCTTCTCAGTGAGATAGCCATGCCCCAATACGTAATCGAGAGGGAAATCCCCGGCGCAGGCAACTTAAGTGATGCCGAATTACAGGCGATCGCCAGAAAATCGGTTGGCGTGCTGAAGGACATGGGACCTGAAATCAAGTGGCTCCACTCCTACGTCACTGGAGACAAGGTCTATTGCGTATATCTTGCGCCAGACGAGGAGAGCGTTCGCGAACACGCGCGTCGCGGAGGTTTTCCGGCAAATCGCATCTCGGCGGTGCGGAGCATGATGGATCCGGACACCGCAAGTTGACTTAAGCGGAGTTCGGAATCCGAAGATCGCCCGTGTCGGATTTGAGTGCCTCGCGGACGGCCTGCTCGATTGGCATTGCCCAACCCTCCATCCATGCCGTCCCGGCAGCATTGCCCAAGGTTCGGCGTGCAAATTCCAGGGCCTTTTCAAGCTTGAACTGATCGGCAGGAGTGAGTGGAGCGCTCAATCTTCGGCGAAGCGCCGCGGCGGCTCCTGCCAATCGCAGCGACTGCTCGGCGTTCGATTGGGCCGCCGCACTTACGGCGAGACATTCGAGAGCCCTCGCGATTCCGCGTTTGTGACCCAGTTCTTGAAACATCTTAATGCTTTCGCCGTATAAACGGCGTGCCTCGTCGTTGTCACCCCGGTCGCAGCTTAGACTCGCCAAATCGGAGAGCGTGCTTGCAATTCCCCAGCTATCCTGCAGTTGACGAAATTCCGACAGACTCTGTTCGCAAAATGAACGCGCGGCAAGAAAGTCCGCTTGTTCCCGAGCGACGTCGCCCTGGTAGTTCAAAGTCCAGGCGACACTGGCCCCATCTCCTACCATGCGGAACATCGTGAGACATTCGTCGTAAAGCGAGAACGCGCGCACATATTCACCCTGCAGCTTCATGATGCCGGCCAGATTGCTGAGGGCTCTGGCGATGTCAGCGGGGTCGCCAAGATCCTTCCATATCGAGACACATCGCTCAAAGAGTGACGCTGCGGCGGCGCTGTCGCCACGATCGCGGGCGATTACAGCCAAGCCGTTCAGTGCAACCGCGACACCTCGCTTATCGTTTAGCTCGATACAACTATTGAGACTGTCTTCGAACATCGTCTGCGCGCGGCCATAATCGCCCTGCTCACTTGCCAGGACTGCGCCAGCGAACAGAAGGCGCGCGCGAAGCTTCGGTCGTGCCGCGGCTTCTTCCAATGCCAGAACTCTGAGGATCGCGTCACGACCCTCGGTAAGGTGCTCCCGTGTCTCCCAGAAGCGAAACAGCGCTGCGCCGATGCGCAGGCCCCAGTCGGCATCCCGAATTTTGATCAAGTGATCAAGCGCCAAGCGGAAGTTGTCGTGCTCAACCTCAAAACGGTCGAGCCATTCGGGGTGAGCGGCAATCTCTCCTGCACCTTCTTCCGCGAGCACGAGGAAATAAGCGGCGTGGGCTTTGCGAGTCGCAGATTCATCTTCGCTCTTTGCAAGTCGTTCGAGAGCGTACTCCCGGATGGTGGAGAGCATGAAGAAGCGCGTTTCCTTGTCGAGTTGCTCTACCTGCTGCACCAAACTCTTGTCTACCATTGAAGCCATGCCGTCGAGCACGTCGAGGCCGAGATCGCGTCTGGTGTCGCACACTGCTTCCACGCCTTCCAGCGTGCAGCCCCCTGCGAACACGGAAAGTCTTCTGAAGAGAGTTTGTTCAGAACCGTCGAGAAGGCCATAACTCCAGTCTACGGTGTTGCGAAGAGTTTGTTGTCGAGCCGGCAAGTCACGGGCGCCACCCGTCAGCAGGTTCAAACGGCTTTCAAGGCGCGCAAGCATGGCAGAGGGAGAAAGGAGCTTGATACGCGCGGCAGCAAGTTCGATGGCGAGGGGCAGCCCGTCAAGGCGACCGCAGATAGCGGCCACCGCGGATGCATTTTCCTTAGTCAGCGCAAAGTCATGCTTCACAGCGTGCGCGCGCGCCACAAAGAGGGCGATCGCTGGAAGACGGGAAAGCGCTTCCAGCGGCGGAATAGACTTGGGATCGGGCAGCGCGAGCGGGGGCACGGGAAATTCGTGTTCGCCGTAGACATGAAGTGGCGCCTGGCTGGTAACCACGACCTTCAGTTTGGGCGCGGCAGTAAGCATCTGCGCCACGATCGGCGCCTCAGAGACGAGGTGCTCGAAGTTGTCGAGCAAGAGGAGCATTGGCTGGCTCAGGCCGCCCAGGTACTCAATCAAGCTTTCCTGCGACGAAGAATTTCCGCTTTCGCGCATGCCAATTACTTGTGCGATCGTCGAAGCTATCAAACTATGTTCTCTGATCGCGGAAAGAGCGACAAAATAAACACCGCATGGAAACTGGTGGGCGATTTCGCCAATCACATGCAAGCCGAGTCTTGTCTTCCCGATGCCGCCCGGGCCGGTGAGCGTCACAAGCTGCACGTCCGCGCGGCTTAAGAGCTGGCGGAGGCCAGCCGCCTCGTGTTCCCGTCCGATGAATGCGGTCCGCTGCATTGGGAGATTGCTGGGGCGAGGTTCGGAATCCCGGGCTGGCGCGTCGGCGAGCCGGTCGCGCACGGCGGCGAGGTCGCGGGCCAAATCGCGCGTAGAGGCGTAACGTTGGTTCCTATCTTTGGACAGGCAGCGCTCCACGATCCAAATAAAAGGAGCGGGAGCGGTGGCCCCAAGATGCTCTGGGGCATCGCGAAGGATTGCTGCCATCGTTTCCGCGTAGGTCGTTTTCCGGAATGCAGGACGCCCAGTCACCATTTCGTAGAGCACCGATCCAAAGGAAAACTGATCAGAACGAAAATCGACTTCGCTGCCGGTTGCTTGCTCCGGCGACATGTAACCCACGGTGCCCATCACCGTTCCATCTTCGC
The DNA here is from genome assembly GCA_964530145.1 of uncultured Acidobacteriaceae bacterium. GTDB lineage: Bacteria > Acidobacteriota > Terriglobia > Terriglobales > Acidobacteriaceae > Sulfotelmatobacter. The sequence goes on along the minus strand of CAZGXY010000078.1, from coordinate 111,766 downwards.
TGATGGCCGTACTTGCGTCCGGGCCTTGGGTATTTTCGGGCTTTCGCAGCTTCGCCAGACCGAAATCCAGCACCTTAGCGCTACCGTCGCAGGAAACCATCAGGTTCTCCGGTTTCAGATCGCGATGAATGAGGCCAATCTCGTGGGCCTTGGCCAGACCGTCGGCCACCTGCGCAGCAATTGCGACAGACTTGCGAAAAGGAATCGGACCGGAGGAAAGCAGGGCGCGCAACGTTTCTCCCTGCACGAGCTCCATAGCGATATAGTGCGTGCCGTTCACATGGCCGAGTTCATAGATTGTTACGATGTTCGGGTGATTGAGCGCGCCCGCAGAGCGAGCTTCCTGCTCGAAACGGGACAAGGCCTCGGGTTGACAACAGCGGTCTGGTGAAAGTGTCTTGATCGCGACCTCACGGCCGAGGCGAGTGTCCTTAGCGCGAAAAACCTCACCCATGCCACCGCCGCCCAATCGCTGAAGAATCTCGTAACTGCCGAATAGTGTGCCCGGGGAGAGCGTGGATGGTGCAGAGCCCGAGGTGAGAGGTGGGTTCATGGACTTACTCGTGCAGCCCTCCTCGGAAATGCCAGGGGGACTACTGGCTGCAATCGCGATTACGCTTGAGTCTTAGGTTGCTGCCGTCGACGGACCAAGACAGCCAGTTGGACACGCTTATGATATCCCAGATTGTCCCTGAACCGCGTTTTCCGATGGGAAGCTATCATGCCAAACAAGTGGGGCATGGAGATGAAGGGGGTTGTGGCCTCGGCCGCCGAGAAGGGATATGCGGTTGGCGGAGCGCACGCCATGTTCGAAGACTTACGCACTGAACAACAAAAGCTCTACGATCAAGGAAAATTCTCGCCCCTCGCTAGCCGGAACCTGTGCACTCGAGGGAAATAAGCAGAATAAAAGCCGCACCTGGGCGGTGCGGCCGGAAGAGATGCGTCATGGATCGAGTTAATTCGAGGCGCCACGCCGACGTGGCGCCCCCGAATTTCTTCAAGCTAGAAGCGAACGCGAGCGCCCACCTCGATCTGCCGGTTGCCTCCTGGTTCCTCCTGCGCCGATCCTCCACTCAGCGCTCCAAAACCATTTGGCCCAGAACCGCTGAACAGACCGCTTACGAAGAAGCCGTCCGGATCCAGGAATTGATTATGGTTGAAAACATTCGCAAAGACGCCCTGGATTTCCATGCTAATGCCTTCCGCCACCCGGAAATTTTTTCGGACGCTGAAGTCCATGTTCCAATAGGGCAGGCCGGGGATGCACCCGAAGCCGCAGTCCTTATTATCTAGTCCTAGAATCGGGTTGCGGAAGTCGTGAACTGCCGCCGGCCCGGCCTGGAAAAGATTGGGGAACTGGCCGCCGGGTTGAGAGTAGGCGTGACCGCTCTTGGCGTATGCAACCGGCACCGAATTTTCATTGCCGAAGTAGTTGACGTTATCCCCGGCGCCGTACTCCTGGCCATCTCCGGTCGCGGTATCAATCTCGACCGGCGCGCCGCTGCCGGCGGAGAACACTGTCGAAAATGTCCAGCCGCCCAGTGCGCGTCCCAGGAGGCCCGACTGCCCCTTGAAGAACGGCGGTTGGTAAACAAAGAAGAAGTTGTACACGAACTTCCGGTTGAAGGTCTGATCCCCGTACATCGTTCCCAAATTAAAGGGATCGTCCGGAGTGTATCCGCCGGTTGCCTGGACTAGCGCTCCAGTTCCCAGCGCCTTGGAATACGTGAAGTTCGACTGCAAGGTCAATCCCTTCCAGTCGGCCATCTTGAGGGATGCGAAACCAGCATTGTAGTTTCCGTAGCCGGAGCTGGCGTTATCCGCAGGTCCCGACGACATCTGGGGCGACGTGCCCCCGATGGCTGGGTTGATGTTGTTCATCATGGTGGTACCGAAAACAAAGCCCTGTCCGTTGCAAGCGGCGCAACCGACGCCGGCATCCATGCCACTCCACATGCTCCAGACCTGCGCCGTAGTGAGGTCTGCGAGTTCGTTGCTTACCACCGCGGCCGTGCAACTGGAAAACCCCTTGCAGTAGGCGGGGTTCATTGCCTTCTCGAAGAACGGTTGCGGCGTGATGCTGCTGGCCGCAAGCGGCTTGCCCGCGCCATTGCCGTTGCAACCGCCGCCCGCGAGACCCTGAACGCCGCCGCACAATTGCAGTACGACATTCTTATAGGCTTGAGCAAACTGCTGGCCGCCCCGCGTCATCATGTAGGGCACTGCGTTAAGGTTGAAGGGCTGGTACTCGTGCGTGATCCTGCGCCCGATGTAGCCAACCTCTAATATGACCTTGCGGGACAACTGCCGCTGGATGGTCAGGTTGACCGAGTCGACCTCATTGGGCCGGAAATTCGGATCCAGGGTCGAGGCGGTCGCGGATGAAATGCCATTCACTCCAGGATAATAGGGTTGGGGCAGGGTCGCTGACGCCTGCTGCAACGGCGCGCTCGAGCCATCCACGCCAATGCGAAACGCACTCGCGGCAGTGCTGGAGCCTGCGCCGCCGCAGGTGCCGTTACTAAGGCCGCTGAGGCACTGCGTGGGCTGGATGAGGCCGGGTCCGAGGAGAGGCACTAATACCAAATCCACACCGTTCAGGCGGCCAAAGATGCGGCCGTAGCCGATACGAACCACCGTATCGTCATGGCCGAAAAGATGACCCATCGTCGAGTTACTGTCAAAGTGCGGGCTCCAGGCCGCAGCTAAGCGCGGGCTGAATGAACCGTAGAACGGGTTATACGGATACTTCGGCGCATCGCCGGTATTGCCCAACAAGGCAAAACCGATTTCGGGATCGTAGTTTTGACCCTGCAGCGCCGCGCGCCTGCGAGAAGCCAGGTAGGCCGCACCTGAAATTGGCTCGTCTGACGAGTTGACCAGCTCCACTTGCTTGCCATTGGCTTCGACCGGCGGCATCTCCAGCGTCCAACCCAGTCCATAAGTGAAGGTGAACGTGGGCTTCATGTGCCAGGTGTCACTGAAGTAGACGTTGTAGTACGGGATGGTGCTTTTGTCGAATGCTGGGGTCCCGATGGGATTCAAGGTCAGAAGCGAGCCGGAGCGGGTGTATGCGACCTGAGCGATGGAAACCATGCCCAGCGCCGCCGCGCTAAGAGAACTGCAATTTGTGATGGTGACACCGGGCTGCGTGCAAAGCGGTATGTCTTGCGCGAGAAGCGATCCGGAGGTCCCGTCGCCCAGTTCGTAGACCAGCTGGTTATTGATACCTCCGCCGTTGTCGGTGCGCTGGTGGTAATCCCAATTGTGTTCGTAGGTGCCGCCAAACGTGAAGAGGTGGTTGCCTTTCAACATGGAGATGTCGTCGCGCACCATTTGATCGTGCCCGTCCCAGAAACGGTTGCGCGTGTTCTGCGTGTCGACGTTGTAGGGCCCGAGATCGTTCACTTGCCCATACCCGGCCGACTGGCCGCTCTCGATCTCGAGCGCTCCGCCCAGCGTGGCCGTTTGCGGCGTATCCCCGGTCCGCTTCCATTGCCAGAAGTTGCGCAGGAAACTGTAATGCATGTCGTTCGTGGTATTGGTCGTGATATTCGTGGTCAAGCCCGCCGTCCACAAAAAAGCCTGTTGCGGAAGACTGGACTGAGAAGCCGGTGTGCCAAGCGTGTCTCCGGAGAAGAAGCCTCCGATATCGACCTGAGCATCCGCGGCGGCTTTCAGCTCGAACCAACGATAGCTGGACATGAAGTGCCACTTCGGCGAAAAATCGTGGTCCAGCCGTCCGACTGCAAATTTGCTGGTCGTTGGTTGGGCAAGATTGGCCGAGAATCCTTGGATGTTCGAAGTGGTCCCGGCTGCAGGGTGGTCGCATAGCGTCTGAGTGCAGTTGGCATTCGAAGCTGGCTCGTACTTGTTCCAGATCGTCTGAACCAGGGGATTGATTCCAACTCCACGCGGGTCGTTGGCAGTTCCCGGGTAGGTGATTCCGTTGTAGATCACGGCAGTCGGGTTCAGGTTGTAGAGGGCGCCAGTCGCGTCGTCAGTCAGTAGTCCCAGCCTCAAGGTCGGCGAAGGAACGTTTCTAACGATGGTTTCGGAGTTGGGAAAATTGAAACCTTCATAATTGAAAAAGAAGTATGTCTTACCGCCCAGAAGGTCCTTGGGAATAAGCGGGCCGCCAATCGCTCCGCCGTAACGGCTGTAATGAAAGCTGGGAATCGGAGTGATCGGATCGTTGTGGTTGTTCTGCCAGCTATTCGACGACCAGTTGTTGTCTTTGTAATATTCGTAGGCCGTGCCATGCCAGGCATCGGTTCCGCGCTTGGTGACCACCTTCACTTCGGAGCCGGAAGAACTATTGAAATCGGCAGTCTGACCGGCGGTGTTTACTTTAAACTCCTCGACGCTATCCTGGGGAGTAGGGAGCACGCCCGTTGCGCCACCCACGCCCTTGCCGCCTTCGGATGGCCCTACCGTATTCTGATTGGCGACACCACCGCTCGGGTCGCCGGCGAAGCTCTTCGTGTAAACGTTCGAGCTACCGTCCATGTCGTTGGAGTTATTGCCGCCATCGAGCGAGAAAGCGCTTTGGTCCACAACCGTGCCCGCAACGGAACCATCGGGGCTTACGCCCGGCTGCAATGCAACGAAAGTGCTGACGTCGCGGCCCAGGCTTGGCAGGTTGTCGATGGTGAGGTTCGTGATGGTATTCCCGACCGTGGCATTCAAGGTCTGCAACTCATTGCCGACGGCCGAAACCTCCACCACCACATTGGTTCCGCCTACTTGCAGAGCTAAGTTCACCGTGAGACTGGCTCCAACTTTTACTTCCTGGCCCTCAGTCTTCGTCGTCTCAAATCCCGCCTTGCTCACCGCGATGTTATAAATGCCCGGGTTTACGTCCACGTAGATGTAGCGTCCGGTTGTGTTCGTCGTAGTGGTTCGCGCGATGTTCGTCGCGGAGTCGGTCAAAGTAACCGATGCATCCGACACAACCGCACCCGACGGATCGGTCACCGCGCCCGCAACTGTGCCCGTCGAAGTTGATTGCGCCCAAGTGGACAGAGCACTGCCCACACAAAACACCAAAAGCAGAACCAGAACCAACTTCACGCTGCGGATGTGCATTGTTTCCTCCGACCAAGAGATTGAGTGTCGCGACTGGCCGAGATAACCAGAAGGCGTCGCTGACCGCTTCCACTGCGTTGAGTCTTTGCAATTAGCGAACCAGAACGGAGTCGTCGACTTTTCAAATGCTTCCGCCAGCAAGCAGAACTGCGGTTATGAAATGCGGGATGCCAACCAGACGGTCCTCGCGGCTCATATCTGCGCTTGAAGTCGCGTAAGGGTTAACCCTGTCACTGCGTCCTGTAGGACTACATCAAACAGGAAAGGAGTTTCCAAAAGTCCCGATTTCCGGAGGTTCATTGCGAGCTTGATTCCGGCAATGCAAGACACATACTCGTTGGTATGTTGATAGTCGGCAAGAATTCAAACGTAGAGCGGCTAGGCCGCGCGGGCAGATATGAATAACAGGAAGCGGACGAATTGAATCTGCTAAGGCGTTGTACCGGCGAACACTTGGACCGAAAGTTCGAACCCATCCCTGTCCCGCGTTCCCGTACGGGTACAGCACGGCAGGGTACCGAATTCAGCTAACGCTTGCAGCGAATCCTGCCGAACACGCGCCGCGAATTGCGATGTCCCGCCTTATTGCGACTCGCGATGTATTGGCCTGTGCTTGCCACGATGGCTCGTACCGACCGATCAAAATTGTGCCTGCGATACTACGTTCGCTCGGTTTTTGCGATGCACTTTTTCGCGATACACCTTTTCGGGATACACTAAGGAACTTCGTATCGATCATCCGCAGATTTTCTGCACCGGCGTCACGGTCGATGTGGAGTCGACGACCCTATACTCACTATCACAGGATCCTCTGACTTTATGCCCTTGCGTCCTCGCAAACTCGCATTCTGTTCCGTCCTTATCGCCCTTTTATTGGCGGCGGCAACCGCGTCACCCGGTCCGAGCGAACAAGATTGGACGAACTATGTTCGCATCGGAGCATACGGGCTTCAGCCGGGCAACCCCGCGAAGATCGTGGCCGACGCTGAGGCCAGCGGCGTTTTTGGCATCGAGGTAGATAACGATATCGAAGGCCGATACGAGAGCTTTCTGGATCCGACCGCCAAGCTACAGGCAATTCATGCCGTCGCGGAGAAGGCCCACGCAGCCGGAAATTATGCCTTCGTCTACATCGCCGGAACCGAATGCATCACGGCCAACGCGGCCAAAACCCAACACACCCTGGCCAAAGATCACCCCGACTGGTTGCAGCGCAAAATCACGGGGGAAGCGGCGCTCTTCGGCGGCGGCTCGGCTTTCTGGATCGAGCAAGGCGATGAAGACGTCTGGGTCAGTCCCTATGCCCCCGAGTGGCGCAAGATTTACATGCAGCACGTGCGACAGATTGCCGCAACAGGAATCGACGGTATCTACGTCGACATTCCCTACTGGATGACGCACTTCGAGGGATGGGAAGACACCTGGGCCAGCTTCGACGACTACACTGTCGCCGCATTCAAAAAACAAACCGGACTCGATGCGAAAAAAGATTTGAAGCTCGGCGATTTTTCCGATGCCAATTTCCGAAAGTGGGTGGATTTCCGTATTCAGACGTTCACCGATTTCATGCAGGAGATCGATCAGAACGCGAAATCAGTCAACCCGAAAATCAAAACCATACCCGAGATCTATCCTGGTATCGAAAAAGAATCGGTACGCGTGGGAGCCGATGTTTACAGCCTTTATCCGGTGGTCGATGCCGTCGCGCACGAATATGAATTCGGCGAAGGCGATCACATGGCGTCGACGCGCACGCCGCTGAATTGGTTTTATTACCAGGTGGGTATGCACAGCTTCCGTGCGTTCGCACAAGGCAAAGCCACCTGGATCCTGAACTATTCGTGGGATGGAGACAAAGTCGTCGATAAGCGCGAAGCCATGATGAATCTTGCCATGTCGCAAGTTATGGATGGCGTCAACTTCTGGGATGCGCCTGGGCATTCCATGGCTGGATCGAATGACCCGGCTACACGCAAGAAGCTTTTCTCCTGGATCAAGCAAAATGAGAAAACCTTTTACCTGCCCCGCACTCCGATCAACCCGATCGGAGTCTATTTCTCGCCGCAGACGCGAAACTATTATGCCGATGAGTTTCTTCAATCGTATCGCGGCATTCTCATTCTGCTCATGCAGGCGCACCGGGAATTCCAAATCGTCACTCCACGAACCTTGCATCAGTTCAGCGGCAAGACTCTCGTCCTGCCTGATGTTCGCGTCTTGAACGATGATGAGCGCACCTGGCTCGAACGGTACTCGGCCAGCGGCAACAAACTTATTATTACGGGCAGCAACGCGCTCTCATCCGGCGACCAGCCCGGCGTAGCACTCTTTCCCAATTGTCCTGGGCGAGCCCACATTGCATCTTTAGAACAAGACTTCGATCATGCGACTCCCCAGATGCAGCAAGAGTTCCTCGAAAGTCTGCCGCGCTCAGAAATCGAAATCTCAGGATCGCCACAGATTGCTACGTCGATTGCTCGCGTGAACGGCGAAACGCACGTCTTCATGGCCAATTTCTCCGGCTTGATTGGCGGCAAGAATCCTGTGCAAACTCCTCAAACTGTCAGCATCACGCTACCTGCTCGACATGGCACCTCGGCCACTTTCCTGCCGTTCCTCGGTGACCCGCAGAAACTGCAAGGTACATTGAAAGAAGGAGTGGTTTCTTTCACGTTGCCGCCGATCACAAAGGGCGCGGTCTTCTGGCTGCAAAATCAGTAACTCGAAATTCCCTGGTCGATTCATACAGGCCTTCCGCCGGACAGCCGTACCAGCCTCGGGCTGGCGGCGGTTTCCCCATATTTCATTTGATTACTTTTTCCTTGACAATGCGGCCCACACTCAGTAAAAAAGATTGCGTTCGTAAGAAATCGTAAGAATTCGCAACTACCCTTGGGGATAAAATGCGCAATACCGCGCCGCGGGCGAGTGTGGTAGGGGGCTTGACGCCGCTGAGATGGCTCGCTCCCTCGATTCTGAACTTGTGCCTACTAGCAGGCTTCGCGACTTTTTCTCTCGCGCAAGGCAGCTATCGCGCTCAACTGCGTGGCGTTGTATCCGATGCGAGCGGCGCCATGGTTGCAAACGCGACCGTCACGATCCGCGACGTAGGTACGAATATCTCCAGCTCGGCGCGGACAGATGAGAAAGGGGCCTACTTCTTCACAGGCCTGCGCCCCTCCACCTATAACGTGCGAGCGGACGCTCGAGGCTTTCGCGCCGCCGAGCGCGTAGGCGTGGTGCTCGCCGTCGACCAGGAGTCGTCTCTAAATTTCGAGTTGAAACTCGCGGGCGTGTCTTCGACAGTGGAAGTCACAACCTCGGCTCCATTGCTCGATACCGGAAGCGCCACCCTGGGCACGGACGTCACCAACCAGTATGTTGTGGAACTCCCTCTGGTGAACCGCGACTTCTTTGGCTTAGCGTTCCTGGCCGCCGGTGTGACCGAAGTTGCCGGATCGGGCACGCAAGACAACTATCCTGCAGGAACGAATTTCGTTTCGAACGGGCAGCGCAACGCCACCGCCGAAGTCCGGCTCGATGGCGCCTTGATCAGCGCGCCGGAACAGGGCGAAGGAGGAAACAGCAACGTTTATTACGAGCCGTTGGTTGAGGGCGTGCAGGAATTCAAGGTGCAGAACAACAGCTTCTCGGCCGAGTTCGGCAACAATGGAGGCACCGTCGTAAACATGGTGATGAAGAGCGGAACCAACGCCTTCCACGGCACCCTATGGTATTTCCTGCAGCGTTCTTCGCTCGACGCGCGCGACTTCTTCAATCCCGCGCCCAATCCAAAACCTGAAAGCGCACGCGACCAGGGCGGGTTTTCCATCGGCGGCCCGATTCGAAAAAACAAGACGTTCTTTTTCGCCGACTTTGAAAAGGTGCGCTTCGACAGCGCCTTCAACGGCGTTGCAACTGTTCCCACCGCTGCAGAACGGGCGGGAAATTTTTCGGCGACGGCCACAAACATCTACGATCCCACACTGCCGTTGGTCGCTTGCGCCACCGGTCTATGCAGGCCCCAGGTCTCCTCCAACGGGTCCGCGAACGTGATTCCCACGAAGGAAATCGATCCCATCGGCCAGGCCATTCTCAACCTTTATCCCCAGCCGAATTTGCCCGGAGAATTTAACAACTACCTGTTCAGCGGCACGGCGCACGAGCCGGACTATCAATTCGATATCAAAATTGACCATCAGATCAACGACAGAAATCACTTAAGCGCCCGCTATAGCCGCGAATCGTCGAACTACTACACGCCCATGATCTTCGGCGACGGCTTCGATAATAACGGTTCGGGTGATGGCATCGCCGGCAGCCCCACATTGGCGCAAAATGGTTCCTTCGAATATGCCCGCACGCTGAATCCGAGAATCGTCTGGACAAGCCACTTCGCGATCGATCGTGTCCACGAACTCGAAACGCCGTCTATTCCCACGATCTCCGGCTTCAACGCTTCATTACCTGCGGGCGCGCAATTATCGCCGATATTGGAGCAGGCCAACGGCATTGACCGCATGCCCGCAATCTACATGTCCTCCGGTGGGCAAACGGCGCCCTGGACCGACCTTTACGATCAATGCTGCACGAACACAACTTTCGCCCATACCTTGTACAGTTATTCCTCGCAATTTGTGGTTTCGAAGGGTTCGCATCTGATGAAGTTCGGGGGCGAGCAGCGCCTGTTTTACAACAACTTCTTCCAGCCCAACGATCCCACCGGTACTTTCAACTTCACCGACTACGTTACCTCGCCCACAGCGAACAACGACACGGATGCGAATGGCAATTCGACCGGCAATCCTTTTGCCAGCACTCTTTTCGGATATGCCGACAATATCAATCCCATTCCCAACATCAACACCTCGCTGGAAGTGCTGCCTGCGGTTGCCAACAAGTCGATCGAAACGGCCTTCTATTTTCAGGACGACTGGAAGGTGACACCGAAGCTCACGGTTAACCTTGGCCTGCGCTACGAGTGGAGCACGCCCTATGACGAGCGCTATAACCGAATCCAGTTCAGCAATTTCACCGCGTCCAACGGCGTGACTCTCGATACGGCAATCGCTCAGTCAACCCTTTCATCGGTTGGAGTAAGTTTCCCAGCGTCCCAGCAACTGATCGGCACGACTGAGTTCCCAACTTCAAGCGTGAGGCACGTTCCTGTCTACCGCAACGACGTGGGACCGAGACTGGGCTTCGCCTACGCTTTCGATTCGAACACCGTGGTGCGCGGCGGCGCCGGAATTTATTTCGGCATGAGTCCGGCTACGAATTTTCAATACCCCGGAACCGCCTTCAGCAAAACTGCAACGATGTTCTTCACCAACAACAATTTTGAAACTCAGTCCGCCACGCTCGAAAATCCTTTCCCGGGCGGCTTCACCGGCCCGCAGAACAAAACCTATGGGCAGTTCGCCGATTGGGGATACGCCAACAACAACGATCTCGGAACGAGCGCCGCGCGCGACGCCGATCTCTACATGTGGAACCTTGGATTTCAGCGTGAGCTTCCCAGCCAGATCGTGCTCGGTATCGATTATTCCGCTAACCGCAGCACGCATCTTCCCTGGTCGGGCACGAACAATCGGGATTTCATGTCGTCGGCCCTATTGGCGAAGATTTCAGCCGCGGTTACTCCTACCGACTCCAGTTGCCAGGCGGACAGTTGCGTGAGCACCTTCCTTCAGAATCCGGTTACAAATCCCTTCTTGCCCATGTTCAGCCCCGGGTGCGCGTCCAGCCCGACGCATCCCTGCTTCAACGAACCCGACGCCGCTTATGCCGCTCCGACCGTCCCCCTCGGCGATCTGCTCAATCCCTATCCACAGTTCACGGGAGATTTCGAAGGCCTGATGCTCGAGGAATCCAGCTCCTGGTACAACTCGATGCAGATTCGCTTCCAGAAGAATACGACGCACCACGTCAGCTTCGAAGGCAACTACACGATTTCCAAGTTGACTGACAATTCCTCCGCCGGCAGAAATAATTGGGTGGGTTCGCTGGGCAACGGGCTTCCGCAGCAACTCGACCGTCTCTATCTCGAGCACAGCATCAGTGCCAACGACGCGCCGCAGCGCCTTGCAGCCGCGGTGGTTTTGGATTTGCCTGTGGGCCGCAACGAATGGATTGGCGGCAATATGAATCGCGGCCTCGATGCGGTTGTCGGGGGCTGGTCCATCGCCACGATGATCACGGAACAGTCGGGTCAACCCATTGCGCTCAGCATGAGTAATCCGCGGCTGGCGAATGGCAGTCAACGTCCCAATCTAATCTGCTCGCAGCTCAAGACCGGGATGAGCATGAAAGATGTCGCGATGAATTGGCAGCAGAATGGCGTCGCCGAAGGAAACGGCAATCTGCCGGTCGCGTCATTTATTAATCCCAGTTGCCTTGCCGACCCAGGCGATCAAAATCCCGGAAACGCGCCTCGTTACTTTCCCGGCCTGCGTGTGAACGGCATTCATGACATCGATATGAATCTGTACAAGTCGTTCACTCCGAAAGAAGGCATGAAGATCGACCTGCGCGCCGAGGCGTTCAATGTGTTCAATCATCCGCGCTTTGCGCAGCCGGATGCGGCATTCGGAGATCCAGCCTTCGGCACCATAACGGCTGATGCCAACGGCTACTTGCCTCGCTACTATCAATTCGGATTGAGATTCGAGTTCTAGCATTCGTCCATGACAGCCCGTCCCGCGGAACGGCGTTTTGCGAATTCCACAGAATGGCTCGGCACGATTGTCGAGGAGAATCGCAGTGGTCATCCCGTGGGCATTTATTCGATCTGCTCAGCCAATCGCTTCGTGATCGAAGCCGGTATGCTCCAGGCAAAGCGTGACGATACTCTCCTCCTGATCGAATCCACTTCCAACCAGGTGAATCAGTACGGCGGCTACACTGGCCAAACACCGGCACGATTCTTTGCGTTCGTAAATGAAGTCGCCGCCTGCATGGACTTTCCGGTCGGCCGAATCGTCGTTGGCGGCGATCATCTCGGGCCATACGTCTGGCGAAATGAAACCAGTTCGTCGGCAATGCCAAAAGCAGAAGAGTTGGTTCGCGCATCCGTACTGGCGGGGTACACCAAGATTCATCTCGATGCCAGCATGCACCTCGCCGATGATACCGGCGACCCCGGCAAAGCACTCTCCGATGAGATCGTCAGTAAGCGCGCCGCCGATCTCTGCCGCGCCGCCGAGGAAGCACACGGCACACTCCGGCCCGGCTCACCCGCCCCGCTGTACGTGATTGGGACCGAAGTCCCTATTCCCGGCGGCGAATTGCTCGATGCGCAAGCTCCGGAAACTACGAGAGTCGAGAATCTTTCTGAAACTATTCAACTCACGCACCGCGCCTTTATCGAACGCGGCCTCGAAGCGGCATGGGATCGTGTTATCGCCATAGTCGTGCAACCCGGCGTGGAGTTCGGCGATCAGGTCGTCATTCCTTACGCACCGAAGAATACGGAGCAGTTATCGAAATTCGCGCGTGAGCATTGGCACGGCGTCTACGAGGCACACTCCACCGACTATCAAACTCGCTCCGCGTTGCGCCAGATGGTGCATGATCATTTTGCGATTTTGAAAGTGGGCCCATGTCTTACATTTGCGTTTCGCGAGGCGGTCTTTGCATTAGCGGAGATCGAGGAAGAGTGGTTGGGCAATCGCCGGGGTGCCGCGCTCTCCCAGGTACGTGAGACTCTCGAAAAGGCGATGCTCGCGGATCCGCAATACTGGAAGGGCTACTACCGCGGCGACGAAGCCGCACTGAGTTTCGCCCGCAAATACAGCCTGAGTGATCGTTGCCGTTATTATTGGCCGAAGCCGCCGGTAGCATCCGCCTTGGAAACACTTCTGAACAACCTGAGATCAAGTCCGGCGCCCATTTCCTTGCTCAGCCAATTCCTGCCGAATCAAAGTGCCGCCGTACGTGAAGGAAAAATGGCCAACGATCCGGTCGCGCTGCTCCGCAGCAAGATCGGCGAAGTTATTGATGAGTACACCTATGCAGCAGGAGTGGACAGCTGGAGATAACCTCGATGCACCGTAGAGATTTTCTGAAAAGTACCGCCGCTGTTGCTGTGGCCGCAAAATTCGGAGTAGAGAAAGCGCAAGCGAAGGTCCCGGCCCACAACTGGGGAAACTACGACTTCGGCTCCGGTCCCCAGGTGCAGGATCGCCTGAATCAAGGTCCGTTCCCTCAATACCCGCCGGACGCCGTCATTCCGACGGACGACGTGGTAATGACCACTACCAGCTCTAAGGAAGTCGTGCCGAACTATGGCAAGGGACTGGTTACGTATATCACAGCAGATAGTGGCACAGAGGAAATCAAGTCAGAAAATGTTTCCCAAGCCATCGAAGACCTGGTGCGATTTCCCCTGGGCCAGCAGCTGTATATCCGCCCAACCTGGAGGGAAGTGCAACCCCGGCCGGGGCGCCTGGAGCTGCCCGATTACGTGAAACAGGTTTTTCAATTGGCGAAGGAGAACAATAAACGGATCGGATTGCGAATTCAAATGTGCGCTCCCGACTACAAGAACGAGGCAGCGCTGCCGGATTTTGTCCTCGAGAAAGTGCCGAAAGTTGATCTGGTGAATGGTCCAGAGCAGGGGGACATTGCTGCGGGAAAACGATTCTTGGATAACCCGCATTCGAAGTACCAGCCCCGCTATGACGATCCTTTTTTTCAGCGGGCATTCAAAGAGTTGGTTGGCTTGTTGGCGGCAGAGTTCGATGGCAGTCCACTCATTGAGTACATCGATACCTTTATGTACGGCTTCTGGGGTGAAGGGCATACTTGGCCATTCGCCAACAGTCCTTTCCCTGATTACGCGACAGCAGAGCGCACCTGGATCAATATGCTCGAAGTCCAGCTCGAGCACTTTAAGCGCGCTCCTCTACTGACCAATACGCAACCGGACTTCAGCCGAGTGGGTAATTCTGAACTCCTGGACCGCACGGTCCGCAGCAACAATTGGATTCGCAGCGACACCATTTTCATCGAGAACGAGCAGATTGAAGCGCTCAGCAATCGCCCGCCCTGGACAGCGGCATTGCTTGAGCAGGGCCTTCCGGGGAAACCTCCCGATCCCAGCGCCGCAGTCGAAGGGATATCCCCGGCCGAGAACATGATCGACCATGTAATCGATATCGGGGCGAATTACTGGTCTCTGTGGAATTTTCACCAGATCAGCGCAAAAAATCTGATGAGCTACTACGAGGCTTATCCGGCAGCCTTCGACCGGATCAATCGCCGAATTGGTTACCGAGTGAGGCCCTCTTTCATCTGGAGCTATAAGGACGCCAGCTCCCTGGGTTTGATTGTTGGCTTTGCGAATGACGGAATCGCAGGGGTGCCCGGCGTATTGAGGCTGACGGTGGAGAGCCAGGAGGGAAAAGTGCTTCAGAGCGGTTGTCTCGACGCTGGGTACCCGTTACCGGGCAAGATCAGGCAGGCACAGTTCGTGCTTCCGAATATGCCAGATTGGAAAGGATTGAAACTCAGAGCTGAGATCGAGGTAAAGGGAATGCGTTATCCGGTGCGCTGGGCGTGTCAGCAGAAACTGAATGATGACGGCTCGCTCACACTGCGTCCCAACCTCCGTCAACAAGTCTAGCCTGCTAAATCCAAGCTTACTCGTCGCGCTTTTCGACGAGTGAGAACCACGAACCCATTTCGTACGTCGTTCGTCACCACGCCCCAAGGGGTCGCATGAAAGGCGAGGCGGCCAAAGCCCCCGAATATCATCGCCGCTGGCCCCCATCCATCGAAACCAGGATGGATGGGCAGCCAAGCTCGTGGTGTGAAAAGGGGCGCGAGCAAACTGGCAAAGGAACTGGCACTTTTAAGTAGCTAAAGGGGCGCACTCAGCGCTTGCCGCTGTGTCCGCCACCACTGTGGCCTGCACCGCCGCTGTGTCCAACGCTGGCATGTCCGGCACCGTGCGAACCGCCGGAGCCTCCATGCGAAGAGAATCCGCGCGACTCACCGCCGCGGCTGCCACTGAAATTGCCGGAGCGCGACGCATTTGATCCGCGTCCAGCGAAAGCCCGGTTGCCGCCGGAAAATCCCCTGTTGTTCGCGTAGGCTCGGTTACCTTCAGCGCCCCGGTTAACGGCTGTCCCACGATTGCCGCCGGCGAAGCCGTGCGATGCTCCTGCGTAGCCTCGAGCTGCGCCCGCATACCCGTGACCGGCGGTTGCGCCGAACCCGCGCGCATCGCGGCCCGCGAATCCACGCGCTCCGAATCCGCCACGCGCGGAAGCGAATCCGCGATAATTTCCGTGCACGAAGGCGGCATGGTTATAAAACGCTCCGCCGCGAAAGCCCCAGGGGTGGCCGCCGAAGAAGATTCCGCCGTGGAAGCCCCAGCCAATGCCCCATCCATGCCATCCCCAGCCGAAGCCAAAGAACGGCGCGATCGGGAAGCCAAAGCCAAACGAAATGGCCGGGCCGCCGAATCCCCACCATGGATAGAAGCCGGGCCACAGGCCTACGGGATATCCGTACACATACGCCGGGTTGTAACTGGGCACATACACCACATTCGGATCAGCCGGCTGGATGTCTACATTCGGCCCCTGCTCGTATACCCGCTCTTGAGGCGAACTCCGCAGATTGCCGGCATCGTAAGCCTTGTGACGCATGTACTGGATCGCCTGCATCACGTCGGCCTGCTGGTTCTGATAGGCCTCGCCCAATTCAGAGGTCCACGACAAGTCTCTGTCCAAGTTCGCCAGGACTGTGGGGAATTCCACCAGAGATTTCACGCTTGGATCCCAATCCTGCTGATCCACTTCCTCGGCCAGATCCCGTCCCTTCAGCCCGGGGTTCTCGCGGGCCATCCGGTCCGCTACTACAATCTGCGTTGGATACTCTGACGCGGCCAATATCTGCGCCACCAGAGCATCGGGATACAAGGCAATCGGAGCTACGAGCTTGTTCAGCTGGTCGGGAGGCAGCGGTGTGTACTGTCGTTGATCGGGCCCAACTGGAGGCGGAGACGCCGGCTCTTGGTATGTACCTTGATCTTGCGGTGGTGGAGGCGCGACATCCTGAGCCATGCCCTGGTCTGGCGGATTGTATTGCGGCGTGTTGTATTGCGGCGCCGTCTGCTCTGGCGGCGGTCCTTGATCCACCTGAGCGCTCATGCCCGCTGAGGGCTTATCCATCGCCTGGCCGTTCGTCGCCTGGCCGTTCGTCGCTTGGTCTTGCGCCACTAAGGAAGCGCCTGTCCAGAGCGCCATTGCGCTCGTCAATACTGCGGTAAGAAGCGTCTTGGATAATTTGGTTTTCATAATCTCCCCCAGAATTCCTGTCACTAGATTGAACACTGAGAATGGCGCAGAGTTCCGTTCTTTTGATTGACTTACGCCGGTTGATTTCAGCCAGGCTGTGGTGTATTTCACCCAGCGAATATGTTTGCGACGAGAGGGTCAACTGCAGCGTTCTGACTTTCGGCAGCTGCCAGAGAAATGTTTTTGCTAGAGTCGGGTTCTCATGTTTCCGACGTGTCGCAACCACATTGATCTTCTTACAGACCGCAAGGTGTAGGTCCCCGGCCATGAACCAAACTGCGTTCGCGTCAGTGCCTCGAATCCTTCTATAGAGGAGATGGTAGAACGAGAAACCAACCGGGCTTCCAAAGGTAGAGGCACGAATTCTTCAGCGGCTGCTCTGTCTTCGGACAGCTATCAGTGAAACTTGCTCCAATCCTGGAAAGTGATCTTCTTCATCCGGCCTACGCTCTGTCGGCGCAATTTGTTGGATCGTGGCTCGTGCCGGCCTGACATAGCCGAAATATTCGCCGTACACCCCGTCGAAAACTTTCAGGTCAGATAAGTCATCGAGGTAAACGTTTGTCGCCACAACCTCGTCGAAATTCAGGCCGGCTTCTTCAAGGTTGTCGAGAAGATTGCGCATGGTTTGGCGGAGTTGATGTGGTGTCGTAGTCGCGTAAATACCGCCGTGCGGCCCGGGAATGAAGCCGTCTTTCGCGGAGCAATACAGAGTATCTCCTGCAAAAACGCAGGGGCTCGCTGTCGGACTGGGCGGCATGTTTTTCGGGCGCACCGCTTTTCGTTGCTTGAGGTCGCGCACCGCGACGCCGGTATATTCGATGTGGGCGCCACCGGGCAAGCTGGTCACATCAATCGTGGCCCGTGCCGGCGTATTGCCGAACTCAAAGCGCCGGGCGTAACGCTGATTCATAACGTGCGAAGGGATTTCCGAAGTCAGGTAAGGATTAACGAAGACCATGTTGCCGAGTTCGAGCCCGGCTGCCTTGACGACTTCCTGCACGCGGTCGAGCGCAAGATCAACTTGCGCGGCCGGATCATCCGGAACCTTACCGGTGGCTGGATCGCTGCCGCTCATACTGGAGACAAAGAGCCGGTCATGAGTAAGTACGCCGGGCGAAGCCGCGTCGCTGCGATTGTAGTTTGGTGGATAAACACTCCGCCGGCCGTCCAGATTTCGCACTGCAACGGCGCTGATTTCAATCGGCGGCTCTGGGACTCGCGCAACACCCAGCACGGCTCGCGCCGGGGGAAGCTTCGGGAAATACTCAGCGAAGGAGGAATTCATTTCGTCATACTTGCCGATGTCTTCCAGATAGACCTGGGTATAGACCACGTGCTCCATCGTCAAGCCCGCTGATTCGACGGCGGCTTTGACATTGTCAAGCGCCTGGCGGACCTGCGCAGAAAAAGTCGTCGACACTGCACCATCGGGACGATGCGGACCTTGCCCGGAAATATAGACGTAGTCTCCCGCGTCCACAGCCGCCGAGTAGGTCGGCTTTGCACCCACAGAAGTCGCTCCCGAAGCAGCAGCCTGAGCCTGTGCCGCGAGCGACAAAAAAAGTAGAAATAGAACAAATAGTGGGCAGGCGTGAACGTTCTGATGTCTTCTGTCCAAGATCTTTCCTCTTACCTCTTCGGGCATCTAGGAGCCGGATTTCTTTCGCGCAGCGCTGAGTACCGCACGTAACCTTTGTCCCACGGTAATTTCTTCTCCAGGCTTGATAGTCATCGAAACCAATTCGATGCGGTCGGGCTCCTTGCGTTCTTTTCGATTAGGATTGCCTTCACGAACCGCAGTGACAAGGCTGGGATTGTCAGTCCCGAGTACTTCGATGACCGGATTGCCGGCCCGCAACTCGCTTACGCAATCGGAAACGCTGAATCCCCAGGCTTGCGTGTCCCACGAAACACGCAGCGTCGGATAGCGGTTTCCGTCGTCGGGTATGTAGATTTCGGTTTTTACGCCGGATACGGTATCCACCAGTTTTCGAATGCGGTCCACGCGGCCATTCCATTCAGCGTAGAGTTTTTTCTCGTCCAGATTCAGCCAAGTCTCGAGCGCAGTGAGGCATCCGACGATTTCTTCCTTGCCAACTTTCATTGGGCGGCACACAGCCCCTTCGCGCGGATTAGAATTCAGCAGAGCTGACTCGATCAGATCTTTTCGACCCAGAAGCAGGCCGCTGCATTGTGGTCCTGATAGTCCTTTGCCTCCGGAGAAACAGTAGAGGTCAATCCCCATTCTTGCGTAGAGCCTTGCGTTGTCGGCTGGCGGAATGCCGGCGGCGTCATCCAGGAGCATAGGGATCTTGTGGTGCTTCGCGATCGCCAGCTCCTTCTGGAGTTTGTCGCCTAGATCCGTGGTATAGATCATCGCCGTGTTTTCGTTAATGGCGCTTGCGATTTCTTCAGGCGAATACACCAAAACCAGCTTGGCGCCCACCAGCCGGATGGCGCTATCGAAAGCGCTGCGGCCTCCCACCATGATCACTTCGTGCTTCAGGCCGGTGGTATCTGGGAGCTGCCATATATATTTGTCGTCACTGCCCGCAACACACGCCGCGGTTGCTGCGGACATCGCGCCCGCAGAGCCGGAAGTCACGATGCCGGACTCGGCGCCAGTCAGCTCCGACAAGCGTCGGCCCACGGCGCGCTGCAAGTCCAACATGTTCACGAAATAGTGGGCGGCCTCCAGCTGTGCTTGACGAACTTCCGGAAATTCAAGGGAACCGCTCAAGTAGGTCCATGTGCCGCGGCAATTGATAACGGTTTTTACCCCAAGCCGGGTGTATATGTTCTGCCGAGGATCCTTACCGACGGCGGCGGCGGCTTGCGCATACAAATCGCGTGCCGCGATCTGGCTGAGCAGCGGGGCAGCCGCTAATAGTTTGACGAACGATCGCCGGCTAGAGTTCTGGATACGCATTACGATTTCTCCTCCATCGTCGTTTGCGCTAATTTGTGCAGACCCAGCTTAAGCAGAACCGGTGCAACCTCAGCGGCCCGGAAATACATGCAGCCCTAATCTTCATCCCGCGGAAGTGGAATCTGGGATCGCACCGCCAGAATGTGTGCCTTGGCTTCTGGATTGCTCTGGTTGTAGAAGCCGACCGTGCAGTTGGGGCGGAAGTAATATGCGTCCCCTGCTTTCGCCGGATGGCGGCCTTCAATACCATCCATTCCTCCGCCGGCCACCATCACGCCTTCGCCGTCGAGGACGAGATAAATTTCCTCGGCGGTTTGATGATGATGTGGGAAATTCGTTCCTCCCGGGGCAAAACTCATCCAGAAAAAACTGGTCACCACATAGGCATCATCAATTGCATCGCGCTTCCCTGTTCGCGGCCCAAGGAGCAACTTGTAGAGAACGGATGTAGGATGCCCCTCGACAGTCTCTTCTTTTACATCATCCAGGTTGACAATCTTAGGTTTGGGCGATGGCGTTCCGATGGAGATTGACGATGGGATCTTGAACCCTATGACTAAGACACGCAGGGATTGATCAGTGCTATTCGCGATCGAGTGCTTCAAGCCTGGCGGCAGGTAGGTAAAATCATTTGCACGCATCGCATAGGTTCGGTCACCGTAATGCAGGACTGCCCGACCTTCCTCAACAAAATAAATTTCTTCTTCACGATCAAAGAACGTGCTCTGGCAGCTACCATGAGCATCGAGCGCGACTTCCTCGAAGCGAGCGACACTGATCATGATTCGATTTTCCGAGTCACCCTCGCCGAAAATTGGCTTGTAACGGCAAGCCGTGGCTGAGAGATCTCCACCCTGGCTCAGATGCGGCACGTCCCGGTACAACCATGTGGGGTCGACTTTCCACTCCTGGGCGAACGACTCGTATGGGAGCAGTACCAGCAGGAGCAGGAGCCGCAAATTCATTCTCAAGGGTTGGCGCAGGTGAACGCCGCGTTGCCCATTTGGTATACCACAGAATGTACTTGACGCAAATCGAAATCTTTCGTTTTATTGAGTTTTGTTTCATTTTGCGTTTGGGTCGGCGAATGCAGCCGACGCTTTGGAACTCCGGCGTGCTACCTTCAACTCCGGCGATTTCTGGAAAGGACTTATGAAATTGCGTTTTTCCGGCGTGAGTCGGGCTCGGTACATCATCATCGACATTTTTCTGGTCTTCCTCGGGTTCGCACCGGCTTTCGCTCAGACAGCTTCCCAGGCAAATCCGCTGGCTGTGGGGGAGTGTCGCATCGAAGCCATTGATTACAAGGGCTGGCACGCGCAGCAGCTTTCGAACAAATGGGTACAGTTAATCATCGTGCCGCAAAATGGCGGCCGATTAATGCAGGTAACTTTCGCGGGGCATCCCTATCTGTTTGTGAACCCCGACCTCGCAGGCAAGTACCTGCCGCCCACCCCTGGCCAATGGTTTAATTACGGCGGCGACAAGCTGTGGCTGTTGCCGGAGGGAAATGACGACGAACAACACTGGGTCGGGGACTCCGACGCGCTGGATGATGGCTCGTTTTCCTTTCGAAAGCTTTCGGAAGGAAAACAGTGCGAAATTGAACTGACGGGGCTGGCCGATCCGCAAACCGGGATCCAGTTTCAGCGTACGATTCACCTGGATGCGGACTCTCCGCGCATTCGCTTTCAGGCAGTCATGAAAAACGTGACCGGGCATACCATTGAGTGGTCGATGCAGTCGGTCTCACAATACAACACCACCGATCCGTCGTCACCTGGAGGTTTCAACCATAATTTCTGGACATTCACTCCGGCGAACCCGGCGAGTAGTTATCTTAACCGCTATCACGTCCGCTTCGGTCCCGCGGAGAATTCTTCCGTGTCTGTAAGGGACGATGGCTTGTTTACCGTGCACTATGTGCACATGGCTGCCGAGCTATGGCTGGACTCAACCGATGGCTGGCTGGCCGTAGTCGACGGCAGCAGTAAGTACGCGATGGTGGAACGCTTCCAGTACACCGAGAGCAAACCCTACCCGGGCAAAGCTTCTGTCATCTTTTGGACGAATGGCCCCGAAATGAGGTTGAACGACGGAATACCGTCGCTGAGCACGGGCGGGGATGGAAGCCCTACGTACCTTGAAGCCGAGATCAATAGCCCGATGTGCCGACTGCGTCCCGGGGAAAGTTGTGAACTCGACACGGAGTGGCTTCCCACGAGAGCCGGAAGCGAGTTCCACGGTGTGAAAGACGCCGGTATCGTGATACGCCCTCTGCAAAGCAGTTTTATTGAGGATGGCAAGATCAGACTTTCAGGATCGTTTGGTGTGTTTTCTTCCGGCCACCTGGTTGCGCACTTTTACAATGAACATGGTGCGAGGCTCGGCAGCATGCCATTGGCGAGCGTAGATCCAAGCGAACCGGTGATGCTGGAAACTGAGGTTGTCCCGCCGCCAAGAACTGCGCGAGTCTCGCTTCATGTTGAAGACGATCACGGCGTCGACTGCGGTTCACTTCAAGAGGTGCAGGTGGCTGGCGGAGACCATCGCTGATATGGGTTCGTTCGGGAAAGCATTCATCCTGCTTGCGGCGTTTGTCTGGATAGCCGTGGCACCCATGAAAACGCAGCAGACACAGGTTTCTCTTACTGCCGATACCGATGTGAGCGATACGGACGTGCGGGATAGAGACTTGCTGGTACAGCCCGTCGGTGCGAACTGGACCTCTTATAACGGCGACTACACCGGCCGACGCTACAGCAGCCTGCACGATGTTAATGTCGCAAATGTCGCGAAACTGCGTGCGGCGTGGGTCTTCCATCCCGGCAATTCAAAAAACCTCGAAGCCACGCCTGTCGTCATCAACGGCGTGATGTACGTGACTTCGGCTAACGATGTCTTTGCTCTCGACGCGCGAACCGGACGTGTCGTGTGGCATTACCAGCGTCCCGTTAGCTCGGGATTGCTCGACGATGCTGCGGCTCACAAGAACCGCGGCGTGGCCGTGTGGCAGCATTTCGTTTACCTGGAAACTGACGATGCCCATTTGCTCTGCCTCGATGCTCGCTCGGGAGGCTTGCGATGGGACGTCGAATATGCCGAGAAGAGCAAACACTATGGCGCCACGAGCGCTCCACTGGTTGTGAAAGGAGCGGTGATCGTCGGTACTTCCGGCGGCGACTCCGGTGTGAGGGGCTTTGTGGCGGCCTACGATGCGCAAAGCGGTAAACTAAAGTGGAAATTCTGGACGATCCCTGGTCCCGGAGAATTTGGTTCGTCCAGTTGGCCTGGTGACGCTTACCTGCACGGTGGTGGCACAACCTGGATGCCTGGTACATATGATCCGGAACTTAACACTTTGTATTGGACCACTAGCAACCCCGCGCCGGACTTTGTGGGTGACCCGCGTCCGGGTGACGACCTCTATACAGATTGCGTTCTGGCGCTTGACCCTGACACGGGAGATCTGAAATGGTACTTCCAGTTCACGCCCCACGACTTGTACGACTACGATGCCAACGAAACTCCGGTGCTGGTGGATACAGAGGAAGACGGCATACCGCGTCATTTACTCGCGCAAGCCAACCGGAACGGTTTTTTTTATGTTCTCGACCGCAGCAACGGCAAGTTGCTGCACGCCACTCCTTTTCTGGATAGGTTGAACTGGGCAAAAGGTGTCGATTCATCTGGCCGTCCAATAGTTGCGGGCCGAGTTCCGACTGCACAAGGCGAGTTGATATGTCCGGGCATAGATGGAGCTACTAACTGGTTTTCTCCTTCTTATGATCCTGAGACGAGATTCTTTTACGTGATGGCTTTAGAAAACTGCAACTTGTACTTCGCGAATCCAAAGCCCTTCGCCAAAGGGCAGACCTATTACGACACCGGCACAAAGCTTCCGCGCGATGAACACTCGCAGAAAATCCTGCTGGCACTTTCGATCGGCGATGGAAAACGGACTTGGCGCTATCCGCAGGTCGGACAGGGCGATTCATGGGGCGGGATATTAACCACCGCTGGTGGTGTTTTGTTCTTTGGAGATGACGCCGGCTCACTCGAAGCGGTGCAAGCGACGACCGGACGCGCTCTCTGGCACTTTAATACCGGCCAGATCATGCACGCTTCTCCGATGACCTACGCCATTGATGGCATCCAGTACGTGGCAATTGCCGCGGGAAGCGACGTTCTTGCCTTCGCCCCTCCACATTGAAGTACGTGACTTGGTTGGGGCACATGATGCGCCTCAGTGTTCGAGATAGGGCACGAAGCCTTGCGCTTTCGTTTCGAGGCGGTACACCGAAGTAGTTGCCGTGATGTAGAGAGTGCTGTAGTTCTTATCCCCCCAGGCGAGGTTCGCAGGTTGTTCCGGCGTAACAATTGTGCCGAGGTGGTTTCCCTGCTCATCCCACACCCAAATACCATTCGGCCCAACCACGTACAAGTTTCCGTGCTTGTCGACCTTCATGCCGTCGGGTACGCCGTCGTCTTTTCCTCCCGGTTCCTCGCCGAAAATCCGGCCGTTGCTGAGTGTGCCGTGTGAGTCTATGTCGTACACGCGAATGTTTCTTTGTTCGCTGTCGTCGACATATAAGTGTTTACCATCGGGCGGGAAAGCAAGACCATTCGGCTGGGTTAGGTCCTTGGTAAGCAACTGTAAGTTGCCCTTGCCATCGAGCCGGTAGACGCCCTGAAATGGTATTTCCTGTTTCGCTCCAGCGACAAAATCCATGGTGGGATCGGTGAAATAGAGTGCTCCATCAGGGCCGACCACTACATCGTTCGGAGTATTGAGTTTCTTGCCCTGGTAATGGTCAGCCAGGATTTTGTATTTGCCGTCTGAAGTCACTTCAATCACAGCCCGCAAAACACTGGCACAATCGATAAGCCGATGCTGCCGGTCGAATGTATTCCCATCGGGATCGCCGAGCGCGATGACCTCCTCCTTCCTGCCATCAGGATAAAGCTTGTAAAGTTTGTTGACGGTTTCATCGCTGACGTAAAGAAATCCGGCCTCATCCCACACCGGACCCTCGGTAAATCCAAAGCCGCTACCCATCGTGCTGAGTTGCGCGTCGTGGTCAATCAGATTCCAGAACTGCGGCAACTTAGCCTGGAGCTGAAACGGCCGAGGCGCTCGCTGCGCCCAAAGAGCTGATGTCGCCGCAACCAGAAGAACGAGACTGATAATGATGAACCTAAGGGGAATTGTCGCTCTGAAGCTCATGAAGGTACTTTCCCTTAAGACAATTGAAAGTGTGTTGACGGTTTGTCGCTGCCGGCTCCTACTGTTCCCATTCGTCGACTTTCGCCGGCGTCGGGGATCCGCTGTCCCTGGCCACATTCAGCAAATAACTAACTAGATCGTTCAATTCACGCGGATCGAGTCTCGAGCCGTAATCAGAGGGCATCAACGAGTGCAAACCGGGCTCGATTTTATCGATCTCTGATCGGGACAGAAAGTGGAACGTCCCGTCCAGCGTCTGCAACTGAATCGAGAAATTGTCTTCATCGCGTACTCTGCCCTCAAATTTCGCTCCGTCGCGAAGTGTTGCGGTCACAAGCCGCACCTGCTTGTCATCGTTTGCAGGGTCGACGATCGCATTCCGAATCTGCTCGATCGTGTGAGATTGCGCGTAATCCGACAAATCCGAAGCGATGAAGCCCCCTTCACCGGCAACCATGTGACACTCTGAGCAAGCGGCCTTGCCAAAGAAAATCGTTTTCCCCTGCTCGGGGTTTCCCGGCAGAGCCGCAGTTTTATTTTTGCCCTGAAGTGTGCGCAGATATGCAACCAGGGCGCGAATCTGGGCGTCTTGCAGCGAATGGAACGCAGGCATACCGGTTCCGGGCACGCCGTTTTCGATTACGTGGAATATCTGCAAATCAGAAAGGCGCTGCACGCTTGGTCTCTCGGCAATGTTCGGCCCTCGCTCGCTGCCCTTGCCATCAAGTCCGTGGCACTGGGCACAGGTCGAAGTGAAGGCCCGCTTGCCCTGAATCGAGTCAGCCTTGGAAGATGTTGGCCGCTTCTGTGAGGGGTTTTGCGCCTGCGCAACGAACACGCTGACGATCAATAGAAGGCTCGCAAACAGGCCCAATGATTTTGTGTTCAAAAGCATCAACGATGTGGCGCAGCGCATCGGCGAGAGAAACAAATATAACCCTCCGACGAGAAATCCTAGAACAACAACTTCAAAGCAATCTGCATAATGCGAGGATCTCGCGCCGAAGTCACATACCCGAAGCCGCCAGCGACTGAGTTGTTGAAATTTCCCGAAGGATTGTTGAACTGGGCATGATTGAAAATGTTGAACGCTTCTGCGCGGAATTGCAGCTGAGTGCGCTCGGTTATTTGCGTATCTTTAAGCAAAGCCATATCAAAGTTGTTGATCCCCGGACCAATAAAGAAGCGGCGCATAACGTTTCCCACCTGGCCAATAGGCTCCGCTACGAAGTAATTAGGGTTGAAATATGGCTGTCCGGCTTGATTGCGGGGATTACGGTTCACATAGAGCGGGCTGCCATTGTTCGCGTAGCTGGGCTCGTCGATCGTGTCGGCGAATGTGCCACTGAGCGAGTTATCGTCGGATGGCTCACTTATCTGAACAGGCTCCCCCTTGGCGAATATCGCGATACCGGAGAGCGACCAACCGGAAGTCAGTCTCTTTGCCGCCCCGCCAGCAAACCTGTCGAAGGGCAGCTGGACCGTGTAGCTGATGGTCAGATCTTGCGGGACATCGAAGACCGACAAGGCGCGGCTTGCTCTGGGATTAAAGGGATTGGTCGCGTCAAACGAGGTCGAACCGTTGTCTATCGACTTTTCGTAGGTGTAAGCAACCAGCAAATTCGCATATTTCTGGGCGTGCTTCACGCTGACCTGCAGAGAGTTATAACTGGAACTAACAGCCGTAATCATGTATGGATTGCTGCCGAAGTTAATGCCGAACGGGCGAGTACCATTGACCGTAGTTCCGTTTGCCAGCGTGTAGACGTTATCTTCACCGAACGGCCCGCACGGGCTTTGGCCCGGCGCCAAGACCGCGGCAGTCAAGGAAAGACAGAGAGCCGCACTTGCGGGATTGGAATCTTCAAACGTCAGGAGGTGCCGGCCAACCGTTCCCACATAACTCACACTCGCGACCGTAGACGATCCCAGCTGGCGCTGTAGCGACAACTCAAATTCCTGAACCTGCGGGATTTTGTCGCGAGGGTAGAGGTAATCGGACCCCGAAATAGGCGTGGCTTGGGCCCAATTGAAGGAGGTATCCGGATTCTTGGGCGACGCATTCGAAGGAGGAAAGGTAAAGGGAAACTTCGGCCCCGCACCGACCTCACTAAACCCGGTACCGCGATCGATAAACGGAGATGCCAGTAGCGTGGGCTCCGGAGAAGAATAATACAAACCATATGGAGCATCCCCAACTTCAACGAAGCCGGTGGCATCTTCAATGGCGCTGTAGAAGATGCCGTATCCTGCACGGATGCTGGTTTTCCCTGGTCCTCCGAACAATTTGCCGAGCAAGCCGTCCGCGGTGTTCGGGGCATAGGCGAATCCAATTCTGGGTGCGAAGTTGTGGTACTGAATTGGGGCCAAGGTTCGCGGCACGCCTGGATCTCCGGGAACCACCAGCCCTCGCGGCGCCGTGGGGAAGATTTGCGACTGTTCGCCGGAGATCACGGTTTCCAGTTTGTTTTGCGTGTCGTACCAGGGCGTCATGATCTCGTAGCGAAGGCCATAATTGACGGTCAGCGTTGGCCGTGCGCGCCAGCTATCCTGGGCGTAGACTCCGAAATATTTGTCCCGCGAGTCGAGAAGCTGCTGGCTGGCCTGTGTGAAATTATCGGGAGCGCCAATCAGGAAGTCGGCAAAATCGAGGCCGGTCTCTCCGCCGCCGAAGGTATATGCCCCATTCGCGTCATCGTAGTTTCGTTCGTTAATCTGATCGTAATGAAAATCTCCGCCGAACTGCAAGGTATGGGTTCCCACAATTTTCGTGAAGTTATCGATAATCTGGTAAGTGTTGTTGTATTGCCGCAGAGCGTCCTGAGGAAGTCCAAAGGAATAGTTATTGAAGACAAAGGACGGGACTCCTTCGAGTGTTGGAGTGATAGCGCTAATTCCGCCCGTGCTGTTCCAAGGGGTATTAAAGCCCAATGTGTTCAGCGGAACGCCGGTGCCGCCGATTGGAATTCCTCCGAAGTATCGGTCCCGCAGATATACCAGCCGAACGTCATTGACTGTCGAATTGTTGATTGTTGTAGTTAGGCCGAGATTGATCATCTCTGAGCGTCCCTGAACGCTGCTATCGAAGCCCGGAAAAGTGATGCCCTGTGCATAAGGAGTGGTCACCGAGAATTGATCGAAAAAGTAATATCCAAATAAAGTACCGTAGTGCGTATTCGTATCCAGGCGGATTCCGAACTTGTCGTCCCTTAAGTGCTGGTTATAGGACGATGCTTCATAATTCGCGCCTGATGCCAGATTCGCATTTGGTGCCGGAATATACTTCAGAGTATCTTTCGCGACAGGAGACCACGCTGACATGGGGATGACGGCATTCGGGAATACGCAGGCGGTGTTGCTTGTGCATCCAGAAGTGTAGTAAGGCTCTCCCGGTGTCACCGTATATCCCAATTCTTTACTAAGGATATAGGCCCAACCACCGAAGGGATAGTCCGGCAGAGACGGGGCTGCCGAAGTTCCCGTAACAGTACCGGTGAGGGCTCCAGCTTCGTCCATTAAATTCCCGGCACGATCTGCCGTGGTTGGAACAGCGAAGGATTGGGTCTGGCCCAGGATTTGTCTGTTTCCCTGATAGTCGCCAAAAAAGAAAACCTTGTCTCTTTTGATTGGCCCGCCCACGGTTCCACCAAACTGATTCTGCTTGAAATCGCCGCGTACCCCTCCGGCGAAGAAATTAGCGGCATCGAAGTCAGTATTGCGCAGGAAATCGAACACGTCTCCGTGAATTTGATTGGTTCCAGACTTGGTGACGACATTAATTTGTCCGCCGCTGAAGTTTCCGTATTCCGCATTGAAATTATTAGTGATGATACGGAATTCGGAGATTGAGTCGAGATTGGGAATAATAGCCGCTCCGTTGTGAACGCCTTCTTGCGCATCCGCTCCATTCACCATGAAACCGTTCGAACCCATCCGGCCACCGTTTACCGATTGTGTTCCGTTCGTCTGATCGCCGGACACTGTCGTTTCATCTGCACCTACTCCTTGGGTTGTATCGTTGCAATTGCTTGATGTGCACTGATAGGGCGAAACCCCAGGCTGCAAGGCCAAAAGGTCGATAAAAGAGCGGCCATTCAGTGGCACAGAAGTCATCTTGGTGCCCTCGATGACTTCTCCCATTTGCGTGCTCTGTGTCTCGACGTGAACCACGTCTGAACTGACTTCGATCTTCTCGTTGATCGTACCAACCTCGAGACTGGCGTCGGCCCGAAGAGCGGAGTTGGCGTCGATCACCAGTCCTGTGGTGCGGAATGTTTTGAACCCCACCTGGCTAATCTCCAGGTCATACGTGCCGATCGCGAGTGCGGGAAGATTATAGAAACCCTTGGCGTCGGTTTTGGCTGCCGCCTTGATTCCTGTGAGGGTATCGGTAGCAACGACGGACGCGCCCGAAATGACAGCCCCCGACTTGTCCGTGACAACTCCGGAGATGCTTCCGGTAATGCTTGCCGAACTGAATGCTGATGCGAACATTACGAACGCGAGTATCGCAAACCCGCCACTGCAACGTGCACGCATAGCTGATCTCCCGGCCCCCGATGGGTTATTCCGTTTCGAGCGTTCCAATCTTTACTTTCATCTGATGAAAGTAATTCCTATTTCTTGAATGAGGCATTGGAATCACGGTTTATCGCAATCGAGCCACACGTGTCAACCAGTTTTCGATGGCGATTCATCTAAGTGAACCAATTGGTGCTCTGGAAAAACCCGGCCAAGCATCGGGCATCTCGCGCATTTCGCAAGGCACTATTTTCCTTTAACCGCGATAGCCGATATCTCGATTCGAGCATTATTGACCAGCGCCGCGGCCTGCACGGTCGCACGCGCCGGTTTCGGATCGGGCACAACGCTTTTGTAAATTTTGTTCATTTTCGGAAAATCATGAATGTCGGCAAGGTAGATGGTCACATTGACGATGTCTTTCAATTCGAATCCGGCAGCTTTTAGAACTTTTTGGATGTTTTCGAGCGCCGCGCTCGTCTCGGGCCCGATCCCACCTGCGGCCAGTTTGCCGGAATCATCAGTACCCTCCTGTCCCGCCACGTAAAGAGTGTCGCCTGCGATGATGCCGTCGCTGAACGGAAGGTCCCTGGCAGGGGACAGATTTACGGCTTTTCGTGCTTGTCCCTCGGCCCGGTGCGCACCGAGACTAACGCACAGCGCCATCAAGACGGCAGATAAAACTACGCGTGCGCTCAACTGCATTGCGATTTTCATTTTTGGCTTCCTTGGTTAAGATTTAGCTCTTCCACCCTGCAGAAAACAGTGTTAGAGTCCGCGCACATATATACATCCCGGAGGAGAAATGAACAAGTTTCGCGGTCATTTAAGATTCCGCATAGCGGCTGCATCGCTAGTGTTTATCGTAGCGTTGGGGATCAGCCTGTATAGCCTTAGATTGCCCCGCGCTTGGGCTCAGTCCAGCAATTCATTGCAATCCGACAGCAGTTTGATTTCCGAATTCCGGCGTGTGGAAGTGGCATCGGTCTCCGACGCGCTTGAGCAGTTGACCGGCAAGCGGATGTACATGAGTCATCGCATGCATCCCATCTTTACGACGAAATTTGCGGGGTTTGCCCGGACTGTTCTGCTCAAGAAAGACGAAGGCAATAGCGATCCAGCCGCTTTGAATGGAATGCTAAAGGCCATCGACGATGGTTCGGCTGATTCCGTCTACGTCATGGTTCTTGAGGACGGTGAAGATATCGCGGGAATGGGCGGCCTGATGGGCACAGCGATGGCCGCACGCGGATACGCCGGCGCGGTGATCGATGGAGGTGTGCGGGATGTCGCGTATTTGCGGAAGATCGGCTTTCCGGTTTACGCCACCGGCATTGTTCCGTCGACGTCGGTGCACCATTACCGGTTTTCCGGTTCCCAGATTGCGGTGACCTGCGACGGCGTGGTGGTCAATGCCGGCGACATCGTAGCGGCAGATAGCGATGGAGTTGTCGTTGTCCCTCGCGCACAAGCGGACAAGGTGCTGGCGCTTGCGCAGCAGATGGATTTCAAAGAGCACTCAATGTATGCCGTGATCGAACAAATGAAGTCGATTGTGGAGGCAGTTAAAAAATTCGGCAGGATCTAGACGAAGGCTATTGCGCAAAAGCTGTTTTCATCAGATAATTTGCGTTTTCATTTTCTCTCTTTGTCGATTTGCGTCTGTACTCATGCCAGACATCTCCAAACGAATTTACAACATAACCTCCCTGCAGCGGGGATTGCGCCTTCTGCAGCTCTTCACCGAGTCCTCTCAGGGGCTCACGGCAAAGCAGGTTGCGGAGCGCTCGCATCTGCCGGTGAGTACGGTTCATCGTTTTTTGATGAACCTGGAGGCAGCTGGTTTTTTGAACTGTAGCGGCGGTGTCTATCATCTCGGAATCGCCTGTTTTGCGATCGGGCAGGCGGCTTTGGCTCAACTGGATATTCGCCGCGTGAGTCTCCCATACCTGCAGGAATTGAACCGGCAGACGCGCGAGACGGTCCACTTGACCGTACGACACGGCTCTTCCGCGGTTTACGTTGAAAAGCTCGACTCAACCGAACAACTGCGCATTTTCTCTCGCATCGGAGCTGCCGTCCCGCTTTACTGCACCGCTGTGGGCAAAATCATGCTCGCATACATGTCGGGCGAGCAGCAAAAGCGGCTGCTGCCTCAACTCGAGCTGAAACGTTACACGCCCAACACAGTTGGAAACCTGCAGCAGTTAGAGGCCGAACTTCACCGCATTTGTAAGAACGGTTATGCCTGTGATCTGGAAGAGCACGAACTCCACATCCGATGTGTGGCCGCGCCCATTTGGGACCACACGGGGCTGGTCAATGCGAGTCTTAGTATTACGGCGCCGATCGTTCGGATGGCGATCAGCCGGTTGCGGCAACTCGCACCTCTGATTCAAGCCGCAGGACTGCAAATCTCGCGTGAATTGGGATATCGGACAAGCGGCAGCGGCCTGCCAACACGAAGAAGCGACATTGTGGAGGGTGCGGTTGCGAAATCTCTGTAAGAGTGCGAGGGCGAGCATTCCCGCGAGTGCAGAGAGCCTCAGATCAGACTGGCGAACTGCGTGCGCCGGCCAATGGACTTCTGTTGCTGTCATCGCCATCGTCTTTACCGTTTTCGCTGCTGCCTGCTTTGCTGCTTCAGGCAAAGATGAGCGGCCCGCCGCCCCCACAACAATCGACATTCGATCAGAAGATCTTCTGGCTCAGCCTCCAAACGCGAACTGGACTTCATACAATGGCGATTATTCCGGCAGACGTTACAGCGCACTTTCGGCGATCAATTCCGGCAACATCGCGGATTTGCAGGCGCAGTGGGTTTTCCACGCCGGTAATACAAGCCGGCTTGAAGTCACGCCTTTGGCAGTGAATGGCATGATGTTCGTGACCGCAGCCAACGATGCGATTGCACTGGATGCGCGTAGCGGACGAGTCGTCTGGCGGCATCCCTGGCCCATTTCCGAAGGACTGATCGACGACGCCTCAGGGCACATCAATCGCGGGGTCGCACTCTGGCACAACCGGCTCTACATGGAGACCGACAACGCGCATCTTCTCTGTCTCGATGCCCGGTCCGGCAATCTGATTTGGAATGTAGCCTATGCCGACTGGAACAAAAACTACGGCGCTACCAGTGCCCCTCTCGTCGTAAAAGACAAGGTTCTCGTCGGAACCTCCGGGGGCGACGATGGGGTTCGGGGTTTCGTGGCGGCCTACGATGCTCTAACCGGCAAGCTTGCGTGGCGATTCTGGACCATCCCCGGGCCAGGCGAGCCTGGTTCCGAGAGTTGGCCCGGTAAACTCTACCTTCATGGCGGTGGAACCACGTGGATGCCCGGAACCTATGATCCGGAACTCGACACAATTTACTGGGGCACCAGCAATCCCGCGCCTGACTTCGAAGGCGGTGTGCGTCCGGGAGATGATCTTTACACGGACTGCGTGTTAGCTCTCGAACCGGATACCGGCAGATTGAAATGGCACTTCCAGTTCACGCCACACGACCTGTTCGACTATGACGCGGTCGAGACTCCGATGCTGATCGATGCAGTCTATCGCGGCGCCGCGCGAAAACTTCTCGTGCAGGCGAATCGGAACGGCTACATCTACCTGCTCGATCGCACCAACGGAAAGTTTCTTTCGGCTGCGCCATTCGTAGAAAAACTGAACTGGGCCAAAGGGATTGATGCGCAGGGCAGGCCTTTACTGACAGGGGTTGAGCCGGCGTCGGCAGGAACCCGCGTTTGTCCCGGATATTCGGGAGCGACAAACTGGTTCGCGCCGTCCTATAGCGAATCCACACATTCGGTTTATTTCATCGCACTCGAGGAATGCGAAAGGTATTTTTTCAAACCGCAGAGCTTTCATGAGGGTCAGGGCTATTACTCGACAGGTGTGAAACACATCCCCAGTGAAATTTCACAGAAAGTGCTGGTCGCCTTCAACCTGGACGCGGACTCGATTGCCTGGAAGTATCCGCAGACCGGCGCGGGGCGCTCCTCCAGTGGGACACTGGCGACCGCAGGAAATTTGGTCTTTTTCGGCGACGATGCCGGTTCGTTTGAAGCCATCGAAGCTGGCACCGGCAAGCCGCTCTGGCATTTCAACACCGGGCAGGAGGTCAGTGCGTCGCCCATGACCTATGCGATCGCGGGCAAACAGTATGTAGCAATTGCCGCCGGCAGCGACGTTTTCAGCTTTGCATTGCCTTGACCGATAGAAGTCTCCAGACGGAGTGAAAATTCGAAACTGAATCGAAAGGATCGTAGAAATGAAATCAACAGTGACTCGCAGAACATTTGCGGCACGATTTGCTTCGGTGTTTTCGGCTCTGGGTATTGCGTCAGCACTGTCACCAACCCGCGGAGTCGCGCAGAGCACTGGCGGCGCACAGAGTGTGGCAGGAATTCGCAAGCTCAACGACGAAGGCAAACCCTCCAGCGAGAAAGAAGTGATTACACCAATAGTCGAGCACAACGGTGTGCTCTACATTTCAGGAATCGGAGCGCACGACTCGCGGGACTCGAAGGAATGGACGATTGACGCTCACACCACAATCGTCATGGACAAAATCAAGAAAGCAGTAGAGGCCGGCGGCGGATCGATGGACAGCGTTCTGCAGGCAAACGTCTTCTTAGTCAACATCGAACATTGGGACGGAATGCACAAGATCTTCGGAACCTATTTTCCTCACGGTGGTCCGGCGCGTACTACGGTTGCAGTGGCTGCACTGCCAGGAAATTCGTTGGTAGAAATTAACTGCATCGCGGCCGTGAACCGCAAATAACAGCAAGGAGCAATTCTGATGCGACTCAATTCGAAGTGGAACCGGCGTGGTTTTCTCGGCACCATGGGCATGATCGCAGGTGCAGTGTTGGCGCCGCGGAAGCTGTTTTCTTCAAATCGCGCGGCAGTGGGTGCGGGCCCGAAGGTGACCGGCTTCGGGGAGACTGGGAATCCCTACGAAGAACTGGGCGTTACCACTGTGATCAATTGTGAAGGCACGATGACTATGCTTGGAGGGTCGCTGCCTCACCCCGAGCTCGAGGCCGTGATGACCATGGCTGGCCGTCATTTCGTGAGCATCCCGGAGTTAGAAGTCGCGGCGGGAAATCGTATTGCGCAAATGCTCAAGTTGCCCGAGGGTTACACAGCGCTCGTGACGTCGGGTGCCGCAGCGGCCATACAGTCTGGGCTGGCGGGCATTCTGACGGGGGGGAATGAGAGTTTGATCCGGCAATTGCCCGACCTGACCGGCATGAAGTCGGAGGTGATCATTCAGAAATCGCATCGCAATCCCTTCGATCACCAGTTGCGATCGACAGGAGTAAAGCTCATCGAGATCGAAACCGCCGGCGAATTGAGGAATGCGGTCAACGAACGCACGGCGATGATGCACTTCACCAACTTCGCCAACGCTGCAGGACAGATCAAGGTGGACGAATGGGTCAAGTTTGCAAGGCAATATAACGTTCCTTGCATGAACGACGCTGCCGCCGACACACCTCCGGTCTCACACCTCTGGGACTACACCGACATGGGTTATGACCTCGTGACTTTCAGCGGCGGCAAGGCAATTCGTGGACCGCAATGCGCGGGCCTGCTAATCGGCCGCAAAGGGCTGGTCGCCAATGCTCTTCTCAATAACAGTCCGCACGAGGACACATTGGGCCGCAGCCAGAAAGTGGGCAAGGAAGAGATCGTGGGCATGATAAAAGCCCTCCAGCTGTTTCTCGCCGAGGACCACGATGCTCTCGCGAGGGAATGGCAGGGTCGACTGGAAATGATTTCCGGCGAAATCACAAAAGTTCCCGGCGTAAGCACCTCTTTCTTCGTGCCGGACATTGCCAATCATGTGCCGCACATGCGCATCACCTGGGACGAGGCTCGTATTTCGCTGAACCCGGACCAAGCGGAAAAGCTGCTGCGCAATTCGAAGCCTTCGATTGTGATCAGCAGCGGTGAGGGAGAACCGGGGCTGTCCATGAATTCGTTCATGCTGCAGCCAGGCGAAGACAAGATCGTCGCTGCGCAACTTTCGCAACTGCTGCGTGCGCACTCGGCCTAGCGAAAGACGCCCAGCGTCGGAATCTCGGCGAAGGAGAATCTTGGCGATTAGCAAACGCGTTCACACGGGCGAATCGGGCCGTTCAGCTCTCCGGCGTGCGGGGCTTCGCTTCTGTGGCAACGCACAGAGGAGTCAGCGGTGACAGGCAGAACGAGCCATGTACGGCAATTTCTCGTGTTCTGGCTGTTCATCCTCAGCGCCGTCTCTTATCTGGATCGCGTAAACATCTCGATCGCGGGAGGCACTCTGGCCGATGCCTACCATCTCAGCGACGTACAGCTGGGAAAAATTTTCAGCTCGATGCTCGTTGGCTACGCGATCTTTCAAACTGTCGCAGGAAGGCTCGCCGACCGCTACGGTGCGCGACGCGTGCTCACGGCGGGAGTGGTTTGGTGGGGAGTCTTCACAGCCCTGACTGCGCTCGTCCCGGCAAATATTGCGGGGGCACTGTTAGTGTTCGTCATCGTTCGTTTCTTGTTGGGTGCGGGCGAGGCCGTTATCTATCCCTCCGCAAATCAATTCGTCGCGCGCTGGATTCCGATGGGTGAGCGTGGTATCGCCAATGGGTGGATTTTCGCCGGAGTCGGCGCGGGCGCCGGCCTTACGCCGCCTCTGATCACCTGCATCATGATCCATTACGGCTGGCGTTCGTCGTTCCTGGTGTGCTCGATCATAGGCTTCGCCGCAGGTGCAGTCTGGTTTTTGGCGGCTCGCGACACACCCGCGGAGCACCCGCACGTCTCTTCTGCAGAGTTGGCGACAATTGAATCCGGATTGGCTTTATCGGTGTCCGCCCCAGCGTCGCCTGCGAGGAACGATTCCTTATCCGTGGCAGATGTCACTCGCATTCTGGTGCCATGGAGACGGGTCGTGCGCAGCAAGGAAATCTGGGCAGTTACAGTTAGCTACTTCTGCTACGGCTACGTGGCATGGATTTTCTTCAGCTGGTTCTATCGTTACCTGGCGAAAGTGCGGGGGCTCGATCTGAAAACCAGCGCCTTTTACTCCATGTTGCCATTTCTGGCCATGTTGGTATCTTGCCTCGCGGGGGGGGCGATCAACGACCGCCTCACAAAATGGAAAGGCCCCCGCCTGGGCCGCTGCCTTCTGGCGGCATTCGCTATCGCACTGGCAGGCGTCTTTATCGCGCTGGGATCTCAGGTCAAAAGTGCAAGGCTCGCCAGCATCGTCCTCGCGGGTGGAGCGGGCGCGTTGTATCTGTCGCAGAGTTCCTTCTGGTCTCTAACCGCCGACATTGCCGGGCCTTCGTCCGGAGCTGTCTCGGGCTTCATGAATACCGGCAATCAGGTTGGCGCAGCAATTACTGCGTCTCTCACACCATGGATCGCAGCGCGCTACGGCTGGACCGCCTCATTTTTGGTTGCAGCGGTGCTCTGCTTTGTGGGCGCGGCCTGCTGGCTGGTCGTGAGCCCTGCCAACTCTCTGGTCGCCGCGAATGCACCCGCGACGGGATCGGGCTCGTTTGCTGCCGGCGAGCCGGTCACCGATGTCGGGAAACTGCGTTCGTGAGTTGTGAGTGTGTTCTTATCATGGTTTCTGAACTATGGCGAAATTGAATGTGAAACCGAAGCAAGAATGCGCCTGGGACTTGGTCAGCCTCGGCGAAGTCATGTTGCGCCTCGATCCCGGCGACCAGCGCATTTCGACCGCACGCCACTTTCGCGCGTGGGAAGGCGGCGGAGAATACAACGTTGCCCGCGGGCTGAAGCGCTGCTTCGGAATGGATACGGCAGTAGTCACCGCTCTGGCGGATAATCCGATCGGACGCCTGGTCGAAGATCTGATGTTTCAAGGGGGCGTCAGCCAGAAGTATGTCCGCTGGGTGCCGTTTGATGGAGTCGGCCGAAGCGTACGTAACGGCATCAACTTCACCGAAAGAGGATTCGGCATTCGCGCAGCGCTCGGTTGTTCGGATCGTGGCCATACCGCCGTCTCGCAGATGAAAACGGGCGAGGTCGACTGGAGCCGGATATTTTCCCGTGATGGTGCGCGGTGGTTCCACACCGGCGGAATATTCTGTGCACTTTCAGAATCGACGCCGCTGGTGGCGCTGGAAGCAATCACGGTCGCGAAGAGCGCCGGTACTGTCGTCTCCTACGATTTGAACTATCGCCCGTCATTGTGGAAGTCGATCGGCGGAAAGGCGCGCGCGCAGGAAGTCAATCGATCGATCGCTCCGCACGTTGACGTGATTTTGGGAAACGAAGAAGACTTCTCTGCCGCTCTGGGCTTCGCAGTCAAGGGACTCGATGAACAACATTCCACGCTTGATCACAGCGGCTTTCACGAGATGATCACGAAAGTCATTGAAGCTTTCCCCAATGTCAAAGTAGTTGCCACAACTTTACGCAACGCGAAGACCGCAACCCTGAACGATTGGGGCGCCATGTGCCATTGCGACGGCCATTTCTACCAGGCTCCGCTTCGCGAGAATCTGGAGATCTATGATCGCGTGGGTGGCGGCGATTCTTTCGCTTCGGGACTAATCTATGGCTTTCTTTCGGGAAAAGATCCTCAATGGGCGGTCGAATGCGGTGCGGCGCATGGTGCGTTAGCCATGACCACCCCCGGCGACACCTCGATGGCAACCCTGGGCGAAGTTCTTCAGGCCATGAAAGCGCAAACTGCACGCATTGAACGCTAGGACTTTTATTTATGACTTCGCTATCGAAACTGAGAATTCTGGAAAAGATTGAGGACTCCGGACTGGTCGCGGTAGTGCGCGCGCAGAGTTCCGAGCAGGCTTCCCGCATCGCCGATGCCTGCGCACTCGGCGGCGTGGGAGCGATAGAAATTACATTGACGGTCCCCGGAGCCCTCGGTGTGATTGCCGACCTTGTGCGTCGCGATGCCGCCAAAAATATTCTCATCGGCGCTGGCACCGTCCTCGATCCTGAGACGGCGCGCGGGGCGATTCTCGCGGGAGCACAATTCATTGTCGGTCCATCCGTAAGCGCGGATACAGCTCGCCTGTGCAATCGCTATCAGATTCCCTATATGCCTGGCGCGGGCACGATCACGGAGATTGTCGCAGGCATGGAGTGTGGCGCCGAGATCATCAAAGTTTTCCCAGGAGAGATTTTGGGCCCGGCCTTCGTCAAAGGCGTGATGGGACCCTTGCCACAAGCTCGCCTGATGCCGACCGGTGGGGTGAGCATCGATAACGTTGCAGAATGGATCCGCGCTGGCTGCGTTGCCGTTGGGGTGGGCGGGAACCTGACTGCCGGGGGGCAGCGCGGCGATTATCAATCGATCACCGACCGGGCGCGGCAATTCATCGCCAAAATTCAAGAGGCGCGCCAGGAACCCGGGCACCGCCGATGACTTTCCCGCTTGACTCCGATCTGCCTTTTTTATGCCCAGGCATTCTTATCCGAAACGCGCAGAAAAGGAACAATCACCGCAGGCACCGCTGAGAAAGGCCCGCATCTTCACGGCACCCTAAACATCTTGCGGCATCACCGGCTGCACTCCTATATGCCGCACTCCCTGAGCGGCGACGCAACACGGGCTTACGCTAAAACACCAGCTTCAAGGCGAACTGAATTAGCCTTGGATTGTTGACGGTCTGAGTGATCTGCCCGAACCCGGGGGAGTCTGTAAATGTTCCTGGGAAAGCGAACTGGGGGTGATTGAAGATGTTAAAGACCTCGGTGCGGAACACCAAGTCAGCTCTTTCGCGAATCTTGAACCCCTTGAAGAGCGATGCGTCGAAGTTTACGAAGTCCGGGCCAAACAGCGGAGTGCGGGAAGCGTCGCCCAGAACTCCCGGCGGTGGATCGACGAAGCAGCTGGTGTTGAAGAATTCCTCCACCGTCTGATGACTTAATTTCCCGCTGCATACCTGATTGGGCCGGTTTCCGAGGGCGGTTCCGGAGTTGTTTACGCCAGTCGCGAGTCCGAGAGGGAATCCGGATGCGATATGCGAGATCACATTGAGCTGCCAGTTGCCGATGATGCCCTGAACCACACCATGGGCGCTGGGCGCAAAGTGCGCGCCCTTCCCAAACGGCAACCGATACAAAACGCTGGCCGAGAAGTTATTGGTCTGGTCGGTGATACTTAGTCCTTTATCCGTATAACCGCCTGGGTTGAGAGGATAAGCATTGGGAGCTGG
This sequence comes from uncultured Acidobacteriaceae bacterium, assembly GCA_964530145.1. Lineage (GTDB taxonomy): Bacteria > Acidobacteriota > Terriglobia > Terriglobales > Acidobacteriaceae > Sulfotelmatobacter. Next base: position 72,481 of record CAZGXY010000078.1, on the reverse strand, counting down.
ATGCAACGGATAGTAAGGAACGCCGACCAGGGAACCTAAGTCATCGTTCAATCCGTTATCGAAGCCCTTGCTATAAGTATAAGCGACCAAAACGTACAAGCCGTTCTGATACGCCTTCTCTGCCTTTACTTGTAGAGAGTCGTATCGCGAGAGTCCTCTGTCGATCAGGCCGATCACATCGAAAAACTGAGGATACGGGCGAAGGTTCGCTGGGTCGATCTGCAAGTTGGGCGGGGCAGTATTCAGGTTCCAATTTTCGGTCTGAAGGTGACTTCCTCGCGAGCCAACATATGCCACGGTCAACACGGTTCCAGCCGGCAGTTGGCGCTGAAGATCGAGGTTGAACTGTTGAACCATTCCGGGCCTGAAATTCGTATTCTGGCTGTACACATTGCCGCTCAAGTTGTTTACATTCGGCCGCACTGGCACCGGGAATCCCTGGGACAGAGTCGTGACAGGCGTAATATCGTCGGTTTGGAACGAGTAAGTGCTGTAGAAGGGAGGATTCAAATCCAGACCTTCGGCGCCTAAGTTCCAGCCTGCATCGTGAAGGATCGAGTAACCCGCGCGGATTGCGTTCTTAGTCGACCACGGACTGTAACTGATTCCTATTCTAGGTTCGAAGCCTAAGTAATAAGGGCTGATGCCAGCGCCTTTTCCGGAGTTGACGCCGGCAACCAGGAGTTGGCCCGTGACGAAATCAAAGTTGGAATATCGATTTTGAGCCTCCACAGTCGGGGTCGTGTAGTTCCACGCCAGTCCGAGTTGCACGGTCAAATTCGGCTTCATTCTCCAGTTGTCCTGGAAGTATGGCCGGAACTCCTTCCACCGCCTGCCTGATACCGAACCTGAAAACTCGTTGTCATGCTCTCCGCCGGCGGGCAGGCCGAGCAGGAAGCTGGCGATGGGGTTGCCCGTAGCCGAGTTGAGTGAGCCATTCGTGAAGCCGGCCGTGAACAGGTTGTCGAATGACAATTCGCCCATGGGGAAAGCGTCGCCCAGTTCGTTCAATTGAAAGAAGCGCACGCCCATGCCCATCGAGAATGAATGTGCTCCGTGGACCCACTCGAAATCATCCGAGTAGTGAAACACGTTCGTGCCGTCCTGAATGGGAGAAAAACCTCGATCGCCGAGGCCCCAGTAGCCCTCGTTGAATTGCACGTTCAAAAAGCCGCTGCTGAAATATGTGCCGAGGTTGGCGTTTGGAATGCCGAGTTGCGTGCTCCAATCCGTACCGTCTCCGAACGAGGTGATGTGATCGAAGATGCGGTTATAACCAGCCGTAAACTGGTTGATCTTGTTACCGGAAAAGATATGGGTTTCCGATACGGCGAGATTGCGTCCGCGATCGGCAAGAGTCTGGTTGCTTGAGTATCCACCAGGTTGGCTGCCAAAGTCAGGCAAACCGGAGGGCACATAGACAGATGCCTGATCCCGGCTGAAGCGGGCAAAGAGCTTGTCGGCCGCCGAAAAGGTATGGTCGATGCGAAGGTCGAACTCGTTGTCCGTGTAATTCTGCTTCGGAACATCGACGTAATTCGCCGACAGCAACCCGGCGACATTCGGGAGCGGAAGATAATTCAGTATCTTGACCGAAATTGGGTTCAGGCGGTTGGTCGGGATAATGTTGCCGGGAAATTGGGTGCGGGTCGGGCCGCCGGGACCTGTAACAGTGGTCGCCGGGTCGTAGATTGGCACTTCAGGCGCGCCAGGAAACGACTCCGTGAAAATGCCAGCGCGTTCGTCGGCGGTTGGAACCTGCGTAAGGGACGGAATTCCCTGGATGTTTCTGGTTCCCTGATAGTCGAAGAAGAAAAACGTTTTGTCCTTTATGATCGGCCCGCCGAGGGAGCCGCCGAATTGGTTGCGAATATATTCGGGATTGACGGGGGAGAAATAGCTGGATGCATTGAGGTCGGTGTTGCGAAGGAAGTCGAACAGGGTGCCATGAAACTGGTTTGTGCCGGACTTTGAAATCAGCAGCACGGTCGGTCCGGCGCGGGTTCCGTACTGCACCGAATAATTTGAAGTGAGAACGTTGAACTCCTGAAGAGCGTCGATCGAGGGGACAACTCCAATGGCGCCCGAGGTCAGTTCTTCGTTGTCGACGCCGTCGTAGAGCCAGTCGGTGCGGTTCTCGCGAGAGCCGCCTACTGACAGCGAAAAGGTTCCGCGGATAGAGGTCTCGCTGCTGGAGCCTCCTCCAAAAAAATCACCGGGCTGATCGCCTTGTGAAACGCCGGGAGCGAGAGTGGCCAACTCCACGAAATTGCGCCCGTTTAGCGGAAGATCGGCAACCTGCTCTGAGTGGACGACCTGACTGAGCGATGCGTTCGTGGTCTGCACCGCTACCGGAGTTGCTTCGACGGTGACTTGAGAACTCACGGTCGCCGGCGCCAGGGTGAAATCGATCTCCGGGCTGCCCTCGGCTTCAAGAACGATGCCGGTCTTGGCCGCTCCCTGAAATCCGGCGGCGGTTACCTTCACGCTGTAAGTGCCCAACTGCAAGACGTTGGCGACGTAGCGTCCGGCAGTATCGGTGGTGAGCACCCGCTGGGTGTTGGTTCCGGTTTCTGTGATGGTGACGGTTGCGCCGGCGATCGAACCTCCGGAGGAATCCGTTACATTGCCGACGATCGATCCAGTGGATTGCGCCTGAAGCAGCGCGGGGAAGGCGATTAAACACAATGAGAGAAGAGCTAACAGCGAGTCGAGACGTTTCACGGATGCCCCCTATTTTGAAAGCATTCAAACTGTTATTCGGATCTTTATTTGTCTAAACATTCTTGTCGTTCTTTCGCGTTCCTCAGTCTTCGAGTAGAGAAGAATCCGCCGCTACTTCTTCTCCGCTCCGGCCGCCTGATGCAGCATCTGCGGGTCTTTCGAACTCGGCGTAGGCGCGGACATCAGCTGAACAAACATCTTTTGAAATTTAGGCCAGTCCACATCCATCTGTGCGTGGACCTTCTGCAGGCTGATCGCGGGCTTGTCGCGATCGGTCCAAACAATCGTGTCACCGTAACTGATTCCCTTATCCACGCTCACATCCATGTACACATAGCGTTCGCGCGTGATGAGGCTGGGATCAAGCCATGCCGCGGCTGCCAGTTCGTCCCAAAGATAATCGCCGGCTCTACGCGAGTAGCGAGCGATATATTGCGCGCCCGACTCATGAGACTTGCCGATTTCCGCCAGCATTTCTGCGGTCAGGTGAGTTTCGATCGAAACATCCACCGTGGTTACCGTGATCTTCGGCCACGGAGCATGCAACATGATGCTCGATGCTTCGGGGTCGAACCACAGATTGAATTCGTGGCGAGGGCTGTCAATATATTCCGGATCGTCGGTGTGGGGATTGATGCTTCCGCCCATAATTACGAGTTCCTGGGCGAGGGAGGCGAACTGCGGGTCAAGCAGAACCGCCGCGGCAATGTTCGTCATCGGGCCAGCCGCATAGATCGTTACCTGATGCGGATATTTATGAACCATCCTGACCAGAAAGTGCGGCGCGTCTTCGTTGGCGGCTTTCGTTGTCGGGTTTCCCTCCTGCAATTCCGGAACCTCCTCCGGTTTATGCGCCGAACGCTTTAGCGACCATGCGCCTTGATACAGAACTTTTCCGTACATCTGCTCCCAGACGCTGGTCCACTCTTTCGTGCGGACCATGGGCCCGTCGAAACCGGAGACCACGGGAATGTCAGTTCGCCCAAGCAGCTCCAGAAGCCGCAAAGTATGGGCTACTTCCTCATCACGCCAGCCGTCTCCGGTGACCACAGTAATTCCCAACACGTTCACACCCGGCGACTGCAGGAACACCATGATGGAATTCATGTCTGTTCCCGCGGGACCCATGGCGTCCTGGTCGATGACCACATAGCGGTTCTGTTGCGCCTGCGCACACACTCCAACCAACAAGAAAATGACTACGGCCGCTACCGCCTTGAATCGTTTTATCTTCATGAAAGAATTCCTCTCGTGTGAACTGGCGGTCAAACCGCTTCGGCGGTCAAACGTGAAATCAGCAGCTTAAAGAATTTTTCGGGATCAACTCCTGTCGCAACCTGCGCATTCACCTTAAAGGGAGGAGGATCAGAACTTTCAGCGACGGCCGCGAGTTGCAGCGGAGCCGAAGAGCGCAGGGGAGCGTGCTTCCAGCCGATGCTTTCGCCGGCGGTGATATTTCCTGAAGTCTCAATTTCGACGTGATAATCCTCAAAGGTTACGATCGACGGATCGATCATGGAACTCACGGCGAGCGGATCATGCAGATGCGGACCACCATGCCACTTTTCGCCGCGCGACATCTTCATGATTGCATCGGCAATGCGCGCCGCCGCCTCGCTGACTCGACCTTTTCCTGCTCGCAGCGCGGCGACGTGTTGTTCGGTCAGTTCTACCTTGCGGGTAACGTCGAGGCCGACCATGCGAATCGGAATGCCCGAATCGAACACGATGCTTGCCGCTTCGGGGTCGACGTAGAAATTAAACTCCGCCGCGGGCGTGACATTGCCACCAGAGAGCGACCCGCCCATCAGGACGATGCCGCGAACCATCGGAATGATTTCCGGGTCCTGGCGCAATGCCAGCGCGACATTGGTCAAAGGTCCAATTCCAATGATGGTGACTTCGCCCGGGTTCTCCCGAACCAGCCGGCAAATCAAATCGGCCGCGGGTTGCTTCGCCACGTCAAGCCTCGCCGCCGGAAATTCGACGCCGGCCAGACCGTTGTTGCCGTGAGCATAGGCAGCGGTGACCAGCTTTCGAATTAGCGGCGACGAGGCACCTGCAGCGACGGGGAAAGTCGATGGGCCTGCGATTTCGACCAGACGTAAAGCATTTGGGAGCGTGACGCTGAGCGGCACATTGCCGGCGACCGCAGTGACCGCCAGTACCTTCAGCTCGGGCGACCGCAACGCGAGGAAGAGCGCAAACGCATCGTCGACGCCTGGATCGGTGTCGATAATCACTTTCTGGGGATTATGCGCGTTGCTGTGCACTTGCGCCGCCAAGGCAATTTTTGACAACGGATTAGACAGGATTCCACCCGCGATTACGTAACCGCACAGTTGGGAAAACTCGCGTCGGTTCGGTTTCATCGTCGAATTACATCTTTCCCCGGGCTTCGAACAGTCCAGCGGGCGCGTTTGAAACGTTTCAAAACAATCCCCGCGATTTTATAGTCGCCCCACACTTCCCTTGTCAAGAAAATGCTCGCCCCGCCTCGCGCGGGGGTGAGCATTACGATCGCTGGCTGACCCCAACTGCCCGGGCATTCCACTCCGCTTCGAACTGGGCCCGATCACAAAATGACTTCTGCGTTCCGATGCCAGTGGTTGACAATCCTGCATACAGGTTCGCGCGTTGCACAGCTTCGCTCTCGGGCATCCCCTCGGCGAGAAACACGGCGAAGCTGCCAATGAAAGCATCACCAGCGCCGGAAGTATCGATGCTCTTCACCGCAAATGCGGGTATGTATTGGCTCGATCCTTCATTCGAGACCAATGCACCTTTCTCTCCCAGTGTGATGATGACGCGGCGAATGCTGCCGTTCCGTAGATGTTCGGCGCAACGCTTCGCCTCGTCAATGTTGTGAACGGGGAGGCCGGTAACCGTGGCCGCCTCCGATTCATTGGGGACAAAATAGTCGAGTCCGCTTAAAGCGCTCATATCGACGGCCTGCCCCGGGGCAGGATTTACGATGCAGCGAACCCCATGTTTCCTGGCGAAAGCCACCGTGTAGTAGACCGTCTCAAGCGGAATTTCGAATTGAAGAATGATGCAGTCTGCTCCCTTCAGCAATTCCCCTGCATCGTCAATATCGGCGGGCAATAATGCGTCATTCGCCCCCTTCACCACCAGGATCCGGTTCTGGCCATTGGGTTCGACGAAGATCGGCGCCACGCCGCTCGATAGGCCGGGAATCTGCACCACGTGAGTCGTGTCTACGCCAATCTTTTGGAAGTTCGAAATGGTTGCCGGGCCAAAAAGATCGCTGCCAACTCGTGCCACCATGAATACTTGCGCACCGCAGAGGCGTGCGGCGACGGCCTGGTTGGCGCCCTTTCCGCCGAAGCCGAGATCGAACTTCTGTCCGAAGATAGTCTCCCCCGGCTTCGGGAAGCGATCGGTGAATGTCGTCAGATCGACATTCGCGCTGCCGACTACCACAATTCTGGGAACCCTTGCCATCTTAAAGAGTATGAGCGACCAGCCAAACGCCGAGTCTAGTAGGGGTTTCTGATTCTGTCAATGAATCGTTTCAAAACGTGAGCAAGTGCGACAGGTTAGTGTTCGGGAGGCACGGTCGTGGACTTTCGCAGATCCAGCGACGTATTCAAAATAATATGTTTTGCTGGACTTCGGTCGCCTTTGATGCGGTCGAGCAAAATCTGCGCCGCGGTTGTGCCGAGCTGGTATCCCGACTGGGAGACGGAGGAGAGCGCCGGATCGGTAGTCTCGCCGAGATCCAGATCATCGAAGCCCATGAGAGATATATCTCTTGGGCATATCAGGCCGGCTTCGCGGATGGCCAACAGTGCGCCGAGCGCGATCATGTCGTTGCCTGCGAAAATCGCGGTGGGGCGCGGTATAAGTCGAAGAAGAACGATTGTTTTTAAATAGCCGCCCCGCTTGTCGAAGGTTGTTTCCTGCACATATTCCGGCTTGAGAGCCAACTTAGCCTCGCGCATAGCACGCTTGAAACCGCTGAGGCGCTCCTTAGCATTGGTCAAATGCAGAGGGCCGGTAATTGTAGCCAGCTTCTTGTGTCCCAGCTGAATCAGGCAGCGGGTTGCGTTGTAAGCACCTTCTTCGTTGTCGGCAGTTACGCTGTCGCCGCTCCAGTTATTGGGAAGCCGGTCGACGCAAACTACTCCGGTGCCAGCGCGGCGGTAACGCTCCGCCTGCACCGTGAGGTCGCTGAAGTTCGAGGGAATCACGATCAGGCCCGCAGGCAGGTAGGTGCGCAACTCGTTCAAGTGGACCAGTTCTTTCGAGTGGTCGTTATCGGTGTTGCAAAGGATCAGGCGGTAACCGTTCGAGAAGGCTACATCCTCCGCGCCGCGCACGACTGCCGGGAAAAAAGGGTTAGTGACGTCGGGGATGATCATCCCAATCATGTTGGTTTTGTCGCGACGGAGTCCGCGCGCCAGCTGGTTGGGCTGGTAGCCGGCCGCCTGCACCGCCTCGAGCACGCGCTTTCTCGCCGGTTCGCGAACGCTCGCGGAGTTGTTGAGCACATGCGAGACCGTGCCCACCGAGACGCGGGCCATCCGGGCGATCTCTTTCATGTTGGCCATGGTTGTCTCCGCGCTATCAGCCCGGTGCGGGCGACGAACGATTTTCGCACAGTCTTAGGCGAAAAGCAGGTTCCCCGCTTCGCACGGAATAATAAAGCGGCAGATCCGCTCCAGGAGCGGCGCGCCTACGAGTGTTCCGTCTTCCCATCCAGCAAATCCAGCGCGTGTGGAATTAGCTCGATGACCGCCGCGAGCGATTCGACCGCACCGCTGGGGCTACCCGGCAGATTCAGGATCAGAGTTTTTTCATAGACGCCGCAGACTCCGCGACTGAGCGCGGCGAAGGGAGTTTTCTTTGCGCCTTCGAGCCGCATGCGTTCAGCAATGCCGTCGAGCAGGCGATCGCAGATGGCTTCGGTCGCTTCCGGCGTGACATCGCGGGGCGCGATTCCGGTTCCGCCTGTCGTTACGATAAAACGCGTTTCCAGCGAGTAATGGATGAGCGCATTTTGAATTTGCATGGAATCGTCTTGCACGATTTGCGTGGCGGCCACGGTAAACCCGGACTTCTTCAGGAAGTCTGCCACCGCCGGACCGGAGAGATCGGCGCGCTCGCCACGAGCGCAGGAGTCGCTGACGGTGATGACTACAACAATAAGATTCGTGGGAGAATCGCCGTGCGGGTCAGCTATCGAGGAGGACATCTTCTTCCTCTTCGCGGCCGCCGCTTGAACTTGCGTCCCTCGCACTCGATCCGGCCGGAGCTGGGCTACCTGCGGTTGGGACATCTGAAGGTGAACCGCTCGCCGCTCCTTCTGCGGCTTCTCCTGCGCCTTCGCGCTGCGACTCATCCAGCAGGCGCAGGCCTTCCATCAGCAGGCCCTGGGTGTTGAGCTGAGCGGTTTCCTGATCGGTTTTGCCTTCGAAGTTGAGTTCGAAGTTGCCTCCGGTCCAGCGCAGAACTTTGAAGACGGCCTGATCACCGACCAGCGATCCGTAGGTGGCGTGCTTGACCTGGCCTTCGACGAAGAAGACTTCGCACTTGTCGCCGGCGTTGTTGAGCTTGAGTTGGCAGCTCTTGCGTCCCATCTCGAGCGACTGCATGAGGTCGATGACGTTCATCTGCGAGAGATTGCCGCGCACCACGCCGTCGGAGGGAGCGGTCTTCGCCATTTTCTCGAGCGCGATGCGGTCGACGGTGCGCTTGATGCGGCGCGTGGCTTCTTTCAGAAAGAACGGCTTGGCGATGTAGTCGTCGGCGGCATCGAGGGGCGAGAGGCGCTCGTCGATATCGGAGCGGCTGGCCATCAGGATCGCAGAAAAATTTGCTGTCGCGGGGCGGCTCTTCAGCTTCTCGACCAACTGACGGCCATCCATGCCTGGCATGCGGTAGTCACAGACAACCAGCTCGGGAGGATCGTCGACGGCTTTGAGCAGGGCATCGGCGGCGTCTCCGGCGGCGACAATCTGGGCGAAGGGCGTGAGCGCTTTCTGCAGCATGCCCAGCACCATCGGATTGTCATCGACTAACAGCAGTTTGACGTCGTTCGCCATGGATTATTTTGCCCGCGGCTTGGAAGCAAGGCTTTTTCTCTCACGGGTTCGGCCGTTTGTCGCCGCTCGTTGATAGTCTCCGCTCTTGCCACCGCTTTTGCGTTCGAGACGTATGTCGCGAATTTCGATGCCCTTATCCAGTCCCTTGGTTTGATCGTAGACAACCAGCGCGGAAATGGCGGCGGCTACGAGGGCTTCCATTTCGACTCCGGTTTCGGCAGTGGTGGCCACTTTGGTTGTGATGGCGACGCCATTCTCGCACACGCGCAGATCGACATCAATGTGCGACAGCGGGAGCGGGTGGCACATCGGAATTAGATCGGAGGTGCGTTTGGCGGCCAGGATTGCGGCGATGCGGGCGACTTCGAGCGGGTCGCCTTTAGGATTTTTTGGCAGCGCTCGAAGGACGTCTGGCGGCATTTGCACGAAGGCACTGGCCTCGGCTTCGCGGCGCGTAGCCGCCTTGTGCGACACATCGACCATGCGGGCACGGCCAGCGGAGTCGTAATGCGAGAGCTTGGGCATTCGGAAGCTCTATCTTACAGTGCGGGAGCGGTTTTCGAGGAATTAGTGACATGGTCCTGCGTCGCCCCGAATGCTGGCGTATCCTGAGGGTTCGATATTTGAAGATCATGATTTCGGAATCGGCCATTGTAAAGCAGATTGCCCGCCAGCCGAAGCGCGCGGCGGGTTTCAAGCAACTGGTGCGCGAGCTGGGTGTGCACGGAGATGCGCGCCGGGAGCTGGATTTGCAGTTGCAGAAAATGGTTAGTGCTGGGGAACTGGTGCAGTTGGATTCGGACCGCTATGGGCTGCCGCGGGCGGTTTCCAACAAGAACCTTGTGGCGGGGCGGCTCACTATGCACCGCGATGGTTTCGGCTTTGTGATTCCTGATGCCGGTTCGATTAGCGGTTCGCTGAAGTCGCGGCTGGTGGGGGATATTTTTGTTCCTCCTCACGCGATCGGCAATGCGATGCATGGAGACCGCGTGCTGGTTGAGGTAGGCACGGTTCGCGACGATGGGCGCGCCGAGGGGCGGATTGTGCGGCCGGTTGTTCGGGCTCATCCGACGGTGGTGGGGATTTTTCATTATGGTAGCCGGCACAATTATGTGACACCGATCGACAGCAAGATCTCGCAGGAGATTGTGATTCCGGCGGGGGCGGAGATTGTAGAGGCTGCCGGCGGGAAAACAGAATCAGTCGATCAACTAGAGGAGGCGCAGGGGACACAGAGGAAAGCCAAGCCTGTTTCGATCGATCGGGTGCTCAGCGAGGAAGCAGCTCGATCCGGTCATTGGGAGAGTCTGGAAGGCTTGGCGGTCGATGTCGAGATTACGGATTGGCCGACTCCTACCAGGACTGCTCGCGGGCGGGTGGTCGAAATTCTTGGACGGGAAGATGACTTTGGGGTCGATGTTGAGATCACGATTCGAAAATTTCACCTGCCGCATCATTTTCCTGGGGCCACGCTCGAAGAGGCGCAGAATATTCCGGCGGTGATTCCGGCGCGGGAACTGGAACGTCGGCGCGATTTTCGTTCGCTTCCCATCGTTACGATCGATGGCGAAACGGCGCGGGATTTCGACGATGCGGTCACGGTTCGCAAACTGCCGAACGGCAACTACGAATTGCAGGTTCATATTGCGGATGTGGCGCAGTATGTGACTCCGGATTCGGCGATTGATCGCGAAGCGCGGCTGCGCGGCACGAGCGTTTACTTTCCGGACCGCGCCGTTCCGATGCTGCCGCTGGAACTTTCGACCGATATTTGCAGCCTGCGTCCGCATGTGGATCGGCTGGTGCTGTCGTGTGTGATGGAGATCGATCACCGGGGAGAGATCGCTTCTTATGAACTCTCGGAGGGCGTGATCCGCTCGGCCGAACGCATGACTTATACGGATGTGAATGCGGTGATTGAGGGCGATGCCTTGCTGCGCGAGCGCTACGCGGGGCTGGCTCCGCAGTTTGAATTGATGCGCGATCTGGCGATGATTCTCAATACAAAGCGGCGGCGGCGTGGATCGATCGATTTCGATTTGCCGGAGCCGGTGATCGAGTTTGATACATTCGGATTGATGAAGAGCATTACCCGCTCGGAGCGGAATATTGCGAACCGGTTGATTGAGGAGTTCATGCTTTCGGCGAACGAGAGCGTCGCGCATTATCTGGAGTCGAAGCAGATTGCCTCTTTATACCGGATTCACGAGAAGCCGGACGCGAAGCGAGTGTATGACTTCGAAACGATCGCGGCAACGTTTGGATATTCGCTTGGGGTTGGCCCGTTGCCGATTCAGCGAGTGCAGTTCAAGTCAGACCGGCGCGCTGCGCGTGGCAAAGGCGCGCGTGTGCTGGAGATTCCGAAGGATGTGCACATCACCCCGCGGATGTATCAGAAGCTTACGGAAAAGATTGCGGGCAAGCCGGAGGAGCGGATTCTAAGCTACCTGATGCTGCGATCTTTAAAGCAGGCACGATATTCGGAGGAGAATGTCGGGCACTTTGCGCTGGCGGCGACCACGTACACGCATTTCACTTCGCCCATCCGGCGTTATCCGGATTTGATTGTGCACCGGATTTTGAAGGACGTCTTGCGCGAATCGCCTGAAAAAGTGGACGGGAATTTGCATCTTGGGATTTCCTCTGCGATGGACTCAGGCGGCGAGGCTTCTCCGTGGTCGAAGCGAAGGGAGCGGCCGGGTCATGGCGAATCGCGCGAGCTGGGCGGACCCATTTCGATGGGAGAGTTGCACGAAATAGCCGATGAGTCGAGCCAGAGCGAGCGCCGGGCTGACGACGCCGAGCGCGAATTGATGGAATGGAAGAAAGTCAAGTTCATGCAGGACCGGGTTGGAGACGAGTTTGACGGGTTGATCACCAGCGTCACCAAGTTCGGTTTTTTTGTCGAGCTGACGGATTTGTTTGTCGAAGGGCTGGTGCCGCTGAATACATTGAACGACGACTTCTATGCTTATCACGAGAATACGCGGCAAATCATCGGGCAACGCTCGCGCAAGACTTACGGCCTGGGGCAGCGGATTCGCGTGCTGCTCGACCGCATCGATCCTGTAGAGAAAAAGATCCAGTTTGCGGTGGTCGAAGAAGAGCCGGTGCGAAAAAAGCCGGGCGAATCGTCGCGAAAATCGAAACGCAGACCGAAGTGATGCTCGGCCACTTGCTTCTTTCTCTTATCGTCGCGGCGAGCATCGTTCTGATGCTCATTCGGCCGCGCAATATTCCTGAAGTTTACTGGGTTAGCGCCGGCGTTTTGCTGCTGCTGATTTTGCGCCTGATCTCATTTCAACTCGCCGGGCGCGCGATTGAGAAGGCGCCGGACGTTTGCCTTTTTCTGATTGGGATGATGTTGCTTTCGGAGCTGGCGCGCGAGCACGGAGTTTTCGATTGGGTTTCATCCGTTGCGGTTCGGCGGGCGGATGGGTCGTGCCTGAAGCTGTTTGCACTGGTGTACGGCGTGGGGACGATCGTTACAGTTTTTATGTCGAACGACGCGACGGCTGTTGTTTTGACGCCTGCGATTCTTGGCGCGGTGCGAAAAGCGAATGTGCAACCGCTACCCTATATTTTTGCATGTGCCTTCATTGCGAATGCCGCGTCATTTTTATTGCCGATTTCGAATCCGGCAAACCTGGTCGTGTTTCACGATGCCATGCCACCGCTAGGCAGATGGCTGCTCGTCTTTGGCGTTCCGAGCGCGCTTTCAATCGTCACTACGTTTTTTGTGTTGCGCTGGATTTTTCGAGGAGAACTTTGCCCGGTCATCGAGCAGCCGGTGGCGAAGGTACTAAATGGAAACGGCAAACTGGTACTGGCTGGCGCTGCGATAATGATCGCCGTGTTGCTGGTGGCGTCATCTTTGGGCAAGAATCTCGGGCTTCCGACGTTCCTGGCAGCGCTGGCGATCACGGCTCTGGCGTGCGTCAAGAAGCGAAGCAATCCACTTGCACTGGCGCGCGAGATCAGTTGGGCGACTCTGGCGCTCGTGGCGGGATTATTTGTGATGGTGGATGCCATCGAGAGCGTTGGCGCGATGCGCTACACGACGGAGTGGCTAGCGCGGGCGCAACATCTCGGTTTGGCTGCAGGCGAATTGGTTACAGGATTTGCCGTTGGAGTGGCTAATAATCTGGTAAACAATCTACCGCTGGGGCTGATTGCCGGGAGCACGCTTCACACTTCGCATGCGAGCGGCTCGATTGCGGAGGCGGTTTTGATCGGAATCGACCTGGGACCGAATCTCTCGACAACCGGCTCGCTGGCGACGATATTGTGGCTAATTGCTTTGCGCAAAGAAGGCCTGAATGTGAGTTTCTGGGACTTTCTGAAAGTTGGCGCAGTGGTCATGCCGGCTGCCTTGCTGGCGGCACTGGGCGGAGCAATCGCGATGCAACTTTGTTATGCGGTTTTCTAGCCTGCAAGAAAGTAGTGCCCAATCTGCACAAGTAGTGCGACGCAAGAGGTTCGAAAATCTCAACTGCATTCCGCGATCCGGTTCGCTGGCTGCGAATTAATCTTCACTGCACCGTCAGGGTCAATGGTGAGGCCACGTTCTGCACGCCATTCGCGGTGCCGGTTACGGTAACTGTGTAAGTGCCGGCTGGAGTGCCCGTGTTGCCCGTGGGCGGAGGAGGAGTGCTGGCGCTGCCGCCACCGCAGGCGGTTTGCAGCAGGCAGCCACCGATCACCAGGAACGCCAGCGCGCAGGCGAGAATTTTAGCCCGCTTGTGAGCACCGATTCCCGTGCTGAGCAACATGGCAGGAATCAGCAGGCCAAATGCCAGCCACATTCCGGAGCCGCGGTTGATCATAGCCGGGGCCAGAGCCGCCGAAGCTCCAGCTGCGGTCACTGTGAGCTTGGCAGTGCCAGAGTCACTGGATACCGAGATTGCCGCAACTGAGCAGGTAAGCGCCGGATTGACTTGCGGCGTCACGGCGCAGGCAAGGCCGACATTTGAGGGATTGAATCCGTTGGAAGGTGTGATGCTGATTGTGGAGTCGGCGGAAGAACCTGCGGCTACCGACGACGGCGACAGAGCGGAGGCCGACAGAGCGAAACCGGCCTTGATCAAGGTTACGCTCGAGGTACTGGTGTTGTAATTTCCGTCTCCGCCGTATGAGGCGGTGATGCTGTGAGTTCCCGCGGTGAGTGCGTCCGAGGAGAATGTTGCCACTCCGCTGGCATTCAGTGATGAGGTGCCCAGCGCGGTCGAACCATCGAGAAATGTCACTGTGCCCGCGGGCATGCCGGTGGTGGTGGAAGCTACGGTGGCGGAGAGAGCCAGCATGGTCGTGCTGCTGTTGCTGAGCGCGGTTGTGGTGGGTGCTTTCTGCACGCTCTGTCCGACCGTAGCCGGCGGCGCGGCATCGAAGTTCCCGCTGCCCATATAGGACGCGGTAATGTTGTTCATTCCCACGGGAAGATTCGTAACAACCAGCGTTGCGACTCCGCCGGTGTTGACTGTTTCGCTGCCCAGGGTCGTGTTGCCATTTGAAAATGTCACCGTACCGCTCGGAGTGCCTGAAATATTTGCGGTGAGGGTTGCCACCAGTGTTACCGCCTGCTCGAAGCTGGAGGGATTCGGGGACGATGCCAAAGCCGCGGTCGTGTTTCCCTGCACGATCTGGTTCACGAGGGGCGAGGTACTTGAACCGAAACTGGCGCTTCCGCCGTAGGCGGCGGTAATCGGCTGCGCGCCGGCGGCGAGCGTCGAGGTAGTCAATATCGCAACCCCGCTGGAATTGAGGGACGAGCTGCCGATTGAGGTGGTTCCATCGAGGAAGGTGACGCTTCCGGTGGGCGTGCCTGATGTCGTGGAATTGACTGTCGCGGTAAAGGTCACTGGCTGGCCGAGGGGAACGGGATTGGCCGAGGAAGCGAGGGTAGTCGCGGTACTTGCCGAGGCCACGTTTTGGATCAAAGTTACGGTGTGAGGCTGGAAGTTGCCGTCGCCGGAGTAGACGGCGGAAATCGTATTGCTTCCCGTTGGCAAAGTGCTCGCGCTGGCCGAGAAGCTTCCATTCGCCAGTGTGCCTGAGCCAAGGACTGTGGCGCCATTTTTCAATGTGATGGTGCCGGTTGGAGCTGCCTGGCCGGAGACGCTCGCAGTGACGGTGGCTGTGAATTTGACTGACTGACCGTAGCCGGATGGGTTGCTCGAGGACGTGAGGGCGATTTGCGTTCCCTGAGTGTTTAACAACAGGCTGACGGTATTGCTGCCGCCGTTGGCCACGGCGAGATCCAACGCTCCGTCGTTGTTGAAATCTCCGGCCGCTGAGGAGTAAGAGATCGAGCCTGTTCCGAAGACGACTGGTGAGGCGAAGGTTCCGTCGCCGTTGCCGAGCAACAGACTTAAGAGATTGCCTTGTGAGCCCGCTAGGGGCCGGCTCGCCAGAGCGAGATCCGGTATTCCGTCACCGTTAAAATCGCCAGAGACCACCGAAGATGGATTGGCTCCCGTGGGATAAGCCTGTACAGGCTGGAAGGTTCCATCGCCGTTTCCAAGCAAAACGCTGACCTGTTCGGAGTGGAAATCGGCGACCGCAAGGTCCGGAATATTGTCGCCATTGAAGTCTTGAACGACGACGGCCAGCGGATTGCCGCCGGCTCCAGTGGGATAAACCACCTGCGGCTGGAAAGTACCGTTGCCATTGCCGAGTAGAATGCCGGCATCGTTATCGGTTTCGTTGATGACGACGAGATCCCAGTTGTTGCTCCTGCTGTTGAACTTGCCTACGGCCACCGAGACAGGGCCGTTCCCGACAGTGTAGGTCTTCGCCGGTTGGAACGTTCCATTGCCATTTCCCAGCAGAATTGTCACGGTGTTGTCGTGAAAATTGGCAACCGCGAGATCCATTTTGCCGTCACCGTTGAAATCTGCGGAGGCTAAAGATGCGGGCTCGCGGCCCACCGGGGTATCGATGGGAGCGCCGAATGTACCGTCACCGACTCCCAGCATAACGCTGACTGTATTGGTGGCGTAGTTCGCGACCGCGATATCGGGTATGTTATCGCCATTGAAATCAGCCACGAGAAGCGAGTATGGATCAGAATTGGTTCCCGTTGAGTACGAAACTGGCGGTTGGAAACTGCCGTCACCGTTGCCCAGAATGATGGAGATCGACCCCGGGCCACAGGTCGGGCTGCAATTGCTGGCCGCGACCGCCAAGTCGAGAAAGCCGTCGCCGTTGAAATCGGCTGTGGCAACGGAGTAAGGTTCGGCGCCGGCGGGGTAATCGATGCGCGACTGGAACGTCCCGTTTCCGTTATTGATGATGACGCTGACGGTGTCTGCGCCTGAATTGGCCACGACGAGATCGTACTGGCCGTTAACGGTCAACTGAGCGATGACGACCGAGTAGGGAATATTTCCAGTGCCGATATTGAGCTGGCCGGAAAATGTTCCGTCGCCATTGCCCCACAGTACGGTGACCACGTTGCCGTTGCCGCTGGATACGGCAAGGTCTGGCTTGCCGTCATTGTTAAGGTCAAGAGCCGCCACGGCGGTCGGGAAGGCCTCTACGGGATAATCGACGTGAGTGGAAAAGCCTCCGTTGCCTTCGCCGAGGAGCACGCTGATGGTGTTGCCCTGCTGATTGGCAACGGCCATATCGATGTTTCCATCGCCGTTGAAGTCGCCGGTGGCGATCCAGACAGGGGTACTGCCGGTTGTGTATTGGAATTGGTTCTGGAATGTTCCATCGCCGTTGCCCAACAGCACGCTGACAATGTTATTCAGATTGTTGTTGGCTACAGCAAGGTCGAGGTTCCCGTCGTTATTGAAATCGGCGGTGGTGACGAAATAGGGGTTGAATCCCGTTTTATAAGTGACCTGCGGTCGAAACGCTCCGCCACCCATGTTGATAAAAATCCCCACGGTATTGTCGCCAGCGTTGGTCACGGCGATATCGAGATAGCCGGCACTCGTGAAGCTACCGATGGCCACGCCGCGCGGATTGGTTCCGGTCGTGAGGTCTTTCTTTGATTGAAAAGTACCGTTGCCGTTGCCGGGAAGAATGCTGATTGTGTTGCTGCCCGCATTCGCAACCACGAGATCGGGAAAACCGTCACCGTTGATGTCTCCCGCGGCAATTGCCTGCGGATTTGTGTCCACCGGGTAGTCGACTTTTGGCTGAAAGGTGCCGTCGCCGTTTCCGAGCAGGATGCTTACGGTGTTGCTGGCTGAGTTGGCCACCGCGAGATCGGGAATGCCATCGCCATTGAAATCGGCGTATGCGACCGCCTGGGGACTGCTTCCGGTTCCGTATTGAGGCGCTTCGAGAAATTGCTTTGCCTGGGCCACTAACGTTCCCGACAAGATGCAGATTGCTAATCCGGCAAGCGATGGGCTGCGCATGAAACCTCCTCGAACGAACCTGCAAGAGCACCGTTTGAATACCGTTCGCAAGCCGACGTGCCCGAGACGTGAGACCTAAGCCAAGACCTGGATTTGGTCTAACTCGAGGCCGAACGCCCACGAAACGATACCCGACACGAGTGCTGCAGGGGAGAAACCCGGGAACAATGAGGGGGAGTTCCGCCTTTAGCCTGGGGGAAAAAACTCTGGCACTAAGGCTCGCGTAACTTATCGCGGAGTATCTAGTTGTTCAATTACCCATTTGGGTTAGTCTGAACGGCTAACCATGGACGCGCTCGATCGGACAGAAAGCTGGAGGCTCAGAATGTCATTCTTGAGCCTCCAGTTCAGGCCCCGACAACGCTGTTGGGGGAGGGCCTAGGCCTTACTTGCCGCCGCTACTGGCGAGTTGCGTCGGCATCGCCAGTTGCTGCTCGACCACCTGCCGCAAGGTAGCGTAATCCAGCGCGCCGCTGAGGTAGTGGCCGTTGATGAAAAAGCTGGGAGTACCGTTGATGCCGAGGCGCGTGCCTTCCTTGCGATCATGATCGACGTCGGCAGCTTCTTCGCCAGAATCAAGGCACTTGTCGAACTGGTCGGTGTCGAGCTTCAATGCGCGAGCCTGCGCCTTCAGTTGATCGACGTCGAGTTCCTTGCTGTGGAAAATCTCGTCGTGGAATTCCCAGAATTTATTTTGCTTGCTTGCGCAGCGCCCCGCTTCAGCGGCTTTCTCCGCCCGGGCGTGCATGGGAAGCGGGAAATCCTTGTAGGTGAACGCGACCTTATCGCCAAAGTCCTGCGCCAGCTTTTTCACGTCGGCTGCGACTTTCTGGCAATAGGGGCACTCGTAATCGGCAAATTCAACCAGCGTGACCTGCGCCTTTTCGGGGCCGATGGTCATTTGCGCATTCTGCGGTTCCACGTTCGCACGGGGGGGAGCGAGCGCCACATATACCGTAGTCTGTGCGCGCAGCGTGCGCACAAAGGTGGCACGCGCTTTGTCGGTACGCAACTGGCGGATCTTTTCAAGGACCTTGCCGCGGACCTGATCGTAGGGCTGATCGGTTTCCAGCCCCTCGTAATAGACCTTCATCTGATCTTCGGTGGGATTTTTTACCTGCGAATTGACTTCGCGGTCCAGCAACTGGTCGACAGTGATGTGTTCGCTTTGGGCTTTCTGCTCGATTAACTTCTTGTCGATAAGTTCGCTTAGCGCTCGAGTTTCCGCCTGGTAATACTGATAATGTGCCGATAAAAGTTTCGCCGATTCCTCTTGTTCGAGGTCGGCCATCGTTACCTTTACTCCGCCGACTTCAGCCACAACGCTTGTATCTGTTTGTGCAGCGATGCGTCCTGTCGCGAGGAACGCAAGAGCCACACCTAATCCCAATTTCACAATTCTGTCTAACGATGGCATGAGATCCCCCGTCTCATTGAATTCAATTTGCAACTTTGCAGTTCACTATGCGTTCCCCTGAACGCGACAGCGGTGAACCGGTTAATTGAGCAAAGGTGGAACTCGAAGGAGTTCCACCTTTTGCCCAAGTTGGAAAAACTAGTCACCCGTTCCGCAGGAGCAGATGCCGGTGCCGCTGCCAACCAGGTGGATGGCGTGGCAACCATTCTGCAGCTCGGTCTGTTCAGTCGTGCTGAGAGTGGCATCTTGCGAACTGGTTTCAGTGATGGTGAAGTTGCTGTTCTGGATGTGAGTCGCCCACGCCCGCACTGCCGGGGTCGGAACGAGATTGCTCGCGCTGGTAGGATTCGGGCAGGTTCCGCCCTGAGCCTTGCTCGAGACGATCTTGATCACGCCAGTGTTGAGAATCGTGCCGTTGGCCGGGTTGCTGGTCAGATCGCTGTTGACCGAGAGGGTCCGCAGACCATCGGGCGTGACCAGGCAGCTGCAGCATTCCGACATTTCTTCGTTGGCATCGAACACGAAGATAGCTGCGCAGAGATTGCCACCGGACGTGCCGGGGTTATCCGCGCGTACGGTTGCGTCTGGAGCGCTAGCTGTGTTGGCATTGGCAAAATAATCGATCTTCAAAACATCGGCCGGGGGCGTAGTTACCGCAAATGCCGCACCCGCGCAGATGGTCAGAGCCAATGTACACACTACAAGGATTGTGGTTCCTTTCATTATTGTCCTCCTAACAGAGTTACGCTGCGCCAAGCAGGGGAGGGGATCTTGGCTCAAGTAGCGCGGTTTTACTCTATAGGTAAACTCGAATCCAACAAGTCCCCAGATGGCCTAACCCGATATTACTAAGCAACTTTTCGTAGCTCATACGCGTTGTTCAGGTTCTGGGGCCAACAATCCGGCCAATAATTCCGGAACGAGTAGAGACGTTCATCTTAACCATAACCAACCGGAGGAACGCCTTGACCGTGTTCGGGCTGATCTCCATGCGCTGGGCGATTTCTTTGCTGGTGAAACCTTGAAGCAGATATTGCACGGTCTCGAGTTCACGGACCGTCAGGCCGAAGCGCTCGGAGACTTCGCTCAGTTTCACCGCCTCATTGCTTCTTCTTTCCAGCATGACAACCTGCAGGCTGCCACTATTGAGATGGGTCGCGCCACCGTTGGAATGCGAACCGTTGCCGTTTTGCGCCCGTAGGTCTAAGGGAAACGAACGACAAAGGTACATCCGTCTGGCAGAGCGGAATTCTTCCACGAAGCGCGTGGGTGAATTTCTGCCGGTGAGATCGGTACGAATTTTATTAGCGAGCCAGGTATCGACGTGGCGGATTTTTTCCGGGGGCTCCGGATATGTAAGAATCTGCAGAGCTTCCCCGTTGTAGGCGACGACGCCTAACGATGTATCCATCACGATCAGACCCGGCCGGGTCGGAGCAGTATGCACTTGGTTCCCCTTTTCCACGCGACGCCCCATAGGTAACAGTCGCGGGCGAAATGACTTTAGCCTTCCCGATGGCCGATAGCGGGGTCCCTTGCTCTTCGCAGCAATGGCCAGACGCCCTATTTTTCTGAGCGTTTTTATGCTGCGGAGCAATCCTTACTAGCTGCGCTTGATCAAATCAGGCAAGCACTATCCTGGGGGGGATATTCCGGAAACGTAACAGGCGTTCCCCGGGGGAGGAAATAATAACGACCCGGTGCATTTTGCCACACGCAACGGGGATGTCAACAGAAAAAGCGCGTAATCACCCGTACTGCTACATAAGAACTAGCCCATTAGGAGTAGTTAAGAGAATAAAGACCCTAGAATCATACCCACTAAATGCTTCGCGCCTCCTTTCGGGTCTGCAAAAACTAAACCAAGGGCTCGTCCCTAACTAACCTTTTGGGCGGGATCGGTTTCGGCGTCTGCGACGTCGTTGACTTGTGGCTGGGCAGGTTTCGTGGACGCTACGGTGCGTTTGGCTGCAATTCTTATGTGAGCGGATCGGGAACGCAGCAACGATCGCACGAGCCTGCCGAAATTGGACGCCAGGAAAGCGCGGACTCCTCTCACAGCTGCGCCAATTCCCCGCCCTTGTGCCGCCTGAACACTCGCTGCGGATTCAAGGGCGAGTCTATACTTCGCGATCCACGCTCGTTCCGCGTCCTGATCGGCATAATTTTTGGCGTCCCAGGCGGGAATCTCAGGAGTGTTCACAATACGTATTCGCCCTTCGGCTGGAGGTAGATTCGCAGATTTATACTCCCTCTGGTAATAGCTGACAAAACCCCAAAGGAATTAGCCGCACAGGCTAGGAAATCTCTGTCGGTTGGAAGAGAACCCTGGATCTTGATTTCGGGCGGGCTTGATCACACTGCCGATCGCCTGTCATCGAGAGCGAACACTTGATGCTAGAATCACTCACGAAAAAGTCGCTCTCATGCGGCGAAAGTTTTTATCCGGGGACCATCAATGAAGCTTATGTGGCGCGCGAGTTGTCTCGGCGCGATCTTCATCTTCCAGGCGTTCGCGCAAACGGCGGAAAAGCCTGTGCCCGCGCCCAAATCGGAAAAGCCGGCACCATTCTCGAGACAAGCGGTTGTGACCCAGAACGGTGACGCGATCAACATTGCGGCCAATAGTGCGCGGCCTCTGCTCCAGACACTCGACGCCTTGCAACAAAAATTTGGCTGGATCGTCGACTACGAAGATCCGCGCTACATCTCGCATCTGGACTACGCGAACGTACCGGGGGACGACACCCGTCCTCAAGTGCCCGCGGGCGGAAATTTCAGCGTCGATATTTCGGCCAAAGCTTCGGAAGCCGAGACACTGCGCCTGGTAGTCGATTCCTACAACCAAAGCAAGAACCCGGGACGATTTGAAGTGCGGGCCGGCGAGCAGAGCCAGTTTTACGTTGTGGGCACGGGCGCTCACGATGAGAAAGATTCGATCTCTCCGCAGCGGGCGCTGTTCGACATTCCCGTTACTATTTCAACTGAAGAGAGGACAATTGCCGACACGATCCATTTGATTTGCGAGGCTGCCGCGAAGCAGGCTGGGACTACGGTGACTCTCGGTGTTTCGCCCCGAAATTTTCTGGAACATACGCCGGCAAAGATTGGTGGAACCAAAGTTCCGGCTCGTGACCTTTTGCTGCAGTGCCTGGCGGCGACGCACCGCAATTTGTCCTGGCGCTTGCTATACGATCCCAGCTCGCAGGGATATTTTCTGGATATTCACGCCGCGCCGAAACCAAAGGCGGCTTAGGTGAATACCGATCAAAGAGCGGCAGAGATTCACCAACGCTAATCTACCGTTCGCGATTCTTCAGGAGCGCCGCGGATAAACTCTCTGAAGTGCGATGACGAAATTAGGCCTGGCGACCGGAATCAATTTCGGCAGGAAGCTTGGCCGGTCGGGCTTATTTTCGACGTAGCGGGGGAATCTTTACGAAATAGCCGGCACCCGTGCCAACATAATAAGGATGCGCGGTTTTTGTTGGCCCCGTCGCCCTCCGTACCATGTAATCTTCATCATTGCCTCTTCATCCTGAGAGACCCTTGGAGATTGCCATGCGGTGGTTCGACATTCATTTGAGTGTGATTCTTGCGCTCGGTTTCTTCTTACTCACTTTCTCGACTGCAATACGCGCGCAAACCGGTTCAAAGCCCGATCTGACCAGGCAGCCCACGCTCTATGTGGTCGGCTATGCGCATCTCGACACGGAATGGCGATGGGAATATCCGCAGGTCATCAGCGAATATCTTCGCAAAACAATGGAAGATAATTTCGCGCTGATCGATAAGTATCCTCATTATGTTTTCAACTTCAGCGGGGCTAACCGCTATCGCCTGATGAAGGAATATTTTCCTGCGGATTTCGCGCGACTGAAGACCTATGTGGATCAGGGTCGATGGTTTCCGGCAGGCTCTTCGATGGAGGAGGGCGACGTCAACGCACCCAGCGCGGAGTCGATCATCCGGCAGGTCTTGTATGGCAACAGCTGGTTTCGCAAAGAATTCGGCAGAGCCAGCGCGGAATACATGTTGCCCGATTGTTTCGGCTTTCCCTCTTCCCTGCCGACGATTCTGGCGCACTCAGGTGTGAAGGGATTTTCAACGCAGAAATTGGTGTGGGGATCGTCTGCCCCGGGCGGAGGTCCGGAATCTTCAGAGAAAACTCCGGAAGGAACTCCGTTCAACGTCGGCGTGTGGGTGGGGCCGGATGGCGAAAGTGTACTCGCCGGATTGAATCCGGGTGCTTACGATGGCGGCATTCACACCGATCTGAGCGAGCCGCTTCCCCCGCTTCCGCCGAATACAGCAATCGAAGATCTAAAGCGGAAACTTGCTCCTATGCAGGCGGAGCAACATGAGGCCGCACGCATCGGTCAGCCTTTGGATCCGAAGAAGCTGGAGTATTTCGAGAACCTGAGAAGCCAACTGCAAGGCTTGACCAAGGCCGATCAGGACCGGAAGTTAAATCGGTATCAGGGAGATTGGGCGGCGCGTGTCGAGCAAAATGGCAAGGTCAGCGGCGTGTTCACGGACTATCACTACTACGGAACCGGCGACATTGGCGGCGCGCCGAGCGAAGAATATGTGAGTTGGCTGGAAAGCATTGTCGCAAAGACCAAAGTAAATTTTCCTCCGGAGGGTATGCCCCTCTCTGACGATCGCGCTCATCCTGAGTGGCCGGTGGTTCGGCTTGGCGATGGCCCGGTTCATGTGATTTCTGCGAATGCGGAGCGGATGTTTCTCGACATCACACCCGCTGAGGCGGCTGGATTGCCGCGCTACACCGGCGAAATGGAGTTGACCAATCACTCGGCAGGTTCGTTGACCTCGCAGGCTTATCAGAAACGCTGGATTCGCAAAGAGGAATTATTGGCCGATGCGGCTGAGAAAGCGTCGATCGCGGCGGAGTGGTTGGGGGCAAGGCCGTATCCGCTGCAGCGCCTGAACGATGCGTGGACGTTGGCGATGGGCGGGCAGTTTCACGACATCGCTGCCGGAACGGCCACTCCGAAGGCTTACGAGTTTGCCTGGAACGACGACGTAATTGCGATGAATCAATTCGCGGGTGTGCTCACGAACGCTACCGAGGGAATTGCTGCGACCTTGAACACGCAGGCTAAGGGCGTGCCTATTGTTGTTTTCAATCCCCTGAACGCGGCGCGCGAGGACGTGGTCGAAGCGAGTATCGACTTCCCGGCAGGCTTGCCGAAATCTGTGCGCGTCATCGGTTCGGATGGCAAGGATGTTCCGGCACAGGTTTCCGGAGGGAAAACCATTTTTGTGGCGAAGGTTCCCTCCGTTGGATATGCGGTTTACGATGTGCGCCCCGGCGAGGGCGTCGCAGATCGGGTTTCACAGGTGAACGCTTCAGAGAACTCACTCGAGAACCGCTATTACCGCGTGAAGCTGAATCGCGACGGCGACATTGCAAGCATCTTCGACAAGTCGCTCAGGAAGGAGTTGTTGGCGGCTCCGGTGAGGCTGGCGATTTCTTACGACAATCCTGCGCGATGGCCGGCTTGGAATATGGATTGGGATCAGGAGCAGGCGGCGCCGAAGACGTATGTCGCCGGACCGGCCAAGATTCGCATCGTGGAAAACGGTCCTGCGCGGGCTGGCATTGAAATTTCGCGGGAGACCGATGGCTCGAAGTTCGTGCAGATCGTGCGGCTCTCGGCGGGAGATGCGGGGAAGCGTGTGGAGATTGCGAATGCGGTCGACTGGAACACGAAAGAGTCGAATTTGAAAGTTGAGTTTCCTCTAACAGCTTCGAACCAGATGGCCACATACAACTGGGATATCGGCACGATTGAACGGCCAACTGCCGAGCCCAGGAAGTTTGAAGTGCCCTCGCACCAGTGGATCGATCTGACAGACATGAGCGGCGAATTCGGGGCGACCATCCTGACCGACTGCAAGAACGGATCGGATAAGCCGAACGATCACACGATCCGCCTGACTTTGATTCGCACGCCGGGAACGCGCGGAGGGTACGAGGACCAGGGCACGCAGGATATTGGGCATCACGACTTTGTGTTTGGAATCGCCGGGCACGCGCGTGACTGGCGGGATGCGCAGACCGATTGGCAGGCGCAGCGGCTGAACGACCCGCTGGTAGGTTTTGAGACGTCGAAGCATGAAGGTACATTGGGCCGCGAGTTTTCTTTGTTAAAGGTCAGCAACTCTCGGGTGCGGGTGCTGGCGCTGAAAAGAGCTGAAGAAAGCGACGAGACGATTGTGCGGCTGGTTGAGTTGGATGGAAAGCCGCAATCGGAGGTGAAGATCTCATTCACTACTCCAATCACTGCGGCGCGCGAAGTGAATGGACAGGAGCAACCGTTTGGGACTGCGACTGTAACAGATGGGTCGCTGATCACATCGTTTTCCGCTTACCAGCCGCGCACTTTTGCGGTGCGATTTGTTGGGGGGCCGACGAAGAGTGCGGCGGTGCGTTCTGAACCGGTCACGCTGAAATACGACCTCCCGGCGGCGAGCAATGACGGCACAACTGCGTCTCGCGGGTTCGATGGAAAGGGCAATTCGATGCCCGCAGAAATGCTGCCATCGAACATTGCATTCAACGGTGTGCGCTTCCAGCTGGCTCCGGCGAAAACTGGATCTCTGAACGCGCTCGTGGCGAGAGGACAGACGATCAGCCTTCCGGCGGGAAACTACAATCGCGTCTACCTGCTGGCGGCTTCGGCGGATGGCGACAAGAAGGCCACCTTCGCAATCGGCAAAGAGAAAATCTCGCTGACTGTTCAGGACTGGGGCGGATTCCTCGGACAATGGGACGATCGCAAATGGAGTTCTGTCGACACCTCGAAGGACGATTACGGGCAGATGACGGGCCTCGCTCAGGGATTCATCAAACGCGCCGACGTTGCCTGGTACTGCTCGCATCATCACGACGCTGCGGGTCAGAATGTACCGTATCGTTATTCTTATTTATTCGCTTATCCAATCGATCTGCCCGCGGACGCACGATCCATCACCGTGCCGAACAACGACAAAATTCGAATTCTCGCTATTTCCGTGGCCAGCGAAAATCCGAGGGTGAAACCCGTTCAGCCTCTTTACGATGAGCTTGGCGCTCCGCAGCCTTAAAGTCTATATCTCGAGGATTCGGCCGGAGGAACTGCCGGCGCGTTCTGCTAGAATGTGTCGCGATCTTTCTTGCAGAACGGAGCGGCTATGCGTCGATCTTGGTTTTTTTGGGCCGTAATATTAAGCGGGGTAATCGTTTTCTCGTTCTTGCCGGCGCATTCGTCTCGAGCGCGCGCGCCGCAGGCCGACCTGAACGGCGCGTTCCGGCAGCCGCAAAGGAACGGTTGGACGTTTGTCCACCTGCAAGGCTCGCCGCACCAGATCGGCTTTCAGAACGGCTATCTGCTGGCTCCGGAGATCGAAGACACTCTCAAGGTCGTCATTCTCGAGCAAACGCATGAGAGCAAAAAGGAGTGGCAATTTTTTCGCGACGCCGCTCAAAACATGATGTGGCCGCACATCGAGCCCGAATACCGCGAGGAATTGCAGGGAATAACCGATGGCGTGAATGCTCACAGCATCAAGATCGATCTATGGGATGTGGTGGCGCTGAATGCTGCCGAGGAGTGGAGTTATTACGTAAAAGAGTACGATCGGCAACATGGCAACAAGGCCATGGCTTCGCGCGCAGTTCCAGAGCACTGCAGCGCATTTGTCGCGACCGGCAGCTATACCAAGGACGGCAAACCCGTCATTGCGCACAATAACTGGACCGACTATCTTGACGGCGAGCGCTGGACAATCATCTACGACATCGTGCCTGCCAAGGGTAAACGCATGCTCATGGACGGACTGCCGGGCGTAATCCATAGTGCGGATGATTTCGTGATGAACTCGGCTGGGATTGTGATCACTGAAACGACGATTGGGCACTTCTCGGGGTACGACGCCGATGGTATTCCCGAATTCGTCAGGGCCCGCAAGGCGGCGCAATATTCGGAATCGATTGATGACTTCACCCGAATAATGAACGAAGGTAACAACGGAGGATATGCCAATACCTGGTTGATTGCCGATACCCGCCACAATGAGATTGGCCGCCTCGAACAGGGGCTGAAGAACGTTACGCTCGAACGCAAAACCGACGGATATTTTGTCGGCTCGAATTTTCCTATCAGCGAGAAGCTGATTCGCGAGGAAACGGATTTTGATCCGCACGATATGAGTGCAAGCGCAAATGCGCGGCACGTGCGCTGGGAACAGCTGATGCCGGCGAACAAAGGAAAAATAGATGTCGCCACGGCGCAGCGCTTTCTCGCCGACCACTTCGACACCTTCGAGAATAAAGAAGACCCCGACGAACGCACACTGGACGGGCACATCGATCTGTCGCCCCGAGGTTCGGGAGACTGGCAGCCGCCTTTTGGGATGGCGGGTGCAGTGCAGAACAAGGCTGCGGATGCAACCCTGACGGCGCAGATGAGCTTTACGGCTGCCGCGGGTCACGCATGCGGCATGAACTTCAAAGCGGCAGACCATATGCGGGCGCATCCGGAACTGGCGTGGCAAGAATCCCTGCAGCGGGATATGGATGCGTATGCGTGGACGACTTTCAGGATTGCGAAATAGAGCGTCGAACTAGTCAGCATCCCCGAGCGAGCAGGCTCCCGATCCGCGGGGATCGCCGCAAGAACCGCAGGGACTGGCCGATGCCGGACGCCCAGCGGATGACCCTCTAGCGGAAACTGCGAACACACTTAATCGCGGCGTCAACCTCTTTCCCTCGCATTTTGGGCATGCGGCCTTTTCGCGTCCATAGACCAGAGCCTCAAACTCGTGGCTGCATTCCTCGCAGATATATTCAAAAATCGGCATGGCATCACTCCTTGAGACTGGAGTCTATTAGAAACAGTTCCGGTCATTCTCGCAACTGCTCCTTTCGCTCTCTCTGGTGCTTTGGGCTGTTTGTTTCCAGGTTACTGGTTTTTGTTCCGGGTCGCGGTATGCGCGACGACACTTCCCTGAACGAGATTCCCGCTTGACATTCCCGGCTCACTTTGTAAGATGTAGGAATGTTTATGCAGCACGGTGAATAAATATTCAGAATGAATAAAATCCTGCGGCAGCGCGCGGTACTCGACGTCCTGAAACACGGTTCCATAGCGAGCCAGGAGGATTTGCAGCGGGCCCTGCGAAAAAGAGGATTTAAGGTCGGGCAGCCCACGCTGTCGCGCGACATACGGGACCTGAACCTGAACAAGACGGCTCATGGTTATTCGCTGCCGCAGGGCGAGGCGGGTGCGGCATACGCGCTGCCTCCGGTTTCGCGGCTGGTGCGGGAGTTCGTCCTCGATGTGCGTTCGGCGCAAAACCTGCTCGTCGTGAAGACCATTGTCGGCAGCGCGCAACCTGTGGCCGTTGCTCTGGATGAAGCGGAGTGGAGCGAGGTTGTAGGAACCATTGCGGGGGATGACACGATTCTGATCGTCTGCCCGGATAAAGAGCAGGCGAGAAGCCTCGCTTCGCGAATCGAGGAGATGCTGGGCTGATGGGTGCGAAGCTGAAAATCGCTGTCCTGGGCGCGACGGGTTACTCCGGCTTCGAGTTGACGCGGATTCTCTCGCATCATCCCCGGTTGGAGAAGCCGATTCTGCTTCGGAGGGCTGGCGATGTCGGCGACTCCGCGAGCGCGGCTTCAGATCTGGCCGACATTTTCCCTTCGATTTCGGGCAATGGTGGTTACCCTATGCAGTCGCTTTCGTGGCCGGCGCTGAAGGGGGAGGGAGTGAATCTCCTCTTTTTCGCCACGCCGCATGAGATTTCCCGCGAGGTTGTGATCGAAGCGATAGCGCACGGATTACGGGTTATCGACTTGAGTGGCGCTTGGAGGCTGAAACAAGAACGGCATCGAGCGATCTACGGCTTTCAGGATTCGGATTCGGCGACCGCGGCCCGATTGACGGCGAAGGCGGTGTACGGCTTGCCGGAGTTGAATGTTGATTGCATTGCGAATGCCGCACTTGTGGCCAATCCGGGTTGTTATGCAACCTCCGTGATTTTGGCTCTCGCGCCATTGCTGCAGGCGGGAATTGTCGACAAGAGCCGCGGAATTATTTCGGATTCAAAATCCGGAGTGTCAGGCGCAGGCAAAAAGCCTTCTGCGAAAACCCACTTCGTTTCTGTTGCTGACAATGTTTCGGCCTATTCGGTCTTCAATCATCGGCATTTGGGTGAGATCGTCGAGCAGTTGGGACTCGACGACGACCAGTTAATTTTTACTCCGCACCTGCTGCCGATTCCACGCGGAATTCTTTCGACGACCTATGTGTATCTGAACCAGGCAATGACTTCAGCGGAAGTGGAATCTTGTTTACGAAGCTTCTATTCAGGTAAGCAGTGGATTCGGATTTTTCAGACTCCTAAACTTCCCGAGATCCAGTTTTCGCTGCGCACGAATTATTGTGATCTCGGCTTTTGCCTGGCGGAAGATGGGCGGCGGCTGGTGTTGATCTCATGCATTGACAACCTGATGAAAGGCGCCGCAGGGCAAGCGGTGCAGAACATGAATCTGATGTACGGATGGGGGGAAAGCGAAGGGCTGCAGTGACTATCGTGATCAAAATCGGAGGAGCCGCGATTGAAGACGCTTCGACATTGCGAAAATGCGCCCACGCGATCGCCGAACTCGCGCGGGATGGCCATCGCGTCGCAGTGGTTCATGGCGGAGGAAGTGCCCTCACGCGCGTCTTGAAGCGGTTCGGCAAACAGAGCCGATTCGTGAATGGGCTGCGCGTTACCGATGCGGAAATTCGCGATGTGGCGCTGATGGTACTTGGCGGCACGGTCAACAAGAAAATGGTTGCCGCGATTCAAGAGGCTGGAATGCCGGCCATCGGCATGTGCGGCGCTGACGGCGTGGCGTTCCGGGCGCGGCGCAAATTTGTTCAGGGCCAGGATCTGGGATTCGTCGGCGAGATTTGTTTCGCCGAGCCGTGTTGGATTCAGGCGCTGTGGCAGCAGGGAGGAATTCCGGTGCTGGCATCGCTCGCGCTCGGGACAGACGGCGAGTACTACAACGTTAACGCCGACGAGATGGCGGCGGCATGCGCAGCCACGTGCCATGCTGATGCGCTGATCTTTCTGACCGATGTCGCTGGAGTGAAAGGCGCAGATGGCAGCGTGATTCCGTGGCTGAACACGAAACACGCTGACGATCTGGCTGCGGAATCGATCGTAAGTGGCGGAATGCTACCCAAGTTGCAGGCGTGCAGACAAGCGCTCAAACAAGGAGTGGGGAGGGTCAGGATATTTCCCGCGAAGGAAGCCGATGCGCTGCCGCAGTTTTACATGGTGAAGCTGCCTTGCGGCACCGAGGTTACATTCGCATAAGGAGAGCGGGAGGCTTTGCAAGAGATGTTAGAAATCGACTTTTAGAAGAGGAGTTGAATTTTGAACAGTTCGTTGTTAGCTAAATTGTCGGCAGCGCCGGAAACGTTTCCCAATGTCTTCCGGTTCTCCGACCTGATTTCGACGCGCGATCTTGGGCCGCGCGGCGTAGAGGCCGTGCTGCACTTGGCTGACCTTATGAAGACTCGGCCATCGGTGTTTCAGCGGTCGCTGGCTGGAAAACAGATGGTGATGTTTTTCGAAAAACCATCTCTCCGAACACGTCTGACATTCGAAGCTGGAATGGCGAGCCTAGGCGGAACTACCATGTTCGTCGATCAAACACAAAGCCGGATGGACGCGCGCGAAACGCTCAGCGACATCGCACACAATGTCGAGCGCTGGGTAGACGTGATCGTGCTGCGCACGTTTGCCCAGGAGACCATCGAGAGCATGGCGAGCTATGCGGCCGTTCCGGTGATCAATGCACTCAGTGATCTCGAACATCCCTGCCAGGCGCTGGCCGATTACCTTACGTTGCGCGAGCGCTTTGGGGACGTACGCAATGTGCAGATCGCTTACGTCGGCGACGGCAACAACGTGGCGCACTCTCTTCTGCTGACTTGCGCCTGTCTGGGATCTTCGATCCGCATCGCAACTCCGAAAGGATATGAGCCGAATGCGCAAATCATAGCCCAAGCACTCGAGATCGCAGAGCAGACGGGCGCAGGCATCGAACTATTTACCGACCCGCCCGCGGCGGTGGCGGGTGTTGACGCAGTTTACACGGACGCATGGGCGAGCATGGGCCAGGAGCACGAGGCGGCACAGCGTGCTTCCATTTTCCGCCCCTATCAGGTAGATCAGGAGTTAATGTTGAAAGCCGCGCCCCATGCCGCTTTCATGCACTGCCTACCGGCGCACCGGGGTGAAGAAGTTACCGATGAAGTGATGGATTCGGAAAACTCCATCGTCTTCGAGCAGGCGGAAAATCGCCTGCACGTGCAAAAAGCCATTCTTTATTTATTACTGGGCGGGTCGGTTCGCCTGCCTGTTAGGAGTGCTCATGCCTGAAAAAGTTGTTCTTGCTTATTCCGGTGGACTGGATACTTCCATCATCATTCCGTGGCTGAAAGAGAATTATTCGTACGACGTCATTGCCATGGTGGGCGATGTCGGTCAGGGAGACGACATCGAAGCCGTCGTCGAGAAAGCCTATGCAACCGGCGCCAGCAAGGTGATCGTGGAAGACCTACGCGATGAGTTTCTGACGGGCTATGTTTTTCCGGCGCTGAAGGCCGGAGCCGTTTACGAGCACAAATATCTCCTTGGGACTTCGCTGGCTCGTCCGGTGATCGCAAAACATCAAGTTGAGGTTGCTCTGCGAGAGGGCGCCACCGCGGTCGCTCACGGTTGCACGGGCAAAGGCAACGATCAAGTTCGGTTTGAGCTGGCGTACCAGGCCCTCGCTCCGGAATTGAAGATCATTGCACCGTGGCGGGAGTGGTCGCTGAAATCGCGCGAGGATTGTCTTGATTACGCCGAGCGGCACGGAATTCCGGTGGCTGCAAGCCGCGAGAAAATTCATAGCCGAGACCGCAACCTGTGGCATATCAGTCATGAAGGCGGAGAGTTGGAAGATGCGGGCAACGCTCCTCTGACTACCACGTGGCAGTGGACGAAGTCGCCGCAGGAGGCTCCTGACGAGCAGGAAGACGTCACGATCGGATTTGCGCAGGGCACTCCAGTGTCTGTGAATGGTTTGGATTTAGACCCTGTGTCGCTCGTGGAATTGCTGAATGAGATCGGCGCTCGCAACGCAGTTGGCCGCATCGATTTGGTCGAAAACCGGTTTGTCGGAATCAAGTCGCGTGGATGTTACGAAACTCCTGGCGGAACGCTGCTGGTTACGGCTCACCGGGAACTCGAAGCGCTCTGCCTGGAGCGGGACGTCGCTCACTTCAAACAGCACATTGGTCTGAAATATGCGGAACTCGTTTACTTCGGACTCTGGTTTACGCCCCTCCGCGAAGCGCTTGACGCATTTGCGGAAAGCACGCAGAAAGAAATGACGGGGTCGATTTCGCTCGCTCTCTATAAGGGAAATATCTCCGCCACAAGCCGTGAATCAGAGCACTCGCTCTACCGCACCGATCTTTCGTCGTTCACGATGGGCGACAGTTACGATCAGAAAGACGCGGCCGGATTCATCCGCATTCTTGGGCTGCCCTCGCGTTCGCAGGCGCGCTCTCGCGTGGAGGTTGCTTGATGAAGATGTGGTCGGGAAGATTCCGGCAGCCGCTCGATCCGGCATTCGACCAATGGCAGCGATCATTCGGCTTCGATCGGCGATTGCTGCATTATGAGGTTGCCGCTAGCTCGGCGCATGCACGCGCACTTAAGAATGCTGGAGTGCTCTCGTCCGATGAACTGATCGGCATTCTGCAGGGATTGGAACAGATCGAGAAGAAGGCCGCAGAGCCGGGCTCGTTTCTCGACGAGCCGCATGCGGAAGACGTGCACCATTTCGTCGAAAAGCAACTCGTCAGCTTGATCGGAGAGACCGGATACAAGCTGCACAGCGGGCGCAGCCGAAACGAACAGATCGCGACCGATTTGCGGCTTTACGTGAGAGACGCGATTGACGAGTTACGGCAGCAAATTGGCGAGTTGGGTACAGTGCTGTGCGATCGGGCCGAGCAATTCAGCGACGCTGCAATGCCCGCCTACACACATCTGCAGAAGGCTGAACCAGTGCTGGTCGCGCATTGGCTGCTGGCTTATGCAGAAATGTTCTTGCGGGACGCGGGCCGGCTTGCGGATTGCCGCAAGCGGGTAAACATTTGTCCGCTTGGCTCTGGCGCAGTTGCCGGAGCCACTCTTCCGCTCGATCGTGAATTGATGGCTGAGGCTCTGAGTTTCGATGCCCCCTCCGCTAACAGCATCGACGCGACTAGCGACCGCGACTTTGCAGTGGAGTTTGTGAATACGTTGTCCCTGCTAGCAATTCACCTGAGCCGCTGGGCGGAGGAGATGATTCTGTTCTCCTCGCAGGAATATGCTTTTCTGGATTTGCCGGAGAGCTACTCGACGGGCAGCAGCGCGATGCCACAAAAGAAAAATCCGGATTTGCTCGAACTGGTTCGCGGAAAGTGCGGGCGCATTGCGGGTAATGCAACTGCGCTGACGATCATGCTCAAGGGCCTTCCCCTTGCCTACAACAAAGATCTGCAGGAGACGCAGCAGCCTGTGTTTGAATCAGCCGATATCTGTTCGCAGATGCTGCCGCTGGTTACAGCGTGGATGAAGACAGTGGAGTTTAACACCGGCAAGATGTTGCGGTCGGCGCAGTCGGGATTCACCGGCGCGTGGGCGGCGGCGACGTATTTGGTGCAGCGTGGCGTTCCCTCGCGTCTGGCGCACGAAGGTGTCGGGAGGGCGGTGCAGATGTGCATCGATCGCGGGTGCGAGTTACACGATCTGCCGCTCGCCGACCTTCAGTCTCTCAGTCCGGCGTTCGATCGGGATTTCTACAAATCATTGCAACTGCCTTCAGTGCTGGCAATGCATGATGTGCTGGGAGGTACCGCTTCGGCGCGAGTGCGACAGGCCGTCAAAGGGGCAAGGGAACGCGCAGAGTCGCTCTGCAAGGAGGTCCATGCGCACGCGTAGAGCCACTCTGCCGGATGCTCGGCACATTCATGATTTGATCTCGGCGTATTCGGGTGACGGCACCTTGCTGCCTCGCACGCTCGCGGAGATTTGCGAGAACGTGAGAGATTTTGTAGTGCTCGAGGATGCGGGCCAAATTATCGGTTGTGGCGCGCTTCATCTTTACGGCACGCACCTCGCCGAAATTCGTTCTATCACCGTTGCGCCCTCGGCTCAAGGCATGGGCGGCGGAGGCAAACTCGTAAAAGCTCTGATGGCCGAGGCGAAACGCCACCACGTGGATTGCATTTGTCTGTTTACGCGCAAACCACAGTTTTTTGCGGCGCAAGGATTTTCGGTCGCCCAGCGTGAGGACCTTCCCGACAAGATCTACAAAGACTGTCACGTGTGCCCGCGCTTCCATTGTTGCGACGAGGTGGCGATGGTGCGGGGCAGGTTGCCGCAGTTCGCAATTCTTCCCGAACCCGCTAGTTTGCTCGTTAAACTGCAAGCTGTATCTCAATAATCGAAGTACTTTGCCATGCATCTGCGGGCTGTCTCTCCCCGCCCCTGCCATGCCTCTCGTACACTAGCTTCTGGTGATCACGCATGGATGCAAAAGAATTTCGCTCATTAGGCCACAGCGTCGTTGATCTGCTCGCTTCTTATCTCGAAGAGATTGAGACGAAGCGAGTCTTTCCTGAGGTTGATCCCTCGACCGTGAATCGCTTATTCAAAGAAGATCTGCCGGAGGAGGCGAGTTCGGCTGACGCGGTATTGAATGAGCTCGAGAAGAAACTCTTCCCTTATTGCACCAATGTCGGGCATCCCGGCTACATGGGATTGATTACGCCTTCACCAAACCCGGTGGGAATTATTGGTGATTTCATTTGTTCGGCTCTCAACCAGAATCTTGGCGCATATTCGATCGGACCGTCGGCAGTCGCGATGGAGCGAACCGTCGTCCGATGGCTGACGGGTCTTTGCGGCTACAGCGAGCAAGCGGGCGGCAACCTGACTAGCGGCGGCATGATGGCAAACTTCATCGGCCTGAAACTGGGGCGCGATGCAATCACGCGTGATCAGGCGCAACACGAGGGGGTCCGCGAACGGTGGGCGGTGTACGCATCGGAAGAGCGGCATGTTTCCGTCGACAAAGCTGTCGATTGCATTGGTCTCGGCCGCAATGCGCTGCGAGCTTTACCAACCAATGGGAAGTTTGAAGTTCGGCTCGATGCTCTTGAAGAGGCAATCGCGCGAGATAAAGCCGAGGACATCCGTCCCTTGTGCATCGTCGGAATTTTCGGCACGACGAATACCGGTGCAGTTGACGACATCCGCGAACTGCGGCGAATTGCCGACCGTGAAGGGATGTGGCTTCATGTGGATGCCGCTTATGGCGGCGGTATGCTGCTTTCGCACGAATGGAATATGCGTGATCGCGGCATCGACCTGGCGGACTCGATCACGATCGATCCGCATAAATGGTTTTATGCGCCTCTCGACGCCGGGGCCGTGCTGGTGAAAGATCAGCGGCGCCTCACGGAATCGTTTGGCATCAAGCCTTCTTATCTCACCGACGAATTCGATCAGGCCAACGACCGCTACCAGTACTATGTACACGGATTCGAGCAGTCCCGGCGCTTCCGCAGCCTGAAAGTCTGGATGAGCTTCAAGCGATACGGCGCGCGCCAGATCGGGGAATGGATCGACAACAATGTGCGCCAGGCCAAACACCTCTATGCGCTGGCTGCAAAAGATGAAGACTTCGAGGCCGCGAGCGCGCCGCCGATGTCGGCGATCTGCATTCGCTACAAGCCCGGAGATCTAAACGAGGCCGATTCGAAAGGCCTGCATGCCGAGGTTGCGCAGCGTATCGAGCAAAGTGGCCGCTTCTGGATCTCTACAACGGAACTCAAAGGCAAGTCCTGGTTCCGCATCAATCCGGTAAACTTCCGCACCAAACAGGGGCACATCGAAGAACTTTTCGCGCTTTTGAAAAAAGAATGCCGTGCGTTGTCGGCCGCCCATCTTGCCTGAATTCGGTTCGGCCTGCTACCGGCGGTGCTCCACGCATTGCATCTGGCGATTCCGTTAACGCGAGCAACTCGCTACCGATCTACGGGCAGATTGGGCAGACAGGGGTTCTCGTGTCGAAGTATCCAAAGCTGGATATTCCCGAAATCGTGAGGTCGGTTTCGATAAAAAGAATCTGCGAAGAACTTACCGGATAAAACGCGGTCGCGAACAGCCCAGTGAGCTGAAGCGGATCGTTCAAAGTGCCGGTAAAACGGCCGGTAGTCGGGATAGCGCCGAAAGTTCCGGAGAAGCTTTGGTTCGGTTGAGGAAAGAAGCTCTCATTTTCGAATTGATTTTCATCGATTGTGCCACTTAACGTGCTGGCCGAACCTTTAACTATTACCGCTCCGGTAACGGTGTTCTCGGTTGAGGAACTGCTCTGGGCAAACTTCACACTGTAATCCCCGTTGAATGAATAAGGTGGCGGCGCTTGTTGGTGTGCAAATCCGATTCCAATGGAGCCGATTGCCAGGCTGTTCAGGTTATCGTCTTCGTCTAGGACCAAGGGCGGGTTTCCGTTTCCCGTGAGGTAGAAAATCAACTCTGGCCCGGGGCCATTCGCGCTGTTGCCGAAACTGTAAGACGCCCCTGTGTCAACCCGGCCTATGCTCAAGCCGCCGGCTCCAAGTGCATCCAGCGTGTAAGTCGCGGTGAACGAGTCACTGATGGCGAGAGGATTCCCGGTCACGGCGCTGAACCCGCTTAGAACCTCGTCGTTATATCCGTTATTCAAGTTGCCGTTCGCATCGGCAGAAACCTGGCCAAACAGAGCAAGCGAGTTCGTAAGAGTTGAAGGATCCTCGCCAACGATGTCAAATACGTAATTCCCCGCAAATGAACTGTTCGTGAATGTACCGGTCGCGGATCCCTGCCCGATCGCTACGCCGGCAGTAACTCCAAACCCGGTGCTGTTGCCTGTGTTGTCGCTTTCGATCAACTTGATATGACTCGTATCGACAATGTATCCGGTGAACTGCAGACTATTTCCGCTCGCCACCGTGGTCGCGCCTAATTGCAGATTGAATTTCAGTGAGCCAAACGAATCGGGTTTGGTCAGCGTTCCCGTTAGGCTGAGGCCCGGGGAAGGGTTGCCAGTGAGGGTGTCGTCTTCGTCGGCGATGCTGCCGTTGCCGGAAATCGCATTGGGAGAATCGATGTTCACGATCCCGCCCATGGCCATCGGATACTGGTTGATATCGATTCCATTCATCACGAACGCGTAGCCGCTTTTAGGAGCGGCGACGCTACTTTGTAATTCCAGGGTCCCGGACGAAATTTCGAAGCTCGGTTGGGGAAGGGTCGGATTATCCAGTGTCCCGATCAGCGCCTTCGAGGTCGACAGGACCACAAAGGCAAGGTTCTCAATCCCGAGTTGGCCGATATTCTGGTCGGCGGTATTGATGGTCAGCGTTCCTCTGCCGTCCGGGCCAACGGTATAAATGCCTCCGGTGATGGTGTCTGCCACGGAAATCAAAGGATCGTTATGAGTCTGTTCGCCGCCGGTGACGTTTCCGTTGCCATCGAGGTTAATCACGCCCGCGAGCTGATAAGCCCCATTCGCATCAAACCCCTGCGTGGCAAACACATAGTTGCCCTTAAGGTTGGTGTCGAATCCGGTGATTGCAAGTGAAGCGACAACATTCGAGCTATGGTCGGCTGAGGCGAAGGCCTCGATCGTCACCGACTCGCTGTTTCCGGAAATTGTTGCGGGAGGCGTATAAGTGGCAGGCTTGCCGCTCGCCGTATGCAAAGGCTGTAGACTGCCGCACGTTGCTCCAGCCGGGCACAATAGCGCCCAATCGACGCCGGCTTGCGCAGGATCGTTATGGACGACCGCGGTAAAAGAAGCCGATCCAGCCAGCGATAGCGATTCGGTCGGAGCCGGATTGAACGCTATGGAGACGTTGGTTGACCCGGGCGCCGGTTGGTTCTGGAGCGTTAAGTTGTTGTTTCCTCCGCACGAGGCGAGAAGCGCGAACGCTGCGATGCAAAGGAGCAAGCCGGTGCCACGGGTGGTCGCCTCACACTGTGATCCGAGATTTCTCGATTCCCGGTTACGACACATAATTACGATTTGCCTCAGCATTACTGACCTGTTCCGCGCAGATAAATGGTTTGAGTCTGGCTAACGGTGTATGCCACCGTAATCGTTCCGCTCGTTAGCACTCCGCTCTTCGAGGGATCGAACGTTACCGTGAACGTGCAACTGCTGCCGGAAGCGAGCGTGCCGGCGCAATTGTCGGTTTCCGCGAAGGCGCTGCCCTGCAAGAGGTTGCCGGTGAAGTTGACCGGCCCCGGATTCGCAGCCTTGGGGTCGTTGAACAACGTAACTGTTAGCGGAGCGCTCACCTGGCCAACCGGCACCAAACCGAAATCCAGACCGGCAGCGGGAGTCATTCGCAATGAACTCGGAAGATTTGCCTTCAACTCCACGGGGAAACGTCCGCTATCGATTTCGCAGTTAGTGGTTACCGTGCTGGTGCATTGCAGAGTGTTCAGTTCCAGAAAGTAATCGAGCGCCGGCGATAACGGTGTGCTCGGTTGCGGCGCGAATGTAATCTGCAGGCTGCACGATGTTTGCGGCATGAGCAAAGTGCCGGAGCAGCCATCGGCCGAGATCTGGAAATTTGGCAGCTTGCTGGTGAGATCGTTGTCGCAGGTATAACTGATGGTCGCAACGTCCGGAGAGACCGAACTATCCACTTGCAGGCCGGCCACTTCGCCGGGCGAGAGCGGTCGTGGAAGAGTAAGCGTGCCCGCGACTGGATTCACGCAGGGGCTGCTTAATGCGGGCAGAATCTGCACCGGGCTCACGCCTTGGTTCATGAACGACAGAAGTTGGGCCGTACTGCTTTCGCCAACCGCCTCGGCGCCGAAATCAAGTTCGGGAGTGGACGGGATAATGGCGCTGTAACCGATACCCGTGATAGGCACCGCGAAGGCGGTATCGTTATCCGCGCTAATCGGGCTGTTGACGGTCAGGCTGGCGTCGAGAGGATACGGGCACGCCGACGGCGGCTCGCCGCCGAGCGCCGTCGATGGCAACCACGGGCAACTCTGCTGCGGCCCGAACCCGATCGTAATCGTGCAGCTTTGTTGCGCGGCGAGATTGAAAGGCGCACCCGGAGAAGCTGCACAATTGTCCTGCTCGCTAAAATTCGGCAGCCCATCGAAATCGCTCGGTCCCTGAAACAGGCTTGTGTTTCCAGACTGCGGATTAAACGCCAACGTCAAACCAGTAAGCGCCGTCCCCGAGAGGTTGTTGTTGGTCAGAGTGATGGTTTGCGTGGTTGGCGCCGACCCCACTTGCTGGAGCGGAAAAGCTAAAGGCGCCGGAGATAACAGGATCGGCTGATTACAGCTGGTCGCGTTCCCCAAGCCGAGGCAGACGTCGCCAATTTCGACGGCAATGTTCCCTCCCGGACACGCGCTCGTGTTTACCGCATAGCCGTTCGTACCCTGCAGGGCAACCCCCGCGGAGGAACTCAACACCGTCACCGGATTCGGGTCCGTAAAGCCCGCTGGCGCCCCGATTTGCCCGGCACTTAGCCCATTGGATCCGATGATCTGAAGAATGATGGAGCTGCCGCTCACCTGTCCGTTTACCGAAGCGGTGGTCATGCACGGATAGTTCTGAAAAGTCAGCGTTCCCGTCACCGTCGCATTGCTTGCGCCGATGTTTTCCCCTTGAGTGAGGGTCCCGGTCACCGGGAAAACCTGATTTTTGAGCGCGGGGTCGTGAACGCTGTGAAAGAATCCTTGAATCGATCCTGTAAGCGGTGGGATCGACGTCGCAGTCCATTGGAGGCCGCTCTGCGCGGTTCCGCAACCCTTTGCGGCGGTCGAACTATAAATACCCGCGATGGTGGTGCCGCTCGCGCTGAGAGTTCCAGCCAAGCTGAAGGTTTGTGCGCCTGCGACCGCGGTGAGAGTTACATTTTGGCCGTTGAGAGTTCCGGTAACCGGACCCGTTCCGCTACTGCAAAGCGTTGGAAGGCTGGTCGAACTCGTGGGCGGCAAAGAAACCGCGTAGGTGACCTGACCGGTCAGGGAGCCGTCAGTATTCTGCAGCAGAAAGCCACCCTGTATTCCGCCCACAAACGAATTGTCGGAGGGCGGGGACAGGGTGAATTGCCAATTGCCCGCAAGCTGTCCGGTGGTGTTCTGCGATGAGTCCGGGTTGTTGTTCCCGCATCCGCACAGCGCAATCATGCCCAGCAGCAAAATCGGCAGCATCGCTCTTGCGGCTGCTGGAAACTTCGGCAACGCTCCCGCGTTTCTCCAGCGCCGAACTATTCTTAGCCGTAATTGCCTCATAGAACTCAACTCGCGCAACTTAAAACGAATACTTCAAGCCGAACTGAATGATGCGGGCGAAGTGCGCATCCAGCGGATGCAGGAACGAAGCGCCAGTCACGCAATCGGCTCCTCCGTTCGCCTGGAAACCGGCTGAGTAAAGCGGCCCCGCATAGCAGCTGACAACGTTGTTTCCAGTACCCTTCGGATCATCCGAGTTGTAAATTCTGAATTGTGTATGGTTGAAAATGTTGAAAAACTCTGCCCGGAACTGAAGTTCGCTTGCCTCGGTGACCTTAAAATGCTTCAGCAGCGACATATCGAAATTGAGGCGCCCGGGGTTGTTCAGGAAGTTTCGTCCGGCGTCCCCGAAGGTCAGGCCGCGCGGCGCTACAAATTCCGATGGATTCCCGATGAGCGGACCGAAGCTCTGGAAATTGCTGGCGGGTTTCGCCAAGCCCTGCACAACGTCCGGATAGGAAGCGGCAATCCCCAGACCGCTCGATACGCCGGCATTGTCCGTCAGCGAAATCCCGGTATTACCCGCGCTGTTGATCACGGTAAACGGTGTTCCGGATTCGTACAGAGTTACGCCGGAAACTTCCCAGCCCCCGAACAATTCGTCCATCGTGTGCGAACAGCAGTTACTGGCCGCAGGAGCAGACTCGTCCTCATTATTGGGAGCCAGCACCGACTCCCAGAACCAGCGCGCAAAGTTCGGCGCCTGATAGACGTAGCTCAAGTTGAAGAGATGACGTTCGTCGAAATTTGAGCTGGCGCGATTCTCTGATAGGTCGTACGAATTGACCAGAACCGGATCGCTGCGATCGGATGCATCGTCGATCGAGTGGCTATAGGTGTAGGAGACGCCCGCGGTGATCGGCCCCCTGACCGCCCGCAACGTTGCCTGCATCGCGTGATAATCGGAATCAGCGACATTCTGTAGCGAAAGCACCCGGCCGAGCCCCGGATAAGGCCTGGGCAATGAATTGACGTTGGGGAGCGTTGGAGAAGTGCACGCCGCCTGCAGATGAATGTATGCAGGATTCTGCGGCGTCACGATCGTTCCATTCTGCAAGAGAAACGGAGTCTGCGTCGCAACGTTACCGGGAGTGGCTCCGCCGGCGACGGGCGAATTGTTGCAATCGGCTAACGTCAGCGGTTCGTTGGGGCCGAAGGGATTTTCATCCGCAGGTAGCGGCGGCAATTGATTGAGCTGGCGCTCTACCGTCAGGTGCGTTCCCTTGCTTCCGACGTATGCGACGTTCGCAACCACGTCCCGCTTAAGTTCTTTTTGAACCCCAAAACTCCACTGCTGCGCATACGGCCAGATAGCCTTGGTTGGGATGCCGGTAACATCGAGCGGAAAGAGTGAACCCGCAGGCGGTACCGATTGCCCAGTAATATTCGCGCAAGGGTTGCTGATCGGGTTAAAGGTCAAGCCGTAGCCAATGTTGCCGATGCATGGATAACTTACCGGAAGCGGTTGCGTGACGCTCAGCACCAGCGGCGCACTGGCCTCCAGCGATCCTGTATTCGCTTCGTTGCCTGTACCGTGCTCGAAGAAGATTCCGTAACCCCCGCGAATCGAAGTCTTGCCGTCGCCGAATGGATCGAAGGCAAAACCCACGCGTGGCGCGGGATTAAACAGATGCCCGGTCATGCAGCCGGAAGGCACGCTACCGACGCCGCACTGCACCAGGCCGAGAGCACTCACAATCCCGGGATTGAGGGCAAAGGTGCTTTGATTGAATGGCACCGGTGTGCCCGAAGCGCCGGCGCATGGAAAAGTCGAGGGCTTCGTCCTGTCAAGCAGGACGCCCGAGCAAGGATCCACGGCGAAGCGGCTCGAATTGAAATCTGTCGAAACCCAGTTCCACGCGTTGTGGTATTTCTCGTGGTAAGTGCCGAATAAGCTGACTCGCAGCCCTAGATTAACGGTAAGCCGGCGAGTTAGTTTCCAGTCGTCTTGAACATAAGGTTCGGCGATTTCGAAACTCTGGTAGTAACGGCGCTGCGCGGAGTCCTGCTGGAAGCTTTGAATGAATCCCGTGGTAACTCCGGCGGCATTGACGGACTGCGCGAGGAAGTCGGCAAAAGCATTGCCCGTGCTGTGCGCCAAATTGCTGAAGGTCAGCAACCCCTGCACGTCGCCGGTAGCGGCTCCGATCGCATTGTTCGTCTGGTTGCGCTGCGAGAGTATGACCTCTCCGCCGAACTGCAGCGTGTGCTTGCCGACAGATTTCCCGACATCGTCGCGCACCGCGTAGGTTGGATTCGTATGGCTCCACGGCATGTAGGATGGATCGGCGACGAAGCCCCTGCCCCCATAGGCTGCGTTCGTACCTAAGATCGCAATGCCAGGGTTCTTGCCGCCGAATCCGTTGTTGAAGATGTATCCCATGCCGCATTGCGGAATTCCGCTGATCGGGTCGACGCTGGTTTGTGGATTGCATTGCCCCGGCGCAGCCGCGTCGGGC
This sequence comes from uncultured Acidobacteriaceae bacterium, assembly GCA_964530145.1. Taxonomy (GTDB): domain Bacteria; phylum Acidobacteriota; class Terriglobia; order Terriglobales; family Acidobacteriaceae; genus Sulfotelmatobacter. The sequence goes on along the minus strand of CAZGXY010000078.1, from coordinate 30,015 downwards.
ACAAGAGGCTGGTTGAGCGTGGGATTCCGCTGGAACTGACCTCCCAGCCCATTCTCATCGGCCAGCGTAATATCCGAATTCACGTAGTTCACAGAAAAATCGTTCAGCAATGTCGGCGAAATCGTGTGCGTGAGGCGCGCCACCAGGCTGGTGCCGGGGCCGGTGAAGTAATTCTGGATGGTCGGAAAATCCGCCGCCGCCGGATCGGTGGTTCGCAGATAGCTCCATTGCGGCGTAAGAACCGTCGTATTCCAGGTATCGTGAGCGTAGCGGAACGTCGCCCTTATTTTTGCGCTGATCTGGTGATCGATGCGAAACAACTCTTCCCGCCAATAAGTAGAAGGGGAAATCGCCGCGTTATAGCAGTGATTCGGGTCGATGGGATCGATGTTCGCAACTGTAAAGTTGCAACCTGCGGGAGAATTAGCGTAAGGAATCACATTGGATTGCAGAATTGCCAGCGCGTTCTTGTCTACGCCGTGCGGCGATTCGCCGTTGACCTGCTGGCCGAGCAGGTTATAGATCGGGACAAGCTGCGCCGGATTGCCGGGAAGCGCAGGACAATCCGGGTACTGCTGGCGGTTGAAAGTCTGAACCGTCCCCGCCAACGGGCAAACGTCGCTGAAATCGAAAACCTGGGAGACTAGGCCGTTCGCATTCGGCGAACTCAAATTTTCCTGGATGCCTTGCGGCGTCATCACCAGGCCGCGCTCTTTCAGCGATGGTACGGCCTGGTTATAGTCGGTGGGAGTTTTCTCCAGCCGGAATTCTTCCGAGAAGAAGAAGAACGTTTTGTCTCTTTTCTTGTTGTAGACGCCGGGAATTGTCAGCGGTCCACCAAAGGTTCCGCCGAAATCCTGTCGCCGGTAAAGCGGCGTGCGGCCCGGCGGATCGAAATAGTTGCGCGCGTTAAACGCTTCGTTGCGGATGAATTCGTATGCGTTTCCGTGGAATTGAGACGTCCCCGATTTCGTAGTCACCAGCACGGTACCGGAGGCCGTGCGCCCGTACTGCGCTCCGTAATTTGAGGTGAGAACCTTGACTTCCTGAATCGCGTCGAGGCTGGGATAGACCATCAGCGTGCTGGCCGCACCGTTCAACCCCGTATTTAATACGTCGCTGCCGTCGACTTCGAAGGTGTTGTACTCGACCCGGCCGCCGTTCACGCTGTACTTCACGCTGCCCACCACGCCGACTTTGGCCTCGTCCTGTCCGGTCTGATTGCTTACTCCGGGCGCCAGCGCGATCAGTTGCGTGAAATTCCGTCCGTTCAATCCAATCGAGGTAACTTCCTTTTCCGTGATCGTTCCCGAGACGCTGGCATTCTCCGTCTCGACTGCGCCCACGCCATTCGATTCGACGTTTACCTCTGTTTTATTGGCCGCCGGTTCCAACTGGGCATCCATCGTCAGTTCGAGGCCTGCCGTTAAGGTGATGTAGTCCAGCGTCTTCGGAGCAAAGTTTGCCGCAGTGACGCTGAGCGTATAGGTTCCGGCGGCCAGGCCGGTGAACGAATATTCGCCTTTGTCGTTGGTCTGGGCTTCCTGCTTGGGTCCGGCAGCGGTTGTGATGTCCACCACCGCCCCCACCACTACCGCCTGGCTCTGGTCGGTGACGATCCCGTGGATGGATGCCTTGTCGCCGGCCGCGGGCTGGGATCCCTGAGCGAATGCGATCCAAGGCAACAACAGTGCCAGCGCGGCAAACACGCACCCGGCGCACAACGAGCGTGGGGATACAGGCTGCAACGTATAAGGTCTCCGATTCCTGAATCGATTGAAGGCTGGGAGCAGCAGAACGCGGATATTACAAGAAAGGTGAACTCGGCAATATTAAGAAACTGTGAAAAGTTGATGAACAACGTGTGACTGACTCTTCATACTCATTCGTGCACAAGCGAACGGGCAGTCACGAACATTTCATGGCGTATTCATCGTGCTTTAACACAAAAGCAGCTATGCTGCCGCCTGATTTTCCCAGTGCAAATTTAGTGGAGCCCCTGTCAGGTCACTCGACAAACGATGCAAGGTACACGATCAGCTATTGCTGTTGTTCTGCAGTGGTGTGATTTCCCAGATTCGGATCTGCGTGCGGCCGAGCCCACCGCATGCGCGACGAAGGTGATGCCTTCAAAACCTGAAAGGAATCGAAAGGAATATATCTATGACCCGTGTTAAGACATTCTTCGCGGCACTGATTGTCGCTGCGATCGTGGGCATTGTGCCTTCGGCACAAGCCCAGACCGTCAAAGTCGTGCTGGCAGGCTCTTCCGCCCAGTGGCAGACAATCGCCTTGGGTGCTTACAATGCCGGCAAGTGCGTATCCGGCGGTACGGCGCCGTGTTTCCATTACACCAACTCCAGCTTCAACCTCAACGACACGCGCCCCACTACCAAAGGCGGGACAACGGCAACCGACAGCGGCAAGGTTTGGATCGTTTGGGACAGCGCTGCCACGACCAACATCTGGGCGTTCGTCTCGGTAGATTCCGGAGTTGGAAACCGCTGCTATTTCGCTCAGCCCCACTGCAACCTGAGCGTCACCAGCTTCCCAACCCCGGGGAACCTCATCGCCTCGAATCTATGGGGTGACAACTCCAGCGACTCCACACCGACGACTGCGGTACAGAATCTTTTCACGGCAGGAACTCTGCTGGTGAATGCTTCCGCCACCGACATTCGCCCGGAAGACTCGTTGTTCTCCACTTGCCGCAGCAACTCGAAACTCGGCGGCGGAACCGATGGACTGGCGGGACTTGGCTATGGCGCGAACGCCTCCGGCGTTTGCCCGAAGTTTGGCGCAACCCTTGCTGACCTGCAAGGTAGCGACATTCTGAGCGGCTACCCAGCCAGCACGTCAACCGCCCACGTCCTGGCTTTTGCCATCAGTGGCAAAGACCCCTTCACGGGAACAGCGGTTCCGGTTTCCACAACTGTGTCAGTAGGAGCGACTCCCGTTGTTTTCATTACTCAGCGGAGCGGCGCTCTCGCGACCGTTCAGAATGCCACAGACGAAGAATTGCAATCGGTCTTCAGCGGTGCGAACTGCAACGCTGATGCCTTCGGGGCTCCGAGCGGAGCGATCTCCGTATACCTGCGCGAGCCGCTTTCCGGAACCATGAACACCACGGAATACAGCGTCCTTCGTTACTGGCCCATCACCGGCACCAGCCAGGAAACCGGCGTTGCTGCACAGAACCCCCTCTCCAAGGCCTGCACTTCAGGCGGGGGCAGCCGTTATCGCGCGATCGGTACCGGCGAAGAAGTGAAGTCCGTGTTGAATTCCAGCGCCAACCACGGCAACGACGGCATCGGCTATGCGTTCTTCAGCTACGGGAACGTTTCTTCGATCGCCAACAACACCGCTTACGGCTACCTTACCCTGAACGGAATCGATCCCATCTTCCACAAGTATGGCGCATCGCCGACGATCGATCCCGGACAACCAACCACGGCGGGAACTCTGCCGGCAGCGGCGAACCTGCCGTCAACCTGCTCGGGTGCGTTCCCTTGCCCAGAGGGAGACATCTGGAGCGGTCACCTGTCATTCCCCAACCTGCGTAATGGATCGTACCGGGTCTGGTCTCAGCTTCGCGCCGTCAGCAATGGGGCGACTTTGTCGTTGCTGGAAAGTCTGATCACCGGCTCGCAGACCTACGTCGTCAACAGCACTCCCGATTTCGTTCCCGCCGTCAAGGTGGGAGCGACCGACCCTGGCCTTCCCCTCCTGCGCTCGCACTACACGCAAGAAGGTGTGGCTCCGATCAATCTAGGGACCACGGGCGACAAGGGCGGCGATGCGGGTGGTTGCATCCTGACCACGACCGGAACGGTTGCGACTTCTGACACAACGACCAAGCTGGCTCAGGTCCAGCCTGGCAGCGCTTGTGTTCAGGTTCAGTAGCCTGGCTGTTCAATCGATCGACGAACCGAAGGGCGGGCGCCTCGCGGCGTTCGCCCTTTCATCGAGAATACGGTGACTGTTTCAGTCGAGCTTCGACGTTGTTCCTGACGAGTTTCCATCTGAATCGCGCAAAACAATCTGTATGCCTGAGAAAAAGAGCAGTCGGAGGGTGCTGTTGCTAGTAGGCGTTATTTTCACATTCTTATCTCATATAGTTGCCGCGCAATTCATCGCTGCGCCCACGCCGATCGCCGATCCAGCAGATACCCGATTTATCGGAGTGAAAGAAGATTGGAAGTCTCCTGCGCTCACGACCAGCAGTCTGCGCCCCGCTCCGCCGCTGGTTGGCTACATCAACGATAACGGCACCTACACGGTCGAGCTGATTCAGGTGCAGTGGCGGTGGGGCGATCCGCTTGATCTTTATGTGATGAAGCCGAAAGGCGTCGCGAAGCCGCCGGTGATTCTCTACTTGTACGGCTATCCCGCCGGCACCGACCGGTTCAAGGATGAGGGCTTTCAGCGTTTAGTCACAAAAGATGGCTTTGCCGCGGTGGGCTTTGTCTCTGCCCTTACTGGACATCGCTACCACGACCGCCCGATGAAAGAGTGGTTTATCAGTGACCTGCAGGAATGCCTCGCCGTATCTGCGCACGATGTGCAGATGGTTCTCGACTATCTGGGCACTCGTGGCGATCTCGATATGAGCCGCGTCGGAATGTTCACGCAGGGATCCGGCGCCTCCATCGGCATTCTCACTTCGGCAGTCGATCCGCGGATAAAAGTTCTCGACGCGATCGATCCGTGGGGCGATTGGCCGGCATGGATGGCCATTTCCCCATTTGTGCCCGAGGACGAACGCCCCGAATATGTAAAGCCCGAATTTCTGAAAAAGGCGGAAGTGCTGGAGCCGGTTGATTGGCTGCCAAAGATTCAGGCGAAAAAGTTCAGAATGCAGGATGCGGTTTTCGATCAGATCACGCCGCCGGCTGCCAAGGAAAAGCTCCGCGCGGCGATACCAAGAAACTCGACGTTGCTGATCTACAAAACGCAGGAAGAGTTTAATGCTGTGATTCGCAACCAGAAAGAGCTGGATTGGATCCAGAACGAACTTCGCTCGTTACCCCAGACGCAAGCGAATGCGAGCCCCACCGAAAAGTCACCCCGAGGCAATCAATGAAACTGTCATTCCGTCATCCGTCTAAACTGGCCGCAACCCGCCTGTGTACACTTCTGCTGGCGATGGGTCTTCTCGCACTGGCCGGTTGCAGTTCCGGAGGGCCACCCACTACGACCAGCGTAGCCCCAGTCGTTGGAGTCACGCCCGATAGCGGCACGCCGCAGAGTCACTCGGTGAATGGGCCGTTCGGAACCCCGCTCGTCGCCATGGTGACCTCGAACGGATTGCCCGTCAGCGGCATCGTCGTAACGTTCACCGCCCCCGCTTCCGGACCGTCGGGAACCTTTGCCGGCGGCGGCGTCAGCTCGAAAGCTACCAGTGAGGCGAGCGGCCTGGCGACTTCGCAGCCATTCACGGCCAATTCAATTGTCGGAAGTTATGAGGTCATGGCTTCGGCTCCGACCGCTCCGGCGCTGGCCGCCTTCGACCTCACCAACACCACTGGCGCTCCCGCGGCGATCACGGCGACTGCGGGTAACGGCCAAAGCGCGCCGATCAATAACGCTTTCGTAAACCCTCTACAGGTGACGGTCGTGGATAGTGGACAAAATCCGGTGAGCAACGCGGTCGTCGTTTTCGCCGCGCCAGCGACAGGGGCCAGTGGCGCATTCTCCAACCCCAGCGGCACGAGCGGAAGCACCACCAGCACCACGGCAATCACCAACGCGAGCGGCGTGGCCACCGCCGGCGTGTTCACGGCCAACACAATAGCCGGTAGTGATAGCGTGACGGCAACGGTAGCCGGTGTTTCCGCTGCCGCAACCTTCACGCTGACGAACCTTCCTGGTCAGGCGACGAATGTGACCGCGATCAGTGGCACTCCGCAGAACGCAATTGGAGACAAGCAGTTCGCGGCGCCTCTTACCGTCAGCGTTACAGACAATCAGAATAATCCAGTCTCGGGCGCGGTTGTGACCTTCACCGCCCAAACGACCCCGGCCAGCGGAACATTTCAAGACTCCGGCACGAACACGACGACCGCTACGACAAATTCCAGCGGTATCGCCGCCTCGGCGCCGTTCACGGCAAATGCCACGGCCGGCACATACGCGGTGACGGCGTCCTCCGGTGGTACGGCGATCTTTACCTTGACGAATTGGCCTGTCGGATCGCAGTACTACTCCTTCTACCTCTCTGGGCAAGAGGATCTCCAACAAGGCTCTGTTACCGGACTTTATGTTGTCGCCGGTTCAGTTGCCATGGATCCCTCCGGAAACGTCCTCGCCGGAGAGCAGGACTACAACGACGCGGCCGGCCACTCGTCACCTGAGCCCTCGGGGGACGCAATCACCGGCGGAACTCTCAAGTTAGGCGCAAGCAACCACCAGGGAACACTGACGCTGAATACGAACAATTTGAACATCGGCGTGGGCGGCGTGGAAACCCTCGGCATCCAATTTGTGAACTCGAATCACGCGCTTGTCGTTCAATTCGACGGATCGGCAACCTCCAGCGGAAGCCTGGATCTGCAGACGTTGCCAGGCAATACTACGACCAGCAATTTAACCGGTGGTTATGCCTTCACCCTTACCGGCGAAGATCCCGTCTTCTTTCCGGTTGCCTACGGCGGAGTCTTTACCATCGCCCCTGGCGGCCTCACCTTGCAAAATGGCGTTGTCGACACCAACGATGAAGGCATCGGAACGCCGAGCACTGGCGCTGCCTTCACCGGAACGTTGTCTCTCCCGGACTCCTTCGGGCGCGGCACGTTGACCACCACGATTAACTACGATGCCCTCGAGGGCGTTCCTTCGCCGATCGCCTTCAACTACTACGTCGTGGGTCCGGAGGTAATCAGAATCATCGGCGTCGATAGCACGGATTTCGCGGTCGGCTCCGCCTACGGGCAAGGTTCTAACTCGAGCAGCGCAAGCAACACCTCGCTGGCAACTTCGGTATTCGGCCTGTCAGGGATCAACTTTTTCAGCGATCAGTTTGCTGCCGCAGGCATGTTCACCCCGACCGCGTCTTCCGGCACCTTCGCCGGCATAGGCGACGACAACGAACTCTCATTTGGATTCCAAGTGCCCGACTCCGCCATCTCCGGAACCTATGCGATTGCCGGCAACGGCTACGGCAGCTTCTTGATTTCCGGCGGCGCATTGGGAAGCGTGACCACTCTGGGTCTCTACGTGACCGATCCAAACCTCAATCTTCTCGACCCCAACACCCCGGGGGGCAACGGAACCGGATTGGGAGGCGGGGCTCTGCTTCTCGACCTCGACCCTGCCGTTGCCGGCGGAACAGGTCTCATGCTTCCGCAAACCGACAACACCACAACCGACTTTACCGGTAGCTACGCTTTCGGATTGCAAGACGACAATTTCTCGCTTTCCACCGGCATCTTGTTTGAGTTCGACCTGGTCGGTGAGGGCGCTATGACGAGCGGCACGCTCAAAGGCACAGCGCTCATCAGCGATCCGGGGCTTACACTCGGCGGCAACGCCACGATCGCCGGGGTCAAGGTTCAGGGAGTGCCTTTGCCCGACCCGAGCAACGCCGGGCGTTATACGATGTTGTCGACAAACTCACCGCAAAATCCGCTTCAGCTCACCGTCAGCGGCACGGTGAAGGATTTCGATGTTGTGATGTACCAGGCGAATGGCGGGCAGCTGATTTGGGTCGACGAAGATCCATCCGACGTATTCCTCGGTACGTTGCAGCAATTCGGGTCGTTTACCACATTGCCCAAATCGGGTGCCGCAACAGGCAGGTCAAAATCGAAATGAAGACGAAGGGGACGCGCGGCCATCGGACAATTCCTGTCTTCAGTCAAGAACGCCGATGCTGAAGTCCACCCGGCACAGATTGACCCCACTTTACTTAGTGAGCCGGCTCGCCGCCCACCGCGAGGCTGGTTACACACGGCGATTTCATACGGGCAGATGGAGCGGATGGACGTGTTTTCCCTTGGCCTTCGCTCTTGGCCTCGCTCTTTGAGAAAATCTTCGCTGTGATCAGCATCCCCGCGATTGTCACGCTCAAAAGTGCGAATTGGTGCCACCCACTCAGCATCGATGCGTTGCCCATCAACGTGAGGCCAGCGAAGCAGAATAGAAGGTGTACGCAAAAAACTTGCAGTGAAGATTGTCCCAACAACACCAGGGGCCGGATCGCCGCCATCTTTGTCACGGGTTGAGAAAGTATCAGCAAACCCGCGACTGCAACGAAATCGAGCACTCTTACAGGGCCGAGGTGCCACTTGTCAAAAAGAACCTCTAATCCGCCCAGTGCTAAACCGTGCACCACTTTTCGCCGAAGGATGAAACAGGAAACCGCGATCACCGCAGCCGGAATAGCCGCCCGCCTCGCCCACGTTTCGATCGCGAGGCTATCCCCGGCCCAACGCACTCCCAGCCACACGCCCACGAACCAGAGAAATTGCCAGGCCCACAGGTCGAATGAACCCATTTCGTTCAAAGGAATTCGGGTTGGAATGTATCGCATCATGAATGTGTGTTCCGCGCTGCGGAAGCCGAACTGGGCCAGAACCCAAAAAGAGAAAGATGTCCACAAGATCGGTTTCCATCCAATGCTCTTTGCCAGCGGAATTACGACGGAAGTGAACAGCAGAAAAATGATGTACATCGGCAGGATATCGAGCAAAGGTGGCCGATAAATCAGCAAAGCGGCCTCCGCCACCGCTTGCTTGGCTCCAGCGATGAAATAAAAATCCAGGAGGTTATGAAGCCCTGGCCGGTCGCCATGCGACGCAATCGGCACCGCGACCAGGAATGCGAAAGCCAGCAAGATCGCGTGGTAGCCATAGAGGCGCAGGGTGCGTACCCACAACTTCCGCGTCATGGCGGGATAGCCGTCGCGCTCGGCGATGCGGAAGTAAATCCGTCCCGTGAACAGCGCCGAGAGAAAGATGAACCCCTCCGCCGCTCCTACAAAGCCAAAAGGTTGATTGACCCACGAACTCGCGGCGGTAGGCAAATGTGTGAGGGCGATCCAAACGAGCATCACTCCTCGCACCGCATCCAATTCCAGCCGGCGTCCCATGCTCATACTCTTTAGACGCAATCTGGCAGCCAACCGTCACTCGAATTCGGCACTCAAATACAAAAGAGCACGCGACTTTACGCAAAATTACATGCTAGAGTCTACCGTCGGAGGACCTTAGTGGGAGTTCTCGTTAGAGCCCTGATCCCGTCTCTATGCTTATGCGTGCTCATCCCAGTTCCGGCTCGCGCAAAGAAACGTGAGACAGGGTTCATCGACCGGACTCTTACCATCCAAGCGGTTACCTACAAATACCAGGTGTTCGTTCCGGAAGATTGGACGCCTCACCGAAAATGGCCGGTGATTCTTGCCCTTCATGGCGCCGGCGAGCGGGGCAGCGACGGATTGCTGCAGACCGACGTGGGCATCGGAACGGCCATCCGCACCGGCCGTGACGAGATTGAAGCAATCGTAGTCATGCCGCAGTGCGCCAAAAATCTTTGGTGGCTACTGCCGCCCATGGGCGATCTGGCCATGACGGCGCTGGCAGAGGCGACTAAGGAATTCCGCGGGGATACTCGCCGTACGTATCTCACCGGCTTATCCATGGGAGGCTATGGCGCGTGGCGTCTTGCTGAAGAGCATCCTGGGACATTCGCAGCACTGGTGGTGATCTGCGGAGGGATTCGCCCGCCAATAGCGGCACAGAAAGCCCTTCCCGCTCTTGCAACAATTACACCACCCGACTCGCCCGCAACGTACTTAGCCGTAGCCAAGCGAGTGGGCAAGACCCCAGTCTGGATCTTTCATGGTGCCAACGACGACATCGTCCCGGTCACCGAATCTCAACGAATGATGGCAGCAATGAAACAAATCGGAGCCGAGGTTCACTACACCGAATATCCAGGTGTCGGGCATCCCTGTTGGAACAAAGCGTACGATGAACCCAAGCTGTTTCCGTGGCTCTTCTCTAAATCTCTCCCGGATTAGTATTGTCGATTTCCGCAGTTGCTGTGTCCCGGCAAAGCTCGGATTCTGCAGGCGGTCACTTCGTATAAACTTGCGTTTTGCCCCACTCCACCGAGAGAGCCGTAATCACCCCGGGAGAAAATGGTTTGCCAGTTAATCCGGATGTCCTTTGGTACAAAGACGCAATCATCTATCAGGTGCACGTTCGCACCTTCCACGATAGCAACGGCGATGGAATCGGTGATTTTCAAGGGCTCGAAGAAAGGCTCGATTACCTCCAGGAATTAGGGGTCAATGCGATATGGCTGATGCCGTTTTTTCCGTCGCCTTTGCGCGATGATGGCTATGACATTGCAGACTACCGAGGCGTCCATGCGAGCTATGGGACTTTAGACGATTTTCGCAAAGTTCTGGATTCGGCCCACCAGCGGGGGCTTCGCGTAATCATCGAACTGGTCTTGAATCACAGCTCCGATCAGCACCCGTGGTTTCAAGAGGCCCGAAGTTCGCAGAACAATCCCCGCCGCGATTGGTACGTCTGGAGCGATACCGAAGCGCGGTATAAAGGAACCCGCATCATTTTTCTCGATACGGAAACCTCTAACTGGGCTTGGGACCCGACTTCGAAATCTTTCTATTGGCATCGCTTCTTCAGTCATCAGCCCGATCTCAACTATGACAATCCTGCCGTCCGGGAGGAAATTTGGGATGTGATGAAGTTCTGGCTGGAGATGGGCGTAGATGGCTTCCGGCTCGATGCGGTGCCCTACCTGGTAGAGCGGGAAGGCACAAATTGTGAGAACTTGCCCGAGACCCACAATATTCTCAAAGAGTTGCGGCGAAAACTCGATGAACAATTCCCCGGCAGAATGCTTCTAGCGGAAGCCAATCAATGGCCTGCGGATCTCCGCCCATATTTCGGTGATGGAGATGAGTTCCACATGGCGTTTCATTTCCCGCTTATGCCCAGAATGTTCATGGCGCTGAAACTGGAAGACCGCAAGCCCATCACCGAGATCTTGCATCAGACGCCGGAGATTCCGCCATCCTGCCAGTGGTCACTCTTCCTGCGCAACCACGATGAACTGACTCTGGAAATGGTGACCGACATCGAACGCGACTACATGTATGACATGTACGCCGAAAGCAAGATGATGCGGCTGAACCTCGGAATTCGGCGGAGGCTGGCCCCACTATTGAGCAACGATCGCAGGCGCATCGAGTTGATGAATGGGATGCTGATGTCGCTGCCCGGTACTCCTATCATTTATTACGGGGATGAAATCGGAATGGGCGATAACATCGGACTTGGCGACCGGAACGGCGTAAGGACTCCGATGCAGTGGAGCGGAGGATGGAACAGCGGCTTTTCCGTCGCCAAAGCGGAGAGCCTGGTCGCTCCACTGATTCAGGATCCTGTTTATGGTTATCCCGCAGTAAACGTCGTATCGCAAAGTGAAAGCGAACATTCACTCCTCCATTGGATGCAACGCATCATATCGGTTCGCACATCCACCGGAGTGTTCGGCAGGGGGGCGATTGAGTTTCTCTACCCGGCCAATCACAGAATACTGGCCTATTTGCGGCGGTTGGGTAAGGAAACCGTGCTGGTTGTTAATAATCTTTCGAGTTCGGCGCAAGCCGTCGAACTGGATTTGCAGCGCTACAAGGGAAACATTCTGATCGAGATGTTTGGCAACAATTTATTTCCCCGTGTGGGCGAATTGCCCTATCTGCTAACGATGGGGCCTTACCAGTTTTACTGGTTCCGTCTGCGACGAGTCTGAGTAAAACCAGATGACGGAAACGCTTACAGATCGCGTCTCACGGGAAGGCACAACCGTAGCCCACACCGAGCTGAAGTTGGAAGACGAGAGCTTTCTTACCGACGATTTTGTTCGCCAGCTGATCAATGTTGGCGAAGTCGATATCCTTGTGGGCTTGCCCACACACAACAATGCCAGAACAATCTGTCCGATCGTACGCACGATTCAAAGCGGCATACTTCAAGCTTTCCCCCGCGAGCGCGCGGTAATCATTAATGTCGATGGCGGATCGCGCGACGGCACTCCCGAACTGGTTACGGGCATCTCCATTGATGATGTGCGCCCAGCCTCGAATCTGTACGCGTTGCGCACTCTGCCCTCCATCAGCACCCGCTATGCCAGCAGCCCTGCGAGCGGAGTCTCGTTGCGGACGATTCTGGCTGCAGCCGACCTGCTCCGCGCCAAGGCTTGCGTTGTGATTTCACCTGAGTCCGCGAACGTTGAGTCCGAATGGATCTCAAAGCTTCTGCGCCCCATTTATCGCGAGAACTTCGACCTGGTGACCCCTACATACCGCAGACACAAATTTGAAGGGTTGCTGGTGACGAACTTGCTGTACCCGATGGTCCGCGCACTTTACGGTATGAGAATCCGCGAGGCATTTGCGCCTGAATTCGGATTCTCCAGCCGCCTCGGAAGCCAGTTCCTTGGGCAAAATAACTGGCACGATGGAAGCGATGGGGCCGGCATCGAACTCCGCTTCACACTGGCCGCCGTGAAAGCGGGATACCGAATCGGCCAATCCTTCCTTGGAGAAAAAGATCGCGTCCAGCGGCACGCCTCTGACTTGGTGCCGGCGCTGCGGCAAACTGTCGGCACGTTATTCTCCGTACTAGAGTCGGACTTTCCTGCATGGAATGCCGTAGTTGGTTCACAACCAATTCCTACCACCGGGAGCGAACAGGAATTCCTTTTGGAGCCGATGCGGATAAATCGAAAACGATTGCGCGAGATGTTCTCGACCGGAGTTGCCGAATTGGAATCCGTCTTTCGGACGATTCTTTCTCCCGCCACCTTGGTGGAACTCCAGCGAATTGCCCGTCTTGGAGAAGAAGAATTTCGTTACTCGTCAGAATTGTGGGTCAAAACGGTCTATGAGTTCGCGGCATCGTATCGGAAATCCGTGATCAGCAGGGATCACATTATCCAGGCTTTGGCGCCGCTTTTCCGCGGGAGAGTGTTCACGTTCCTGATGGAGAACCGCGGCGGTTCGGCAAACGATGTAGAGAATAATATCGAAGGCTTGTGCCTTGAGTTCGAGCGCTTGAAACCATATTTGCTCGAACAGTGGAAATCGAGAGAGTGAGGTTCGTATGCGGGAAATGATTGTCAGCGAACTGACCCTGGCGGTGGACGAACTTGCCAGAGGTTTTGCCCATTACCTTCCTCGCCTCATCGTCATGCTGATCCTCGCGTTTGTTGGATGGATCATCGCCTACCTCGCCAAGGCTGTTCTGCGCAGTATCCTAAGGCTCATCAAGTTCGACAAGCTCTCAGAAAACACCGGCGCTTCTCAACTGCTCATCAAAGCGTCTCTTCCTTCCGCGACGGAAATGTTGAGCCGCTTCGTCTTCTGGGTGGTTTGGCTCGGCTTCTTTATGCTGGGGGTAAGCGTGCTTGGAATCCTGGGTCTGCAGGACCAGATCGCAAGGTTTTTCCTCTTCCTGCCGCGTCTGTTCGTGGCGATGTTCCTGATGTTTTTCGGGTTGCTGGCGGCCAGCTTCTTTTCCCGTGCCGCTCTGCTGGCCGCAGTCAATGCGAATGTGCCTTCACCCCGGGTGTTGAGCATGACTGTCCGCAGCATCATTATTGTTTTTGTATTGTCAATCGTTTTTGAGGAATTGGGCCTGGCGGAGCAGACCATGCTGGTTGCCTTCGGAATTGCATTCGGAGCGCTGATGCTCGCCCTGGCAATCGCATTCGGCATCGGGGGCAGAGACCTGGCACAGAGTTTTCTGGAGAAGAAGTTCGTTCGCGGCAGGAAAGAGGAGAACGAGGACGAGTTGTCGCCCCTCTAACCCGGCGAGGACTGAAGAGTGGCTCTCGCAGTCAGGTACGCAGCTTCAGCGATCGTAGAGGTGTGTCAGTTGCCCTAAGCGTTCCCCGAGTTCTTTTGTCAGCGCGTTTTCTTTGTAACGCCATTTCCAGTTTCCAGTCAATGTGCCAGGCAAGTTCATTCGCGCCTCGCTGCCGAGACCTAGCACATCCTGCAAAGGAATAATGGCGATGTTTGCCACCGATGCCAGCACCGTTCGAATGAACACCCAATTAACAGGCTCGTTTTGGAACCCGAGATAGGCGCGGGTAAAGTCTCGTTCTTTACGGATGTCTTCTGCGGAGCGGGTGCTCTCTCCGACTCCTGAACTGGTCCACCACCCCATTGTAGTGTCGTTGTCGTGACCACCCGTGTAGGCTGCAAGTTCGTGAGAATAATTGTGAGGGCGGAAGGTTGGCCCCTGTGGATCGTTTCCGAAAGCAAACTGGAGCAGGCTCATGCCGGGAAACCCAAACCGCCGACGAAGAGCTTCCACTTCGGGAGTAATCACACCCAGGTTCTCCGCGATGAACGGCAAATCTTTGAACACATTCTGCAAGGTCTGGAAAAACTCCGTGCCGGGGCCCTTTACCCACTTGCCCCCAGCTGCGGTTGTGGCACCGGCAGGGATCTCCCAGTAGGCCTCGAAACCGCGAAAGTGATCGAGTCGAGCAAGATCGAACAGTTTGAGCGACGCCCGGACGCGATCAATCCACCAGCGATGGCCGGAGGCGGCAGAAATATCCCAGCGATAGAGAGGGTTTCCCCAAAGTTGGCCGGTCGCGCTGAAATAGTCCGGCGGTACCCCGGCAACGGCAGTGGGCTTGCCGTGCTCATCCAGGCGAAACAACTCAGGATGAGCCCATACGTCGGCGCTGTCGTGAGCGACGTAAATGGGGATGTCCCCCATAATACTGATTGCGAGACGAGAGCAGTGCGCCTTTAGCTCCTCCCATTGCCGGAAGAATTCGAACTGCGCAAACTTGTGAGCCTGTGTCTCGGACGATAACTTGCTTTGCCATTCCATCAATGCGGCGGACTCCCTTTGCCGTATTCCGGCCTCCCAATCAACCCACGGGGCATCCTTGTGCACCCGCTTGCAGGCCATGAATAGCGCATAATCGTCCAGCCAATAGCCGTTGTTTCGGCAGAAATTGTCGAAAGAGGCACGATCGGCGGGCGCACTGTCCACCAGAAAAACACGAGCAGCTTTGCCAAGAAGTTCGCGTTTGAAGCCGATGACGCGGTCATACTCGACGCGCTCGCGAGAGAAATTTGGCGCACGGGCCAGGTCTTCGCTGGACAGAAGGCCTTGCTCACATAGAGCTTTCAAGTCGATGAACAGAGGATTGCCGGCGAACGCTGAAAAGCACTGGTAAGGGGAATCTCCATATCCGGTGGGGCTCAACGGCAATACTTGCCAGATTTTCTGCCCTGACTCGGCCAGAAACTCCGCGAACTCATGGGCAGAATTTCCCAGATCGCCAACACCGTGGCCTCCGGGCAGAGATGTCACATGCAGAAGCGTTCCGCTGCACCGAGGAAAGATCACCCAATTGAGATTATGCTTCTGATTTCAGCCGCGCAAGATGTTCGGGCGGACTCCGGGGTACAGCGATGACGTTTGATCATTCCTGCTTCGCCGATGCGGAGTTGGGCCAAGCGACCAGGGCAGCGTAATTGCTAGATGACAGAGCGCGGTTCAGCGCCGCAAGGTCCTCTTCCATTACCTTCTGGAAGTCCGCATCCACTCCGCCTATCTCGGCCTCAAATGTCTGAAGCAAATCCAGTTGGGTATCGGTTGGCGGAAAGTCGGCGCCACCGGCGACATCCGCGCCTCCGGTTCCGATCTCCGCGTTAAGCCAGATCAAGTCGAGATAGACCTTATAGGACTCGACAAAATACTTGTCATCGCTGTTCAGCAGCGCCGGCGACACTAGCTTCGATTCGATTGCGGACAGTTTCTTGTCAAAGTCTTCTGTAGCCTTCAAGAGATCGGCCTTGCGTTTTGCCTGAGCTTCGTTCAGTTCCTGTTGCGCGGCGGGAGCGGCGTCTGCACCTTCGTCATCGTCGTCCTCGTCGGCAGCAGGTTTTTCCGCGCGCTTCTTCTTCGGCGGACGAAGCATGGCCTCGATTACCTCGACTTGCTTTCGCAGCCATTCGATCTGGTTCACTTTGTCGGAGACCCGCTCGATATCGGCACGGATTCGCAACAAGGTTTTCACTGAGAGTTCGATGTCTGCTTCTGAGCCGGGTGCGCGTGGGTCACGCAAAATGGTCAGTGGTTGCGTGAGGGACTGGTCTGCAGTTTTCAACCGGACAGTGTACTTCCCCGGAGCGACGATAGGACCAGCCTCAGCCCCTTTAGTCCCCCAGTGGGTGATCGATCGGGAATCGGAATCGCGGAAGCGGGGCTCATCCCAGATGTGCGGATTGTCGGGAGCGGTCGTCCGCAAAGCGATCACTCGAGGCGACTCGTAGCGCAGGTCCCAAGGGACTCGATTCATCCCGACACGCCCTTTGGCTTCGAGCTTCCTGATTACCTTTCCTTCCGCATCGAGAATCTCAACTTGCACAGGATCCTTCGCCGGGGTCTTAAGAGAAAAAGTAACCATGGCCTGCCCGCCCTTCGTGAAGCGGTAGGTTTGGCGCGGTGCGAACAGGATGACGGCCGCGTCCGACCGATTTTTCTCCATCCGTGCCATTTGTTCGAGCGGGCTGATGTCATCGAGGATGTAAAGCCCTCGTCCGTAAGTTGAAATGACGAGATCGTGGAAATCCTTCTGCACTACTGCCCAGGTCACCGGTGCATGTGGCAATCCTTTATCGAGTGCCGTCCAGTGTCCTCCGTCGTCGAGCGAGTAATAAAGATCATTTCCCGTGCCGGCGAAAAGCAGGCCTTCGCAATTGGGGTCTTCGGCGATAGTGCGGACATAGGACAGAGCGTGTTTCGGAAGATTGCCGCTTATTTGCTTCCAGCTCTTGCCGAAGTCTGTGGTCTTGAAGATGAGAGGATCACGATTATCCATAAGATGGAGATCGACAGCGATGTACGCGGTAGCAGCGTTGAACGTGGAAGGCACGATGGTCGTGATCGTTCCCCACTGCGGTACGCCCGGAATATTTTTGGTGACGTTGATCCAATTCACGCCACCATCCTTTGTATGCCAGACCTGGCCATCGTTTGTTCCCGCCCAGATGAGTCCTTTTTGAATTTTCGAAGGCGCGATGGAGAAGACGACTTCCCCATAGAATTGTCCGAGGTTGTCTCCGACAATTCCGCCGGAAGGCACGATGCGCGAGGGGTCCTGGGTGGAAAGATCTGGACTGATGACGGACCAACTCTGACCGGCGTTCGTAGTTTTGAAAATCACCTGGCAGCCGTAATAAACGATGTTGTGGTCGAAGGGATCCACGGCCAGGGGCGCCGTCCAATGACAGCGATATTTGATTTCGTTCGGTGGCGAATCCAGGGTATGCATCCACGGGCTGACGGAGCGTGCGTGCTTGCTGCGGGCGTCCCAGCGGGTAACTTTATTGCCGTAGCAAGTGGCCCACACGATGTTGGGATCGGCCAGGTCGGGAACCGTAAAGCCGGATTCGCAGCCGCCCATTCCACGGTCCCAGCCGGTTTCTCTCGAATCGATCGGAAGGCTTGGGCCGCGCAGGTTTCCGTCGTCCTGCATGTTGCTGTAGAAGTAATAAGGAATCTGATTGTCGACGTCGACGTGGTACATCTGGCCGATGGGCATGGTAGCGCGGTGAAATCCGCGGCCGTGAACCGTGGTGATGCTTAAACCGCCATCGTCTGTGATCACAAAGCGATCGGCGTTGGTGGGATCGAACCAGATGTCGTGCGTGTCCCCGCCCCAGGGAACTTCCTTAAAGTTTTCGCCTCCATCGAGTGACTGGTGGAAGGAACTGTTGGCCACGAGAACTTCATTGTCACTATCCGGAGAAATGGCCAGCCGAATGTAATAGCCTGCGCGTCCGATCAGCGCTCGCTGATAGTTGACCGCTTTCCAGTGCTCGCCCGCGTCGTCGGATCGCCAGAGTGAGCCCTGGTCCTTGGTCTGAATCAAGGCAAAAACGCGATTTGAATTTGTCGGCGCAACAGCGACATCAATCTTGCCAACGGGGCTGTGCGGCAGACCATGCTCTTCGATGCGGGTCCACTTCGTACCGCCATCCCGGGAAACATAGATCCCGCTACCAGGGCCGCCGCTGAATTCGCCCCACGGATGCATCTCAACCTGCCACATCCCCGCGAATAAGGTATGGGGATTGTGAGGGTCCATCGAGAGGCCAGAGCAGCCAACGTTTTCTCCAGCAAACAGGATGCGCTCCCAGTTGCGGCCTCCGTCGGTGGTGCGGAAGACGCCGCGGTCTGGTTGCGGTCCGGTGGTGCGACCCAGAACGCAGGCGAAAACGACATCTGGATTGGACGGGTGGATCACGATGCGCCCGATTCGTCCGCTCTCGGGCAAGCCCATGTTGGTCCAGGTTTTGCCGGCATCGGTGGATTTATAAATTCCGTTGCCTGTGACGTCACTGTCGCGAATCACCCACGCCTCGCCTGTTCCTGCCCAAACCGTGCTCGGATCCGAGGGAGCAACGGCGAGTGAGCCGATGGCGGCAGCGGTTTGTTTGTCAAAAACCGGCAACCAGTGATTGCCACCATCGGTCGATTTCCAGACTCCTCCGGATGCGGCCCCCGCGTAGTAAGTGCTCGCGTCCCCCGGCAGGCCGGCAACAGCTGCGATGCGATTTCCTACTTTAGGGCCGACGAAACGGAAACGAAGCTGGCCTTCTTCGTCGGAGTCTGGTTGTTGCGCACGCGCCGAAAACATACTGCCCAGCAATGCGATCGCAACAAAGCTGAGTGCTATTTCCCTGATGGTCATTCCCGGGATCCTCCCCTTCGACAAGCGTGCATCTTACATGTCCGAGGGCATGGAGCCAAGTTGTGGCTCGAATGACTTCCGGTTTGCAGGCCAGTCTCAAACGGCGCCGTTCGTAACGATTGCCGGGTGCTATTCAATTGCTCACAATTGACTAGCCTGCGCCTGCCCCGTAGCATTACTGCCATTCCGAATTGCTGCGGCGCCGCCATGATCGACCAGACCATCTCCCACTATCGCATTGTCGAGAAAATCGGCGGTGGCGGCATGGGCGTCGTCTTCAAGGCCCACGACATTAAGCTCGGCCGTTTTGTCGCGCTCAAATTCTTGCCTGACGATGTAGCGAAAGACGCGCAGGCGCTAGCCCGCTTTCAACAGGAAGCCAAGGCTGCATCCGCTCTCAATCACCCGAACATCTGTACCATCCATGAGATCGATGAGCAGGAAGGCAAAGCGTTCATCGTCATGGAGTATCTCGACGGTGTAACGCTCAAGCATCGCATCGGAAACCGCGCCATGGAGACGGAGGCGATTTTCTCTCTGGCCATCGAGATCGCTGACGCTTTGGACGCGGCCCATAGCGAAGGGATCATCCACAGAGATATCAAGCCTGCCAATGTATTTGTCACGAGGCGCGGACATGCAAAGATTCTCGACTTCGGCTTGGCGAAGGTGGTCCAACCCGGAGCGAGCGGTAACGATGCCGAAACCCTCGCCTCCGATGCACAACACCTCACCAGCCCGGGGACCATGCTCGGCACAGTGGCCTACATGTCACCGGAGCAGATCAAGGCCCAGGAGCTCGACGCGCGCACCGATCTGTTCTCATTCGGCGCGGTGCTATATGAAATGGCGAGCGGCAAGATGCCTTTCGACGGATCGAGTTCGGGAGAGATCTGCGGAGCGATCCTGCACCAGGAGCCTTCATCTGAAGTGGGTCAACAGATTTCTCAGGGTCTGCATTCCGTCGTCCGAAAGGCGCTGGAGAAAGATCGCAGCCTGCGGTATCAGAGTGCGGCCGAGATGCGAGCCGACTTGCAACGGCTAAAACGGGACAGCGAGACAGGGCGGCTTGTGGCCGATTCGAACCATGCGGGGAAGAACGTTCTCCCCCGTTCACCCACAGCGTCAAAGCCGGCAAAGATAGCCTACTTTGCAGTCGTCGCGATCGCCATCGCGTTAACTGCAGGCGGTCTGTATTACCGCTTGCACCGTCCAAAACCGCTCACCGACAAAGATACCGTCGTCCTCGCCGACTTCGCTAACGGCACGGGAGATGCCGTTTTCGATGGCACCTTACGGCAAGGGCTTACGGCGCAACTGGAGCAGTCGCCTTTCCTCAGCTTGGTTTCGGACGAGCGTATCGGACAAACGCTGATACTGATGAACCTGCCGAAACAGGCGCGGCTGGCGCCAGAAATCGCGCGCGAGGTTTGCCAGCGCACGGCCAGCGCCGCAACGATTGAGGGCTCGATCTCGAATTTAGGCAGCCAGTATGTTCTGGGCCTCAAGGCTGTAAATTGCCGCACCGGCGACCTGCTCTCCCAGGAGCAAGTGACCGCGAACGGCAAGGAAAAGGTGCTCGAAGGTCTCGGGACGGCATCCACGAAACTGCGGGCAAGATTGGGAGAGTCCCTAAGCTCCGTGCAAAAGTTCGATGCGCCGCCAGATAGCGTCACGACTTCCTCGCTCGAGGCGCTGCAAGCTTATACCCTCGGCAATCGAACCGCCGACGTCGCGAACGATTACGCCGCTGCTATTCCCCTTTTTCAAAGGGCCATTTCACTGGATCCTAATTTCGCGATGGCATACTTGCGGCTGGCCCAGGCCTATCAGCCTTTGAGCGAAGTTGCCCTCTGTGTCGAGAATACTCGCAAGGCGTACGAATTGCGGGATCGGACGAGCGAGAGCGAACGGCTTGCCATCTCCTCCTTCTACGAGCTGGTCGTGACGGCGAATCTTGAGGCCGCCCGCACCTCGTACCAGGCATGGGCACAAAGCTATCCCCGTGACGATGAGCCGCCGACGTATTTGTGGATTGTTTATGGTTTAACCGGCAATTACGAGAAGGCTGAAGCCGCGGCGCTGCAGGCCTGGAAAATCAATTCGGGCAGCGGCAATAACTCCGTAAATCTCGCCTACAGCTATCAGTGGATCAACCAACTTGAACAGGCAAGGGCCACGGTAAAAGAGTCGCGCGCCCATCATGTCGACTCGCCCTGGTTCCCGCTGCTTCTTTACAACCTCGACTTTCTTCAACACGACGCCGCCGGGATGGAACAACAGGTCGCCGATGCCATTGGGAAACCGGGAGTCGCGGATCAAATAATCTTTCTCGAATCTGAAACGGCCGCATACAACGGGGAGTTCGCTAAGAGCCGCGAACTGGCTCGCCGCGCGGCCGATTCTGCCGAAAGAACGAATGAGAAAGAAACCGCGGCAGAGTACCTGGGGCACTCCGCAGTTCGCGACGCACTGGTAGGCAATATGGACGCAGCGAAGCAGGATGCCAAAGCCGCGATATTGCGATCCAGTAGCAGGGAGGGTAATGCGTTCTCGGCGATTGCGTTGGCGCTGGCGGGCGATTCCGCACAGGCATCGCGTCTAGCCGACGATCTGCGGAAAAATTTCCCCGCCGATACGGTTGTGCAATATGACTATCTGCCAATGATTCGGGCCGCAACCGCGCTTCAGCGTGCTGACGCATCACGAGCGGTCGAGGCCCTGGCAGAAGCTGAGCCTTACGAGTTGGGACAGACAAACTATTCCTTCACTTTTGGCTTTTACCCGGTTTACTTGCGAGGCGAAGCGTACCTGGCGGCCAAGCGGGGCGGATCCGCACAAATCGAGTTTCAGAAAATCCTGGACCATTACGGCGCGGTCGGGAACCAGCCGATCGGTGCGCTCGTGCGTCTTGGCCTTGCTCGCTCCTATACTCTGCAAGGTGACCTCCCCAAAGCCCGCGATGCTTACAGTGAATTCCTGACTCTGTGGAAGAACGCCGATCCGGATGTTTCCCTCTTGAGAGAAGCGAAGGCAGAATTCGCGAAGCTCAAATAGCCGCTCCGGGTAAGTGACAATGTGACTGTCCAGACTTGCACGTAAAGTCGAATCCCGCAGCGGTTGCGACGCTCAGATTCCATTTATAATCAACTGGTTGAATGTGCATCGGGCCCTTAGCTCAGCGGTTAGAGCAGTGGACTCATAATCCATTGGTCCCAGGTTCAAATCCTGGAGGGCCCACCACCTGCCTCAGTGAAACCGGCGAGATAAAGACCGGTTCCCCTTTCGTTCCGCAATCAGCCGGAGGATAGGCTATCCGCTTTGTCTTGTAGCTCTGCCCAGCGTGCGTAGAGTGTGTCCAGTTCTTTCTGTGCTGCTTCCATTTCGGCGTGAGCGACGAGGAGGCTGGGTCCGTCACTGGCGATTGCAGGGTCTTCCAGTGCGGCGCGTTTGCTTTGTAGTCTCTCCTCAGCTTCGGTAATCCGCTCCTCTATGCCGGCGTATTCGCGTGCTTCCAGGTAGGAGAGCTTCTTTTGCGCCTGCAACGAAGGAGCAGGGGAACCGGAAACCGGCTGCGATGAAGGCTTGGCTTGACTGCGGGAGCGCTTGCGTTCCGCCTGCCAGGTTTCCCATTGACTGTAGTCTGCAAAGGTTGCCGCACCGCCCTGACCATCGAGCCCAAGGACGATCGTGGAGACGCGATCCAGGAGGTAGCGGTCATGCGTGACGAGGACGAGAGAACCGCGAAATTCCAGCAGGCGCTCTTCCAGGATTTCCAGTGTGGGGATATCCAGGTCGTTGGTGGGCTCGTCCAGCAAGAGAATGTCGGCGGGCTGAAGCATGAGTTGGGCAATCAAGACGCGGGCGCGTTCACCTCCGGACAGGCGCTCGACGGGTTGGTCGAGTTGTTCGCCGCTGAAGAGGAATCTTGCCGCCCATGATGCGACATGCACGACACGATCCTGGTAGACGACTGAGTCGCCTTCGGGCGCGAGTGCGCGGCGCAGGGTCAGGCTGAGGTCGAGGCTGCGGCTTTGGTCGAAATACACGGTGCGCAGCCAGTCGGCGCGCCGAACTTCGCCGCTCGAGGGGGCCACTTCGCCGCGCAACATGCACAAAAGAGTCGTCTTGCCGCTGCCGTTGGGACCAACCATGCCGACCCGCATGCCGGCAGAGACGATCAAGTTCAAGCCTTCGAATAGCTTGCGATTCCCAATTTCGCAGGTGACATTCTCTAGTTCGATCAGGCGCTTGGTCTTTCGGTCCGTCGCCGCGAAATCAATTTGCGCGCTGGCGGTGCGCGTTCTGGCATTCAAGCCGGCAAGTTCGCTGATCAGCTCTCCGGCTTTGTCGATGCGGGCCTTGGATTTTCTGGTACGAGCCTTTGCTCCTCGCCGCAGCCACTCGATCTCGGAGTGAACCAGATTTTCCAGAGCTTCCTGACGCCGCGTTTGAGCGTGCAGGAATTCTTCTTTCTTTTCCAGGAACTCGGTGTAGCTTCCGTTGACCCGCAGCAAACCTTCGGGATAGACACGGCTCAGTTCAGCCACGCCGGTGGCAACGTTCTCCAGAAAATAACGGTCGTGGCTTACGATCACGCAGGCGAACCGCGCCTCTTGCAGCAGATCTTCGAGCCACTCGATTCCAGCGAGGTCCAGATGATTCGTAGGCTCATCGAGCAGCAGGACGTCGGGCGACTGAACCAGCGCCTCGACGATCGCCAGGCGCTTCTGCCAGCCTCCTGATAGCGAGGCAGCCTCCGCTTCGAGGTCCTCGAGTCCTGCCCGGCCCAGCGTCTCTGCAAAGTGCGTGCTGTGTTCGCCGTCGGCTGTTACCGAGCGCTGAATCGCGTTTTCGACGACCGACCGGATCGTGACTCCGGCTGCGAACCTCGACTCCTGCTCCACATAATTGAGTTGCAGGCGCTTGCGGATGGCAACATTGCCGGTATCGGCCTTCTCAGTTCCCGCCAGAATCCGCAGCAGTGTGGATTTTCCCGAGCCATTGGGGCCGATCAGGCCAATGCGGTCGCCTTCCGAGACCGTGAACGAGACGTCCTCAAAGAGCGGCTTCGCTCCGAACGATTTCGAGATTCCTTGTGCGTTGATAATCGGCGGCAACGGCGCTCTCCCAGCCCTTTGAGGTTATCAAGGAAAGATGACGTTGTGCTGAGACTACGGGAAAGGGCCGGCTGCTGCCGGTCGGCTACGGGGCCGCCCATCCAGCAATCAGCAACCAGGATGCTTATGACCGCGAACTCAATCGCCACGTCGACATCAAGGTTCTGGCAAATAAGAGCCTTGGGCAAGGTATGTTGCTTGCACGCCCCTTGGGCTCATCTTGCGGGAATTCACACTTAGACGGGCCCGGCTGCTGTAGCCCCCGCTCTAACCTCGCCCCAACTGAAATTGCTCGAACTTGTGTAACGCAGCTTCTACCTGCTGTCGATGGGAGCGGGACGCGCTTCGGCCGATCCAGTTCCAGCTCTGCACCAGAAGTTTTTGCTGCGCCCGGTCGGTTTTCAGGTCGAGGGCGGCGACGATTCGATCTCCGATCAGAACTGGGCAACAGAAGTAGCCAAATACCCGCTTGTGCTTCGGAACATAAGCCTCGAACCGATACTCGTAATCGAAGAAGAGCCGGAGCCGCTTGCGCTGGATGATCAGGGGGTCGAACGGGGAGAGAATATGAACCTGTTCCTGCGCTTCCTGCGATGGGCTGGGAATAGCATCGAGGGTTTCCCGACGGACCCAGTGCTGCGGCTGCCCCGCTCCTTCCATTTGCACGGGGATCAGCTCTTTTCGGCGGACTCGCGACTCCACCAGACCCCTCATCGCCGGTTTGCGCGGAGCGTCCAGATGGCAGATCGATTCGAGACTCACGATTCCCTGCGCTCGCAGCGCACGATCGAGCAGGTAATTCAAAGTTTCCCTTTCGGTGGCAGCGCGCGGCAAACGCTTCCAGCCGAAATGGCGAGTCATCAGCTCATAAGTTTTCAGCATCCCGGCGTGCTGGCTGATCGTCAGCAGGCCCTTGTAAAAGGCCAGCTCCAGAACGCGCTTGGAAGGCTTGCGGCTGGCCCACTCGTGCTCTTTCTGCACCGGCTCGTCCTCGATGTCGCGAATGGTGAGTGCGCCATGCTTGCGAATGCGCGACAGCACTCGGCGCACCTCGGCATCTGAAACTTTGACGAACCAGCCGTTGCGGCGATGCCAACCTTCTCCCGCCTGGCGCATATCGCGCACGTAAAAGCGCAAGGTCTCCGTCGGCACGTAGGACAGGGCGTGCGTCCAATACTCGAAAACGGTCTTGTCGGCGCTCTGCGCCTGATGCAGATGCTCGCGCCGGTACGTTGGAATGCGCGTGTAGAGAATGTGGTGATGGCTGCGCTCGATGACGTAGATGGTGTCGATCTGCAAGTAGCCCAGGTGCGCGACCGCCGCTGGCGTGGCCTGTGGGCCACAGCCGAAGGGCTCGGCGGCGTCCAGGCGCTGGGCGTGCAACCAGATTCGCCGCGCCTGGGCGGAGCTGAGTAGGACTGGCTGATTGCTCAATGAAGGCCTCGGCTGGCCAAAAAGAATTTCAGCCAGCGCAAAGGCCTTATATAGATGACGCCCCGTCGGCAGTCAAGTTCGCGGTCCTAGACGAAGACTTCGCCGGGAAGAGCGGTCAGGGTCCGTGACGCGAGAGTGTTCTGCACAAAGCGCTTGGGTTGCTCCACGGCGGAGGCGTCGAGTTGCTTGCGCTCGATTCGCAACTTCAGCGTGCGTTCAATGTTTCGCAACTCGATGACCTCCGCACCCGCAACCAGTGTGGTGGCGCGACCTTGCGCTCCGGCGCGTCCGGTACGGCCGACGCGGTGAATAAAATCCTCGGCAGTCTTGGGCACGTCGTAGTTGATGACGCAAGCGACGTCGTCCATATGCAAGCCACGGGCAGCGATGTCGGTCGCCACCAACACCTGAACTTCTCCTTCTTGAAAAACTCTCAGAGCCTTATTGCGCTGCGTTTGCGAGCGGTCGCCGTGAATCATCGTGGCATTAAAACCATCCCGCGACAGCGATTTGGCGATTCGTTCGGCGCCTCGCTTGGTGCGGGCAAAGATCAACGTCTGGCCAGATTCGGAATAAAGCAACTGCCGGAGGACATCCATTTTTTCCGCAGGCCGCATTTCGTATGCGGTGAGTTGTACGCTCTCGGCGGGCTTGAGCACCGATCCCAAAGCCACTCGAACTGGATCACACATATATTCGTGCACCAGATGGGCGACCGATTGTTCCATGGTTGCCGAAAAGCACAAGGTCTGCCTGCGCGTGGGAAGGATCGCCACAATGCGCCGGATCGCGGGCAGAAAACCCATATCGAGCATGCGGTCGGCTTCATCAAGCACAAGCAATTGAATGCGGCGCAAGTCAGCCAGCTTGCGGTCGATGAAGTCCTGCAGGCGGCCAGGAGTTGCGATGATCGGTCCACGGCCGCTACGGAGGCTGCGGATCTGGCCATTTTCCGATACGCCACCGATTACCAGCGAAGCTTTCTGCATGTTCTTGCCGCGCAATAGCTCATATTGCTCGTGGACCTGCATGGCCAGCTCGCGCGTTGGCAGCAGAACCAGCGCAGTTGTGTAGCGGGAAGGATAGCGCTGCAGCATCTCAATCAACGGGATCAGAAAAGCGAGCGTCTTACCGGTGCCGGTCTGTGCGGTTCCGATCACATCTTTGCCTTCAAGAGCCGGGGGAATGGCGCGCTCCTGAATTGGGGTTAAGGTTGTAAAGTTAGCGGTCGCCAGCTTCTGCTGCAATGCAGAAGAAAGCGGTAGTTCTGAGAACGTAGTCATTCGATTTTGTTTTCTCTGAAGAGGCCCTCTGGTCACACACTTGGACACGCGTCGAAGTGCCTGAGGCGCTCACGTTTCAATTTGAATTTGGCGCTGAGTAAAACGGCAGGCAGGAAAAGCGGAGATAAAGCTGGCTCAACTGAGGAACCACCGCGAGAACAAGCAAACCGAGTAAAAGCGTCAAAGACATTATAGCACAAGGGGTTACATGTTCGCCGAGAGTATTTCGCAAAAGCTCCAGCGTAGGCGAGCCTGATTCTTTCCAAAGGGTTGGAGCGGCACTGGCTGTGAGCGAGATTTCTTCCGTGGGCCACAGAGACACATAAATGATGCACTCCCGCGACATAAATGACGGTTCTCCAACCTCCCAATTGCCGACAACTCTCCCAGAATCGGGTAGCGGTGCAGTTCGAGTTGAGACCTCAAAATTCTCATGCGGCGTCATCCTGAGCGTAGCCGGTTTTCAGGCGTAGCGAAGGATCTCCTGTGCAACCGGCTTTTCGCGTAAGCCAAATTGCACCACTACCCAGAATCGTCTCATCAGGGTGTAATGTGATGCTCAGGCTATAATTGCACGCGCGAATGGCCCTCGTTCCCGGCACAAAACTCGGTCCTTACGAAATCCAATCTCCCCTCGGCGCAGGCGGCATGGGAGAGGTCTATTGCGCCCGCGACACTCGACTTGACCGCACCGTCGCCGTTAAGGTGCTTACGTCGCACCTCTCCGACAATCCTGAATTGAAGCAACGGTTCGAGCGCGAGGCAAAGGCCATCTCGTCGCTGAACCATCCGAATATCTGCACACTGCACGACATCGGATCGCAGGATGGCGTCGACTTCCTGGTGATGGAGCATCTGGAGGGCGAAACACTAGCCCAGCGTATACGCAAAGGGCCGCTACCGCTCGACCTGGTCGTGAAGGTTGGCTGCGAAATCGCCGACGCGCTGGACAAGGCACATCGTGCCGACATCGTGCATCGCGATCTGAAGCCCGGCAATGTGATGTTGACCAAGTCAGGCGCGAAGCTGCTTGACTTCGGTTTGGCCAAGCCACTGCACCCTTTGGCGACAGCGAGTGGGTCGGCGCCGCTCGTTTCCGCAGCCTTGACCATGACTTCGGCGAGCCCACATCTTTCGCCGCTCACTACGCACGGCACCATCATCGGAACTATGCAGTACATGTCTCCCGAGCAGATCGAAGGCCGCGAAGCGGATGCGCGCAGCGACATCTTCGCTCTCGGAGCCGTGCTCTACGAGATGGTGACCGGCAAGCGCGCATTTGAAGGCAAATCGCAACTGACGGTGGCGTCGGCGATCCTTGAAAAAGACCCGGAGCCAATTTCGATATTGCGCGCCAACGTTAGTCCCGGGTTGGTGCATGTGATCGACGGCTGTCTGAACAAGGACCCGGATCAAAGGTGGCAAAGCGCTGGCGACATAAGTCGCGAGCTGAAGTGGGTCGGCAACGCCGCGCCGGAAGCAGCTATCTCCTCCACGCTGCGGGCGACAAAACCGGGGTTGGTTTACGGTGGCATTGCCGGGCTGCTGCTGATCGCCACCATTGCGCTTGCGGTTAAGTTGCTGACGCGCCCTCACGCCGAGCAGTGGAGGCTCCAGTCGGACAACGATAAGCACAACGTTGCCGATGCGGAGGTCGCCAACATCCAGCTTTCGGCCGACGGAACGAAGTTGGCATTTGTGGCTGCCGACGCGCACTCAGCAATCTTCGTGCGCGATTTGAGGACGGGCAAGTTAGACCAATTGAAAGGAACGGAAGGTGCGCTGTTCCCGTTCTGGTCGCCGGATGGACGAGCGATTGGCTTCTTTGCCGGCGAAAAGCTTAGGACCGTGTCGCTCGTGGATGGCACGGTGCAGACAGTGTGTGACGCTCCCAATGGCCGGGGTGGAAGTTGGAACGCCGATGGCCAGATCGTCTTTACACCCAATATCGGCGACCCGCTCTACGTGGTGTCCGACTCGGGAGGATCCCCGCGAGCGGTAACGCCGCCCACGCAGGGAGCGCGCAGTGACCGTATGCCATTTTTTCTCCCCGACCAGAAACACTTTTTGTTCGTCGAGCAAGTTATCAGCAACGGCACTGCGCTGCACGCCAGCTTTGACGTACTCGTGGGATCGGTGGACGGCGCCGCGCCTCGAAACGTAATGCGCGGCGAGTTTGACAGTCCACAGTTCGCGGATGGGAAGCTGCTGTACGTCAGGTCGCATAGCCTTTATTCGCAGGATTTCAGCCTGACTTCTTTTCAGGTTTCTGGGAAGCCGATCAAGATCGCTGACGACGTCAACACTTACCATAACCGCGCTTCGGCGAGCTTCAGCGTGTCGAACTCCGGCTTGCTGGCTTATCTCACTTCTCCGGTTCGATTCACTGAACTCGTATGGTTAGATCGGTCCGGCCGAGTCGAGGTTACTTTTCCCGCGACCGAGAAGGGATGGGGTGGAACCTTTGACGTTGCTCGAGATTCGAGCAAAGCCATGTTTTGCGAATCCGACCAGTCGGCGGTCGATACCTGCTCGACTTGGTTGCTGGATTTCGGCTCGAAGGCGTTCTCCAAGCTTCCTTTGGAGTTGTTGAATACGGAGGCGGTGTTTACGCCTCGACTGGACGCAGTTGTTTACGTCAACAACCCTAATCATTTGAAGAGGTACACATTCCGGAGCGGAGCTATCGAAGATTTTGGCTCTGTGAAAACTGAGTACGCTTGGGCCGTGGATGTAACGCCGCAGGGCGAGGTAGTCCTCGTGGCACAGAGGCCGCAGACAGGTAACGATGTAACGTGGATAACACTGGGCCCCTCATCGGAGATGCACGATGTAGTTGCCTCGCCGCGCGACGAGTCTGGCAGCAAGCTCTCTCCCAATGGAAAATGGCTACCCTACTGCTTCGATGAGAACGGCGTCACCAACCTGTCGGTCGCTGCCTTCCCCGCAGGTCATCCGCAGTGGCAACTGACCACCACAGGCGGCTGCCAGCCAAGTTGGAGCGCCGATGGACATGAGCTTTTCTTTGTCAGCGGCAATAAGGTGTATGTCATCCCCATCAAGGATCCCAACGACTTCAAGCCCGTCCCGCCGCAAGAACTCTTTGAAATTCCCGCCAACATTACTGGTGGCGCAATGATGCCCGACGGAAAACACTTCCTTGGATTTCATGCCACGGGCGCAACTCGTGGCGGCGAAATCAACGTGATCGTCAACTGGCGGGATCCGCAACCCCGCTGAGTGAGCTGGGACGCAATTCGGTGACCGACGCCGGAGTATCGCGCAGAATTGCCGAGACCAGTTCGGCCGAAGAATTCCCCCGAAAGGGCGCCGTGGCCGACCTCTATGACAAGATCAGAGAGGACGTTCCGTTCCGCAAAATGTGGGCGGAAAAGAGCGGTCTCGGCTTTGAACTG
>CAZGXY010000077.1:0-40152 GCA_964530145.1 uncultured Acidobacteriaceae bacterium | reverse complement strand
AAATTCCTTAACTTCCACAAATGAAACTTATGGAGAGAGCGCTCATGCACACAAACGGTATGAAACTCGAATCACTCGAAACGCCAACCGCAAAACTTGGCTGCAAGTTCGCATCCACCATTTTTCAGCTCGTGTTATTGGTGTCGCTGGGGGCTGCGGGGTTGGTGGAGTCGAGCTTTGCCCAAAACGCACAGGCAAAAACTTTCGCCTCGGCCGGCGAAGCCGCGAACGCCCTCTTTGACGCGGCAAAGAAAGAAGACGAGCCGGCTCTGGAGGCGATTCTGGGTGCCGGAAAAGAAGTGACTTCAACCGGCGACGATGCCGAGGACAAGCTGGACCACGAACGCTTCAGCCAGAAATATCAGGAGATGCATCGTCTGGTTCGGCAACAGGATGGAACCACGCTCTTGTACATTGGCGCAGAAAACTGGCCCTTCCCGATACCACTGGTAAAAAAGAACGGCGCATGGTCCTTCGACCCGGAGCGCGGTAAGCAGGAAATTCTTTTCCGCAGTATTGGAGAGAACGAAGCCACCGCAATTGCAGTATGTCAGGAATTCGCGATTGCAAAGCAGAATAAAAAGCTAAAAGCGGCCAGCGAAGACCCCATCACGCAATTTGCCGAAAGTCTGTTCTCTGCCTCGCCAAGCACCGGCAGCACCGACTCCAATCTCTTCCACGGTTACTACTTCCGAACCGTTACCGATTCCGCAACCGTGATGAGCAATGGCCAGAAGCAGGGCGGATTGAAGTTGGTCGCGTACCCGGCGGAATACAAGTCCTCCGGGGTCATGACCTTTGTGGTCACCCACTATGGTCTCGTATTCGAAAAGGATCTCGGGCCTACCACGACGACACTGGCGCCACAGATAAAGGCGCGCACCGGTTCGAACTGGCATCCGGCAGGATCAAGCTAGAACATCCACGGGCAGGAATGGGGGTTGTATCGATGGGAAAAGGGGAAGCGTTGGTGATAAGCCAAAAACCGAAAACTTATTCGCTCTTCCTGTTCTTCCTCTTCGTCGTCAGTGCCCGGATATTTCTTACTGCTCTGGCCTTCGCGCAGACCGCCCCCTTGCCGGAACCCCCACAGGCCCAGGCGAAACATCATGTTGTATCTTGATGGCCAAGATCCTGTTCAAGTAGATAGTTGCTGTCGACGATCCGTCCGATGCGGAAACGCAGCGCCGCAACTTTCCGCGACCAGGTGCTGCGGATCTTTGGACTGGTTCATCTTGCAGGGACTCCACTACAACTTATGACTTGGAGTTTTGGTATCGAGTGTCGACACCAGTTTTTGGGCGGCTTCGGGGACCGCGACCGTGCCGGAGAGCACGATTTCCCTTGCCGGAATCTTCCGCTCATAAATCTTCTCGTTGGCGCCGTTATCGGGCCGGATGGTTGATCCTTCAAGAGCGACGCCTGCAAAAGCGCCTCGGGCACGGGAGTAACTCAAGATGTCCGCTCGCAACGTAGCGTCGGTCTCTGCGGAGAGGTCGCGGCCGACCGGACCCGCGGCAACCGAAGCGTCCGCTCCAAGCTTCACTTTACTCGCGAGAATTCCACCGGCGCCGCGGTCATTCATGATCAGGAGAACAAAATCCGTTGCCTGACCGCCGATTTGCAGGCCAAAGCTGCCGCCCTCAAGTGCCATCATGGTGGGGGCACCCCAATGCCCGCTAAAATCCGGTCCCTGCCGGCAGGACATCGCTCCCCGCCCATAACTTCCGCCAAAGATAAATGCCGCCTTCAAGACGGATGGAAAGACGGCCACACAATCGGCCTTGTCAAGCAATCGCTGAGGGATGTTGTCGGGAACATCGAGAATCTCGTTCAACACAATACCGCTGTTTTTTAGCCGGTCCTCATCCTTCTCTTGATCGGCTGCCAAAGCCGCCGAAGAAAGAATTGGCAGAGCTGCAAATACAGTGCTCAAGAAGCAGGTGATTATCTTTTTCATGTCGATTGTCCCAATAAACGGTTCTGACGCGAGGGCGTTTGCCGGCTCCCAACGTAGAGGTCCCACCCCGCCAACTCGGGCAGCCTTCGGCGATTCCATACTTATCGACTGCCGTCAGGCGGCGCTATTTTGTCTTTGGCGGAAAGTGTCCGAACATCTTTTCTACGCCCTTGTCCAGATTCTTGGTGTTCTTATCTGCATTGTCGGAGAGTGTGTCACTGGACGAGCCCCGCCAGACTAAATTCTTAGTCTTGGCATCGAACAGATCGACGACCAGGGTTCCGACCTGGTAAGTTTCGGTGGTCGTGGTCGCATCTCCGAACCCTCCGCCTCCGAATCCTCTCCAACGCCAACCCCCTCCGAAGCCATCATAAAAAGTGTTGAGAGTTTGCTGATTCTGCGTGATCTCCATGGCTATGATCGAGATGTCGCCACCGGAATCCACTTGGCTCCATCCTTTGGCTGTCAGAGTCCGATCTACCGCGTCCTTAATGCGGTCCACCAACAGCGGATCCCTTGTTTTGACCTTTCCCCACGAGAAAGTCTTGTATTGTCCGAAGTTTGCGTTGTGATCGTAGTCGGTCTTTACTTGCGCGAATAATGCCACCGGCAAGAATGCAGAGACGAAGAGCGTAGCGATCGAAAGAAGTGCGGCATTTTGGGCCTTCATGATTTCTCCTTTTATAGCTTTCCGAAAATCCAATACTTTTTCAAAAATAATCGCCAAGATACTAGTGCGCAGTGCTTTTGGCTGACAGTGAATGTTTTTCCGCAGCCGCTGTTTTGGCCGTGTTTTGCTCGAATTTCGACGGCAGAATCTGCATCTCCGATTTCTGTCCTTCCACCCAGATAGAACTCAGGAAATCAATTTTGCCGTACTTGTTGAAAGTGACGTCGTTATCGGTATGTGGAGTCTCTGAAGAAGCCAGATCGTACTCCACGAAGGCGGAATGCGAACTGCTGGCGTCTTCGATCAACAGCAGGTTAGTGTCTGGGTCCGGCTGAGATACGCTGTAACTGCCCGCGGGCATCTTCGCGTTCCCCACGTAAAAGGCGGAAGGCGCCTCAAACTGCAGCGGATTGGCGATCTGCGCCTTGCTTGGGATTGCGCACAAGACCGACAACAATGCCATGGGCACCATCAATCTCTTTAAAGTGTTCATCTGCGTTCTCCTGAGTTTTGCTCGGGTATCGATTCCTTTCGAACAAGGGTCGAACCCATGAGCTGGTGCATGCACCGCGACTGCCAAATACCTGGCAAAACGCAAGGTCGGGCTAAGTGGTTGAATTTAGCGGGCGATGGAACGACTGGAGTACCCCGGCGTAATTACTTCTCTGGAGAGTGGTGTCCCTCTTTCGACGCCGGTGAGAGGTGTCGTCCGTGGATTTCGATTTGCTTGGGAAGGGCGATGTGGAAGACCGCGCCGCGCGAAGAGTTTCCGTCGGCCCACAATCGGCCGCCGTGAGACTCCACAATTGACCGGCTGACGCGAAGACCCATGCCGGTGCCGTGAGGCTTCGTCGTAAAGAAGGCGTCAAAAATCCGCTCCTCCAGCCCGGAAGGTAGCCCCACCCCGGTATCGCTCACCGAAATCAGCGCCTCACCATTCTCGCCCCGCTGCGACCGAATGGCGAGCCGGCGTGTCCCGCCCACATCTTTCATCGCATCGATGCTGTTCATCATGAGGTTCATCAGTACCTGCTGCAGTTGCACGCGGTCTCCCATGACCCGAGGAAGATCCGCGGCAAGCTCGGTTCGAATCGATACGGAGAATTGAGTCGCCTCGCTGTGCAGAAGAAGCTCCATCTCTCGAATAATCTCGTTCAGGTCGACCAACTCCCGATGCGGAGCATCCTTCTTGAAGAGCAGGCGGACCTGGTTGACGATCTCGCCCGCGCGCTTTCCATCTTGTACGATTCTTAGGGCAGCCGCCCGCGCCTCCTCAAGGTCTGGGTGATCCCGCGATAGCCAGCGCAGGCAGGTACTGGCATCGGTGATGGCGGCGGTAATCGGTTGCTTCACTTCGTGCGCCAGCGATGCGCTCAGCTCTCCCATGCTGCTTAGCCGGTTGGCGCGCGCGAGATCTGCTTGCGCCTGCCGCAGTGCATTCTCTGCTTGCTTCCTTTCGGCGATTTGCGCCTCCAATCTCCTGTTAATCAAAGCCAGTTCTTCAGAGCGCTTAGCCAGTTGACGTAGCCGCAATCGAAGCAGCATCCAGAGAACGAGCAGAACCGCCGCCGGGAAAAACGCTCTGAACCAGATCGTCTGATACCAGGCGGGCACAACGCTGAAAACCAGAGCGGCTCCTTCCTCATTCCAGACGCCGTCGTTGTTACATGCGATCAAGCGGAACCGGTAATTCCCCGGGGCGAGATTGGAATAGAATGCCTGCCGCCTTGTGCCCACGTCCTGCCATCCTGCGTCATGCCCCTCCAACTCGTAGCGGAAATGTACCTTTTGCGGTACGGCCAAGCTTAACGCTGCATAATCAATTTCAATGTCGCGAGTCAGTGCGGGCAGACGAAGCCTGTCGCCCAATGCGTATTCGTTATGGTCGGCGACTACTTTTTCTATGTGAACCGGCGGCGGAAGGGGATTTCTATAGATTTGCCTGGGATCGATCGTCTGTGCGCTGCGCCGACTGAGGAACCAAAGCCTCCCATCCGATGTTTTGGCCGTGATGGGCTGACTAATGTTTGCGACGGCAGTGGGAAGCGCGCCATCGGATTTGTCGAATACCTCAACCGTCAGTTTGCTGTCACTTCGCTCACGCCATCTACCAAATTCGGACCGGGTAATTTTCAACAGGCCACATTGTGAATAGAGCCATAAAGCGCCGTCGTCGTCTCGGATCGCGGAGAAAATCGTGTCACATGGAAGGCCATTGCGTTGGTCGAGTACCTGCCCACTATTAGCATTCCAGCTGAACAGACCGCTGCTCGTGGGTATCAACAGGGAATTGTCGTTGTCGACAATGAGGCCAAAAACCGTTGCTGCACTGTCAAGGCCCTTGATTAAAACTGTGTCGGCGCGTCCGGCGCGATAGTGGCGGAGAACATTGGTTCTTCCACCAATCCAAACACCGCCCTCGCGATCGGGGACGAGGAAACCCGTTCTGCGGAAATCGCTGCTGTCCGGCAGAATTTCGTGCACCGCTCCCTTCTCGATGCGAAAAAGACCGCCCTCTAACGTCGCTGCCAAAATATTATGGTTCGTATCCTCGCTAATTGCAGTGATCACGCCTTTGCTGATGTTTTTTATCCGCTGAAGTCGGCCGTGCTCGTAAGCCATCAGCTTGCCACCGACCCCGAGCCAAATAACGCCCTGGCTGTCCTGGAACAGGGACTCGACCGGAAATCCTGAGAGTTCGTTCCCCGTCAGTGATGAGTGCTTGACTCCCTTTAGAATGTCGACGGCGCCATCCGTCCCGATCCAGACAGAATCATCCCGTAATGCGAGAATTGAGAAGGGCCATGCTGTTGAGAGTCCTTCGCGCATGCTATAGGTGACGATAGAAGTGTCGCGAAACATGTCGAGCCCGCCATCTGTAGCCACCCAAATATCACCTTCATGGTCTTCGTAAAACTGCTCCACGGCGTCGCCCGAAAGGCCATCGGCAGGTCCGTAGTGTTCGGCCATCCCATCGCGAACTCGATAAATGCCCTCATGCTCGGTCCCAATCCAGAGCGATTGATTGCGGTCAATGAATAATGTGTGAGACCGCACTTTGGTTCCATCTAGCCCAGGAATGACATAAGCACCCCATTTTCCGGCGGAAAAATGGCGAATTCCGAGTTCGGGGCCGGCCCGGTCCACCGCGGCCCAAATCTCTCCCGATAACCCGGCTGCGACATCGACTATGCCGTCTCCGGTACCTGAATACTTTTGTATTTCAGTTAAATACGTGTTGACAGAGCCCCGTCGCCAACGACAAAGCACGGTCGATCCGAACCACAGATCTCCAGATTTGTCTTCGACTAAACCAAGACCGTACCTGACTGGAATTCCGTCGGTTTCGCCAAAACAATGCAGCCGGTCTCCCTCAACCCGGCACAACGGCCCCTCGCCTTGAGGGAGGCTATAGCGCGTTACCCAGATCGTCCCTTCATGGTCCTCCAAAATATCGTAGACTCCAATATGTTGCGCTGGGTTCGAATACCACTGAAACCTGCCGTCTTTCAAGCGCCCGAAACCAGTCCTCGTCCCAATCCACAAGCTGCCATCGCGAGCGCCCAGCAAAAACGTAAACGCACGAGTGGGAAGGTCGAGACCGGGAGGGGCATAGCGAACGAATTTGACGCCATCGAAACGCATCAATCCGTTTGGCGACCCCAGCCAAAAATAGCCATCCGCAGTCTGAGTGATCTCGCCCGTGGGATCTATAGCGCCGTCATTCACTCGCCAAACCTGGTGAGCATATTGAGAAATGTGACGGCTTGGATCGAGTGCGTTAGCCGCAGCGCACAACAACCAACTCAGTACGCAGACCGCGATAGGGCGGAAAACTCGTGGGATACACCCTGTTCCCGCCTTCCGCACAGACCGTCCGATCATGAAGTTCGTCATGACTCCTCGGGGAACGGCTTTTCAAGGGTGCATTATAAGTATTTTT
The DNA here is from genome assembly GCA_964530145.1 of uncultured Acidobacteriaceae bacterium. GTDB lineage: Bacteria > Acidobacteriota > Terriglobia > Terriglobales > Acidobacteriaceae > Sulfotelmatobacter. Next base: position 33,579 of record CAZGXY010000077.1, on the reverse strand, counting down.
CCGGCGGGCACGTTAAAGCTTCGGCATCCGCAAATCACACTTCCTGTGAAGCGATAACAGCATCTCGCAGAATCCTGTTGGCAATGTTATGGGCTTCGAGTTTCGTGGGAAGTTTAAGGTGAAAGATTGCGCCGCGCAGAGAATGTCTACGCCCAGAGGCGGCCGGGGGTTCCGCTATTTCTCGATAACCCCGCAGGCGATTCGTGGGCCCGAGTTACCCGCCGGGTCGGTCTTGTAATCGTCCTCTTTCGCGTGAACGACGATCGCGGTTCCGCCATCGTGAAAGACTGAATTAGCTCCGTCGCCCAGCGTCACCATCCTATCGCGCAGGGTTTCTTTCGCGGTTCCATTCGCCTTCACCTCGATGTTCAGAAGATCGCCGGCGTGCGGTCCTTCGGGATTGTCTTTGCCGTGCTTCTTCGTGTCCGGATTCAAGTGCGGGCCGGCGCTGGTGAAATCCGGGCCTTCACATTTGCCGACGTTGTGAATGTGAATCGCGTGCTTGCCGGGCGGCAGTTGCGAGACACTGACTTCGATCTTAACGCCGTCCTTCGCAGCCAATATCCTGGCGGTACCGATTTTCTGGCCTTGCGCATTTGCGATATCCGCGTGCGCCGATTTTGGTGCACCTTGTCCCAAAACAGCGGTGGCGCAAAGCAATGCGGGAATGAGGGTGAGCTTGTTGCACGACATAGAAACCTCCTCCGATGGTTTAAATGCACGGTGAAGTATATCGAGAATACTCAGTTTTCGTCTGCGGCGGTTTTTTGCCGCTGGACCTTCGAGTCGACCTTTACGTTTGCGGCCACGACAAGTGCTTGTTCGGCAGGTCGAATCTTGCCGAGTCGGTAGAAGAAAAGTAACTCAGTTCCTGGCCGCGAGCGGCATGGAATTAAGCATCGTGCGGAAGGAGGAGTGCGTTCCTTCTGCTGACTCGCCCAAGCGGTGCAACCCCTTCGCAAACATCGCCCGCGCCAACGCTTCTATGTCTGGGTCGGCGGAATCGGCGGCCCTGAGTAGTTCTTTCCCCGCATCCTGCTGGCCAAATTTGCACCGCATCACTCCGCAAAGAAACACATAGTGGCTTTCCATAGCAGTCCCCCCGTAACTCCTTGGTTAGAGCCGCGTGCACCATCCCTGCATGCAGCCGATGATTTCTATTTCTAGACGAGATACAACTTCTCTGCCGGGATCCTCGTGGCCATCTCCTTATCGATGTTTAAGTGTGCCTTTAGCATTTCGGTGGGCACGCGTCTGAGCCACTCGTTCAGGGAAACGTCCATAAACTCGTGGGCTGCGAACAGTTCCAGAACCATCAGGTCGGTATCCCCCGTGTTTTCGATGTAGTGCGGGGCGTTGGATGGAACAAACCCGACATCGTTGGAATTGAAGTCCATCGTCCGGGCATTGTCGACAGGAAAGAATACAGTCATGCGGCCCTTGCCGGAGATCCAGTACTGCCACTCGGAGGCGTTCGGGTGCCAGTGCATCTCACGCATGTGTCCGGGCTTGATGATCAGCAGGGCCCCGACAACATGTTTGGAAACGGGAAAGTTGTGAGTGTCGACGATGCGAACTTCACCTGCTTCGCTGGATTTCGTCGGCTCCATCGACCTCAGATGGAAGGTGTACTGATACTTCGACGCAACTTGCTCGCCGCCGATCTCCGCCTTGTCCTGATCGAGTGAATTGGGCAAGTTCCCGGGAAAAATGTAGAGTGGCGCCCCGGGGGTGTGCGCGAAGACCTCCTTATCCAGTCCTGTGTTCTTGGCCAATACCTCGGGAGGGGTGTGCGCCACCCACTCCGAGAGCAGCATAGTGCCATCCTCAGAAAAGTCCCCTTGATTGAAGACCAGAAGAAACTCGGTTCCATCCGGACCAAGCCCTTGAATGGAGTGCGGAAAACCTGCAGGGAAGATCCACAGATCGCCTACACCCACGTCACCGATGAACATGGTTCCATCGGGATTCATCACAGTGACGCGCGCATTTCCATAGAGCACATAAGCCCACTCATCGGCGGTGTGCCAGTGCATTTCGCGATAGCTGCCGGCGGTGAGCCGCATATTGACGCCCGCGATACCCTTGGAAGACGGAAGGACACGCTGTGTCACTTCGTGCGTCCATCCCCCCTCTTCAACACGTTTCTTCACCAGATCAAATGAGTACCAGAGGGGCACTACGTCGCCGTGGTCCGTAGGAGGCGGAGTGTTGGAGTTCGGGTTCAACGCCTGCAGAGCTTTGTTCTCCGGGCCGGGGTCGCTGGAGGAATGGTCGTGCTCCGCTTTCTGCGTGCTCGATCTTTCTTGAGCTTCGGCAGAGAGCCCTGCAAAAGCGGCAGTTGCCAGAGCTACCGAACTCATGCCGAGGAAGCTTCTTCGCGAGGGATGCTCGGCCATGGGTCTCTCTCTTGTATGGTCAATCATGTTCTTACCTTTCTTTTTCGTGGTGGATCGGTCGGTGGATACCGCAACGATCAGAGGCACGCAGATTGTCTCTGTGTGTTTTAGTGCAAGACCCGTGCCAAATCCGTGGCCGTCACATAGACAGTAGGTAGCAACTTGTCATAGAAAATGTCGATTGCCTGCGTTGCGCTTTGTCCTTCTATTGACATGCTGTCGACAGATCGTCGTGAAGCTTGGCTGCTGCTGAGGACGCACTAGCGCCGGACGATGCAATCCACATCTCACGCACTACGCATGCCGGCTTCTTAAGCGTGACGATTGGGCATCCATGCATGCTCGCTTCGAGCGAGGAGTGTGTAATTGAAAGTCGACTGGCTGACTCAAAGCCACCGGGCGGACGCCTTGGACGTTCACTTTGGCAGCTGGCTGCCGCAAGTTTTCTGATGTCGTCTTTTTTTCTGCGCTCTTACTTATCGGGAACCATGGGTTCGGTACACTCCTTCGTAATAGTCTTGATCGAGGTTGCGGTCAACGTTATCGATGAAGGAGCGCCGCCTCGTCCCAAGGCGTCGGAACTTGTGCTCAGCGAAGGCGAGGTCGTGCCGGTCACCTCGACTTGTTGTCCCAGGTAGGGGCCAAGTTTCACTTTGCCAGCCGAGTGAAGCTCATAGGTCACTGCCGGATTTTGCTTCACGAGAATGAAGTCGCCGTTAAACCTGCTCACACAACCGCGTACCGTTTTTTGTCCCTTCGCAGCTTTGGGCCGGTCAGGACTCGCCCCATTAGAAGCCCCGTTGTCTTGCGCCAGAAGAGCGGCGGCCGAAAATATAAGAACAAGCAGCATCGAATGTCTCATGAAAGCCCTCTCTTAATTAGCCAGTCGATTTAGGCCGATCGCCCCTTGCGAATACCGGCGGATCCGCTTGGCAGCCCACGCTCCCAGACTTGACGCCAGTCCGTCTGGCACACGCCCTGGCATTTGAATTCTTTGCCGTGGCCTCCCATTCTTGCCCCGCACTCGGGGCACACCCAATTCAGAATGCTGGAGACCACATCTGTTCCTTCCGTGTCTCTCCACCTCAATAACGTCACGCTGCACCTCACCAATCACATCGAGTCGGCACGAATATCGGCGAGGCTCCGGCAATTCGGCCGCGCCGAACGTAAATCGCAAAACCGCAGGGAGCATTTTCGGTTCCATACTTGGGAAGACAACTTGTAACCCGATCTCAAGCGAAGGCAAAAAGTGATTGTTGAAAGACGCAACGAACTTGTCAGCGACCGCATCAACCGGAAAAGGGCAATTTGCCAGGAGCATGTTCGCCTTCGCAGTCCCGCCTTTACTGGGCAGCTCGCCTTAATGCCACTGCGAAGGCAGCTTGCTCCCTTTATCTGGAGTGGCCAAACGACTTTCAGATTTTGAATTCGCCCTCGACAGCACGCGAATAGGTACACATCGATCCCGCCGATAAAAGGAGGGACGGGCAACTCCGGCGTCCCTGTCGAAATGTCGACATTCTGTCAGCCACCGGACGCTGATCCAGCCCTCAAGGGCGGTGTTCCCAGTACACCCTGGTTCAGTCAGGGAATATTTGCGGCTATGCAACGGGTTGTTGATTGGAATCCGACGTGCCTCCTGGTTGTCATCAGGAGGAGATACCGTGCAAGAGGCACAAATCTATACCCAAAGCAAACCGGTCCTCAATGTCTGTGACGCCCGCAGCGCAGAAGAACAGATGAACCAGTCTCTCTCGCGCTGCCGGGCGTTGTTTTTTAAGAGCGCTTATCGCTTTCTGGAAAATGCGGCCGACGCAGAGGACGCGGTTCAGGACGCGCTGCTCTCCGCCTACCGCCACATCGACCAGTTCCGGGGCGAGGCGCAGATGTCCACCTGGTTAACCGCAATTGTGTCGAACTCGGCGCGCATGCATTTGCGCCGGCGGCCACGCCAGAATCAGGTATCGCTGGATGAGCCCATCGGTGAGAAGCAGGAGCACACCATGTCGGAACTGCTGGCGGACCGCCGGCCCACTCCTGAGGACGAGTGCCGCCATTCCGAATTGCATGCGCGTCTGAAAAAACTTTCGACGCAGCTCTCGCCTCCGTTGCGCAAAGCATTCCAGCTGCGCGACCTGGAAGGCCTGTCTACGAGCGAAGCTGCGCACGTCCTCGGCGTGGCGGATGGAACCGTAAAAGCCCAGTTGGCGCGCGCCCGTGCGAAGCTCAGGCGACTGTTAGCGCAGTCGCGCAAGCCCCGCTTTCCCGCACGCCTGACTCGCAGGGCGTCGCTCGACCGCGAGGAAAACCGGAGTTAACGGGAAAAAACCTTTATGTGGATTGTCCGACTAGCATTGCGCCGGCCCTACACCTTTGTAGTGGTGTCGATACTTATTGTCATCATGGGCGGCCTGGCGATCGTTCGCACTCCAACCGACATTTTCCCGAATATTAATATTCCCGTCGTCAGCATCATCTGGACCTATACCGGTTTCACCCCGGACGACATGAGCGACCGCATCGTGAGTGTTACCGAGCGAGCCCTTACCACCACCGTCGATAACATCGAACATATCGAATCCCAGTCGCTGTATGGAGTCGCCGTGGTTAAAGTCTTCCTGCAGCCCAGCGCGAATATTCAGCAGGGTATCGCACAGATCACGGCGGTTTCCCAAACTCAACTGAAGCAATTGCCTCCTGGAACCACGCCACCACTCATTCTTTCCTACAGCGCGTCGAGCGTGGCCATACTCCAATTGGCCCTTTCTGGGCAGAATCTATCGGAGCAGGAACTCAACGACTATGGTCTGAATTTCATTCGGACGCAACTCATCACCGTGCCCGGGGCTTCGGTGCCTTATCCCTATGGCGGCAAACAACGTCAGGTGCAAGTGGACCTGAATACAACCGCGCTACAGTCAAAAGGGCTGTCGGCTCTGGACGTTGTCAATGCCATCACTCTGCAAAACCTGATCCTGCCGACGGGAACGGCTAAAATCGGCCCCAAAGAATACGATGTCTCCATTCCCAACGCAGCGCCGCAGACGATCGCGGAACTGAATCAAATCCCGATCAAGACGATCGGCGACACTACGATCTACATCAAAGATGTGGCCTGGGTCCGCGACGGTTTTCCTCCCCAGACCAATATTGTAAAAGTCGACGGGCAACGCTCGGTATTGTTGACGATCCAAAAGGCGGGCGATGCCTCAACGCTGGACGTGATCGCAGGTATCAAATCCCTTCTGCCTCAAATTAAAACGACAGTTCCGTCTCAACTGCTAATGACTCCACTGGCGGATCAGTCGATTTTTGTCCGAGGGGCGATCAGCGGAGTGGTCAGGGAAACGCTGATTGCCGCGTGCCTGACTGCTTTCATGATCCTCACTTTTCTCGGCAGTTGGCGAAGCACGTTAATCATCGCAACTTCCATTCCTCTGGCGATCCTGACCTCGATCATTGGATTCAGTGCGATCGGAGAAACGATCAATATCATGACGCTAGGCGGCCTCGCTCTGGCGGTCGGCATCCTGGTGGACGATGCCACAGTCGAAGTCGAAAACATAAATCGTAATCGCGAGGCCGAACCAGAGAAGGACATGGACGAAGTTGTTCTCGACAGTGCGTCGCAAATTGCGACACCGGCGTTTGTCTCCACGCTGTCGATCTGCATTGTATTTGCCCCCATGTTCTTGCTCTCTGGAGTGGCTCGCTTCCTATTTGTGCCGCTTGCCGAGGCGGTGGTTTTCGCCATGCTGGCTTCGTATTTCCTTTCGCGAACCATCGTTCCGACCATGGCCAAGTACCTGTTGAGGGGAGAGAAAAGAGAGGCCGGCGATGCCCCCGGCCGCAATCGCCTGGTACAGCTTCAGAAGAGCTTTGAGTCCGCCTTCGAGAGATTTCGTCACGGCTATCGCGGGCTCCTACAGAGCTGCCTCCATCACCGGGGTGCTTTTCTGGCTGCATTCTTTGCCAGTTGTCTGGCCTCTCTGGCAGTTCTGATTCCCTGGCTGGGCCGGGATTTTTTTCCCAGCGTCGACAGCGGCACTTTCAAACTGCATGTGCGTGCTCCCACTGGAATGCGAATTGAACAAACAGCCAATCTCTGCGATCTCGTCGAACGGTCGATTCGACGGCAGATCCCCGCCGAGGAAGTGCAGAACGTCATTGACAACATTGGCTTGCCGGTCAGCGGTATTAATCTCTCTTACAGCAATTCGGCGCCAGTAGGAACACAGGACGCCGACATTCTTGTCAACCTTTCCGCCGATCACCATCCCACGGATGAATACGTTCATCACCTCCGCCAGACACTCCCCAAGCAGTTCCCGGGGGTTACGTTCGCTTTCCTTCCGGCCGACATGGTCGGGCAGATTCTGAATTTTGGTTTGCCAGCCCCCATCGATGTCCAGATTATCGGGAATAACTTGGAAGGCAATCGGGCTTATGCGGATGCCGTGTTCGCGAAAATCAAATATGTGCCGGGAACAGTTGATCTGAAAATCCAGCAACCCTTCGATGAACCCTATCTGCGCTACAGCGTGGACCGTACAAAAGCGCAAGAGCTTGGATTCTCGGGTCAAAATATTGCCCAGAATCTTTTGGTATCCCTGAGCGGCAGCTTCCAAACTTCACCGACATTCTGGGTCGACCCCAGAAATCACGTCAGCTATCAAATTGCCACGCAGACCCCGCAATATCGCGAGAACACGTTGCAGGACCTGGAAAACGTTCCCATCACGGGTACCGACCCAAACGCACCCCCGTCGCTGATGGCGAGCCTCGTATCGATGCAGCGAGGCACCGGAATGGCAGTGGTTTCTCATTACAACGTAGCCCCCGTGATTGATATCTTTGGCTCGGTTGCGGGACGTGACCTCGGAGGCGTCTCCACCGACATTGACAAGATCCTGGCCGAGACGCGATCGCAGGTACCTCGCGGCTCTCAAGTCATTGTCCGCGGACAGGTTCAGACGATGCGAGCCTCCTACATCGGCCTCTTGAGCGGATTAGCGTTTTCGATCGTGCTGGTCTATCTGCTGATCGTGGTCAACTTCCAATCCTGGCTCGATCCTTTCATCATGATTTCGGCGTTTCCCGCAGCACTCGCTGGGATCGCCTGGATGCTGTTCATAACGCATACGACTCTAAGCGTGCCTGCATTGATGGGGGCCATCATGTGCATGGGCGTCGCGACCTCAAACAGCATCCTGGTAGTGAGTTTTGCCACAGAACAAATGGACGCAGGAATGAATTCCATTGCGGCCGCCATGGAAGCCGGATTCACACGTTTTCGCCCAGTATTGATGACCGCTCTGGCAATGATTATCGGCATGGTGCCGATGGCTCTCGGGCTCGGTGACGGCGGTGAACAAAACGCTCCTCTGGGGCGGGCCGTCATCGGCGGACTGCTTTTCGCAACAGTCTCCACGCTATTCTTCGTCCCGATATTTTTCAGCGTTCTGCAGGGTTCGCGTCCGCATCCACCCCAAACGGGACAGAAAGGCTAGGTAACGGGCCCTATGGAATCACTCATGCTGCCTCAAGCGGAAGATGGAAGAAAAGCCAGCGTCATAAAGCCCGCATCAAGCGACGCAGCAGAGAAGCATTCGAACAAACGATGGCTGGGCTGGGTAGTCGCGTTGGCTATCGTCGGCGCACTTCTGGTATCGGGCATCTGGTCCCGTGTCAAGGCCCGTACGACTCTAAGAACGGAGACCTCTAAATCGGCTCTAACCGCGGTGTCGGTCGTGCCGCCAAAAAGGTCGGCGCCCGCGCAGGAGATCATCCTGCCCGGAAATGTGCAGCCATACATTGCCTCCCCGATTTTTGCCCGAACGAATGGATATCTCAAGAAGTGGTATTTCGATATCGGAGCCCACGTTAGAAAAGGCGAACTGCTTGCGGTTATCGAAACTCCAGAACTCGACGAGCAAGTGGAGCAATCGATTAGCACCCTAGATACTGCCAGAGCGAATCTGGCGCTCGCCGAGATCACTAAGAAGCGCTACCAGGGATTAATAACGAGCAACGCCGTTCCGCAGCAATTTGTGGACAATGCCGTCGGCACCTATAACGCCGACAATGCAATCGTTGAAGCCGACCAGGCTAACGTTCGGGAGCTGAAGGCCCTGCAATCCTTCGAGAAGGTCTACGCTCCCTTCGACGGAGTTATCACGGCTCGAAACACCGATATCGGCGACCTCATCAATTCTGGCAGCAACAGCAATGTGAAAACCGACCTCTTTCACATCGCTCAACCCGGCGTGTTGCGCGTTTACGTGAACGTGCCCGAGGAATACTCACGAGGAATGAAAGTAGGGATGACCGCGGATCTCGTACTGGCTGAGTTCCCCGGACGCAAATTTCAGGGAAAGCTGGTGCGCACTGCCGACGCGATCAACGTAACAACCCGCACTCTGCTGATCGAAGTCGATGTAAGCAATCCCACGGGAACCCTGCTGACCGGCTCTTACGCCGAGGTCCACTTAGCGGTCCCGACGCCGGCATCCACGTTCATCCTTCCGGTCAATACTCTGCTCTTCCGCTCGGAAGGCCTTCATGTCGGCATTGTGAGGGACGGAAAAGTCTCGATCGTTCCCGTGATTCCAGGGCACGATTTCGGCAACGACATAGAGATCGTCTCCGGCCTCCGGTCGGGCGATCAAGTCATTCTCAATCCGCCGGACTCGCTCGTCGCCGGAGAGGAAGTCCAAATCGTGCAGGCAACATTGCCGGGGGATCACAAGTGAAACGCGCCGGAGCAGCGATTTTGTTCGAGCACTCCCGGCTCACCCATTGGCCGGAACTTCTGCTAGCGCTATGGGTGATCTCCTTAAGCGGCTGCGTGGTGGGCCCTAAGTACCACAGACCGGTGGCACAAGCTCCGCCTGCTTATAAAGAATTGGGCGACTGGAAGCCCGCGCAGCCGGACGAACAGAATCTTGGGGGTGAGTGGTGGAGGATTTTCCAGGATTCTCAGCTCAATGATCTGGAACAGCAGGTCAATATTTCGAACCAGAATCTGAAAGCTGCCGCGGCGCAATATCAGCAAGCCAGGGCAACTCTACGTTATTATCGGGCCGATTACTATCCAACAGTTACTGTCAATCCTGACGCTTACCGAACGCGGATCTCAGCGAATAGTCCCACCAATCCATCCTTGCGTGGCGCCACCTACAACGACTTTATCTTGCCGTTCGAGGTTTCCTATCAGGCCGACGTCTGGGGAAGGGTGCGGAAAACAGTCGAGTCTTATCGCGAGCAAGCGCAAGCCAGTGCGGCGGATCTGGCCACGGTTAACCTGAGCATGCACGCCGATCTGGCCGTCGATTACTTTGAGGCCCGCAGTCTGGACGCTGAGGAACAGCTTCTCAACTCAACCGTCAATGAGTATCAGCAATACTTCGAATTGACTCAAAACCGCTTCCAGGGAGGGGTTTCCTCCGAAGTGGAAGTCGAGCAGGCCAAGACGCAATTACAAACTACCCAGGCTGAAGCGATTGATGTGGGCGTGGCGCGCGCGCAGTACGAACACGCGGTCGCAATTCTGATCGGAAAGCCTCCCGCGGAGTTTAGCCTCCCGCCGCTGCCTCTCACCGCACCGCCGCCGCACATCCCGATCGACCTGCCCTCGGAATTACTGGAAAGACGGCCGGATATCGCGTCTTCCGAGCGACTGGTGGCTTCCGCCAACGCTCAGATCGGAGTTGCGAGAACCGCTTACTACCCTCTGGTCAACCTAAGCGCCGCCGGGGGATTTGAAAGCGCCGCCATTACCACGCTGATTCAAGGACCGAGCGCGTTGTGGTCGATTGGGCTCTCCGCTGCAGAGACGGTCTTCGATGTTGGAAGGCGGCACGCCCTGAACGACCAGGCCCGCGCCGCGTATGACACTCAAGTCGCCAACTATCGCCAGAACGTGCTGACTGGATTCCAGCAGGTCGAAGACAATCTGGCTGCGGTGAGAATTCTGGAGAAAGAGGCTGCGGTTCAGGCTGAAGCTGTGAACGCCGCCCAGAAATCCTTGGACCTCTCCGTGATTCGCTACAAAGGCGGGGTTACAGATTATCTGGAAGTGATCGTGGCGCAAAATGCCGCGCTCGAGGATGAAGTGACTGCAGTCAATATTTTGGGACGCCGCATGGCGAGCACCGTGTTGCTGATTCAGGCCCTCGGCGGCGGTTGGGACCGGTCGAGTTTGCCGGGGCGGCCGGAATGCTGCGGCAGGCTGATCAGTACAAGTTCAAGATGATCACCCCTGTATAAGTTGAGTGGCTCCGGACTCGCGTTTCAGGATCTAGCGTGATCAGGACAGCGTCATGTGGGCTTCCGGAAGAAGAGTGTTCGTGTCCGAATGCTGACAGAACCTGTCGAGGTTTCGACAGTTGGTGAATGCTGCCCAGCCAGCTCCTCTTTCGGCGCATGTCACAACCCATAAAGACCTAATACCGCTCCGCCGCCGACCAGTAGTCATCTATACGGGTCAACGAGATCGTGCCGCCTGGCGTGACCTGCGCGTTTGCGATGTTGAAGCCAGCAACGTGAATCTCGCCGAAGGCTGAAGTGGTTCCGTAGGCGATTGTCCCATCCGGGCTAAACATCTGCACTCCGAAGGGCAGACTATTCACCTCGACGATTTGCTGTGCCTCTAAGTTCACCTGTCCAATGTCGGTGCTGCTGCTTGAACCCTCGAGGAAGACGTAACTTCCCGATGGATGCGCAAGCGCGTGGCCGAAGTCTCCGCAAAGTGCCCACATCGATTCCGTGCAGTTGACGGCCGGCGCAGTCACATTCGGCAACTGAAAAACATCGACGATATTGGCGTTCGGCCCTTGATTGTCGAAGCTGTCAAAGGCGAACAGGACATTGCCTTCGATCTGAACATTGGCATAGCCGCTGCCGGCGTAGTAGCCAAAACCGTAAATCTCCTGATCCGGTCCCAGAGCGCCGGTCTGTAAATCGACAGAACGCTCGTTGTAGGTTAAAGATCCGCTCGCGTGTGGGCTATTGCACAAAATGGCGTCGTACATGATTGTTCCCGCGGGATTGAACCCCACAATAGACAAGGAGCAGTCATTGCCGCTGGATTGCGTATCGAGCTGATAAGTTGCTTCGGTTGCCGGCCGGCTCAACTTTCCGGTCGTGGAATCGATCACATTCCGCACAATCGCGAACTGGGTGATTTCTTGCTGGCTCGGGGGACCGACGGCTACCGAATAAAGGAACGTTCCGGCCGGATTGACCAGCAAGTTCGAGATGTGGCCGGGACTCGTGGTTTGCACCGGCGTACTTCCTGGAACACCCATGGCATCGGTGTCATAAACGTAGAGCTTTTGGCTTTCGACGGAAACATTTGCCAGGTAGTAAAGGAATTGTCCGTCGGGCGACATCACTATGCTGGGATACTTCGATCTCGGCATAGCGGTTGTTCCTACCGCGGTAGGCTCAAACGTCTGCGGATCGATGTTGTACGTGGTCAGCGTCGAAACGTCGACTACGTAGAACACTTCTACCGCTGACGAGGGCGACGATGCCTGAGAGCTGCGGTTGACCTGGGCGAAGGCGAGGGAAGAAAAACAGAGCAAGAGACAAAGGGCGCGGGGCATTTTGACCTCCAATAGCGCGGCGAGTCAGATGCGCGAGCCGAAGGCCGGGTTGCCGACCAAGGAATGAATCCCATGCGGAAGGGCGGAGAGCCAATGGGTTCCCTCCCCGACCCTGCCTTGAGGAAAGTCGAACCGGACCTCGTTTCCACCCAGGACTACGGGTTCAGTTCGTTTCTTAGGCGCTTGGAGAGTTTTTCGATCTGTTTGAGCTTCTCAAGGATGTCTTTGGGGAGCATGCCTTTGCTTACGCTTTCTACGTCCGCGGGAATAGAACCGGCAGCGGTGGCCAGGGCTCGGGCGTCGTCGTGTAAGCGGGTTAGATTCATTTGCCTCGGGATGGCGGGCATCTCCCGATCGGTAACGTGCAGTTCGTGCGAGCCATTTAGCGTGGGATTGCTCGGCGGGTGACCAATTTGTGAGAGCGCTGCCTGGCAGAGGATCAGAAATGCTGCCGCGATGGCGAATGCGGAGATTTCTTGCCGGGCAATCTTTCTTTTTCTCTTGCTCATGGCACGCCTCCTACGAGTCGGAAATTGCGCCATTTTATCCCAACAATTGTTTTGTGCAACATCTTTCTGGACAAAGGTCGGGGATTTCTCTGCCGTGGGGTAACAATCAAAATCCCCACCTTTGCGCAAAACAACGCGCAAAGATGGGGAACTCACTTCACTTCGCAGCGACGCAGCTAAACGCTCATTTCGCGGGCAAGAGCGTTGCTGCCAATACTAAAACGTGTGCATTGTTTGGCAGCGTGAGGGTCTGTACCGTCTTGGTTGAATTCAGGACGAAGCGGTAGGCGTACAGGTTGAAGGTGCGATTGTCTTTGGTGCCATTGTCGAAATTGCGGTAGGCCATGGCTACACCTTCGGATTCTCCGTGATACTTCTGCGGAGTGAACCAGTCGCTGAAGCTTTGGGTGAACTGCGACGTGGTGCCGTCAGTGTAGGTGACGGTCAGCGTTTGGGAGGTTTGATCTCCTTCAACTCCGGTGGCGAGAAGCATCAGGCCGGCGAACTGTCCGGATGGAAGAGAAATTGACTGGCCGGTGCTGCCCACGGCGTCCGGTACATTGGCGGGACCGAACTCGAAAGCGGTGCCGCTGAATACGCGCGACTTAGTGAGCAGGTTGGCGGAGTAGGAGTAACCGGTACCGTCCAGGCCTCCGGTCGTATAGGTGGATCCGTCGGTGTAAATTCCGTTGATATTGAAGTCGGAGGAGAGATTGACGGGCGTGCCGGTTCCGGCTGTGCCTGTGGCCGCGCTCACAGCAAGCGTGAACGTTGCGGTCTGCGTGTAGGTGCCGGAGGTGCCGGTGAGGGTCACGGTGGTGAATCCAGTCGCGGCGGAAGGCGTGGCTTTGAGCATCAGCTTGCGTTTATTTCCTTGTCCCGAAAACGCCGCCTGAACACCGGTAGGAAGAGGCGAGAGGCTGAGCGTAACGCTGCCGGTGAAACCGCCAAAATCGGTAATCGTAATCGGGGCGTTGGCGGTGGAATTCTGGTTGAGGAAAACGTTGGTGGGTCCGGCCAGCGTGAAGCCCTCGCCGCTGACTGCGTTGTTGATAGCGCTGGCATATTGCGCGGCCAGGCCGGTGCCGACGAAGTCATCGTAGAGCCACATGAAACCACCAATGATTCCGCACTGGCTATGCCATCCGCTCATAATGCTTTGCACCTGCGGGGGAGTGTCGTCCTGATCCCAGAGGCCGGGGAACACGGGAACCGTGCCGAAATTCCATCCGACGCAGGGATTGTTCCCGGCGCCTCCGGCATAGGCTTGCAGGTGAACCCCGTCGACGGTGCCCGGAAGTTGGGTGTTGATTTGCGACACGACATTCGTCCAGTAACTGCTGTCATCGAAAGCGTCAGGCATGACGTGATAACCGAGTTGGCCCAACATCACGCCGAACTGAACCGTGGTCGGCGAATTAAAGCTGTTCTCGTCGTCAAAGTCGATCGCGTCGAGTGCCGGGATTGCGGCCTTCAACGCCGCGAAGTCTTGATAAAGGATGCTGGTGGGGCCAGTACCCTGCGCCTTCACAAGCGAGGTGATATCTTCCCAGTCTCCGTAGTTCGACGAGCCAATGCTAAACGTGACGCGCTTGACTGTGCCCTGCTTGAGCTGCGCCATATCCCCCGGGAAATTGGGATAGGTTGCGTTTCCTACGTATACGCCGCCGGAGGTTAAGGGAAATTCCCCATTGAAATTGAGGTCGCCGGTGCTGCTGACTTCGACGCTCCAGACGATGGCTTCGGTGAAGCCGGAGTTTTCGATCTCGGTGATGTTGGGCGCTACGTCTCCTTTGTAGAACGGGCCACCGCCGAAGATGCCCGTGAAGCCGGTTTGAGCCGAGGCTTCGGTCGAGAATGCTGCAACTAGAAGCACGAGAAAGATTGCAGGGACGATTGATAGAAGGGACATGGACTGCATTCTGAATTCTTGCTGCACTTGGTCTCCTGGGTTGGGGTTGCTGGACGCGGTGGGGTGATCGCGTCCTGCGCCGGTAAACTGGCGCTACTTTGTCCCCCTCAAAGTCGACCGATTATACACGGTCGCGGCTGAAGACTGGGAGCAGCGGGCAGTTTGGGCGCATGCGTCGAGCGAATCGTGCGACGGAGGGTTCTATGGCTGTACGCAGTCCACGCGAAATAATAATTAAGAGAAATGCCATTTTCGGCCGCTTCTGAGCGATAATGCCTGATCGCCGGGGTGGCCGGGATCTGTGCTTGGAGTGTTGCGATGTTCAAATCTATCGCTGTTGTCGTTGGAAGTTACTTGCTCTCGGTTGTTCTGGTGTTTGCGACAGACCCGCTGCTCTCGCGGCTGTTTCCGGGGGATTTCGCTAAGGGGCGCGTCCCATCCGACGCTGCGCTCATGACGAGCACAGCGCTCTTCGTTGTGGTCTCGATCTTCTGCGCGTGGGTCTGCGCACGATTTGCTCCGCGGCTCGCGGGGCGGCATGTGCTTTGGTTCTTCGTGATCGGCGAGATGATGGGGATCGTGGCAACCATTCCCAACTGGAGCAAGGCCTGGCCACATTGGTACTGGTTATCATGGCTTCTCACCTGGCCGGTCAGCTGCTGGATTGGGTTGCTGTTTGCTAGGCGCCGCGCGGAGACGCTGCCCGCCTGAGCCCTTCACGGTTAAAGCCGTGACAGCTTTTGAGGCCAAGTTACTCGGAGTTGAGATGCCGCTCTTTCGCGCTACCTCGGGCGCGCCGCCACCGACTTCCGCGATCATCGTTGCGGGTTTCGACAGGCCAGTTTCAATTTCCTCATTTGCGCCACTTGCGCAGTTGCTTCCAAGCCTGGACAAGTTCCTGAAGGGCGCGCGCCGACGGGAAGGTGCTGCTGTTAACGATGCGGCAATCGCGGTAGGCGCGCTGGTAGAAGTCGAGGACCGAACTCATGCTCAAGTGAGCCAGGTTGTGCGCCAGTTCGTCGAGATGAGCGCGGCTGAGGGTGTCTTCACATTTGGAGTCCAATCCGAACTGGGGGCGGCGGGCCATGGGGACAGCTTATCATTTTCGCTCTTTGTTCGCTATGACAAGACTCTCGGAAAGATCCGCATTCTGAGTGACCGCAGATGAACGGCAGGTTCCTCGCTGCGTCTTCGACCCGGTTCGGAATGACATCGAGTGGCCTGTGGGCCCATTTGGGAATGACATAGCATGAACCGCAATATTGGCAGGATGGTTATCGAGGCCGGATTCATTGTATTTCTGTTCTATGCCAACTTGCTGATGGGCGAGTTTGAACGCTCGGGCGCCGGGCAGAGAAGAGGACTCTTGTGGGCGCTCGCCGATATTTTTACAGCGTCTAACTTTGTGATTGCGGCGGTTGCGGCGGTGACTGGCTACTTTCTTTTTGAGTTTCTCCGGAAAAGATTATAGGCACGATCTGCGGGAAAGACCTCAGACTTTCGACAACAATGATGCCGCGGAGCCAGCAGGCTCGTACACGACTCGCTGTATGGATTTCCCCCCTTAATCGCATAGTGTAAAGAAATCTTCTCTAATAACGGTTCTGTGGATTGCTGCGACGCTGCAGCGCCCCGCTTAGGGAGATGACCGGTGCCGCGTGCCGCATAGAGTTCTGATTGTCGACGACAACGCCCTGCTCCGCAGCTTGCTTCGAACCTGCATTGAAAAAGATTCCGAGTGGAAAGTGTGCGGGGACGCCGAGAATGGCAGAGAAGCGGTGAAGAAAGTGGAAGAATTAAATCCCGACGTGGTAATTCTGGATTTGCAGATGCCGGTGATGAATGGACTGGAAGCGGCGCGAAGAATTCATGCCATGTCTCCACGGACGGCGATGCTGATGTTCACCATCCACGACTCACCGCAGTTGCTGCAGGAGGCTCGCGCCGCGGGAATTCGCGACGTGATTTCGAAAACCGACCAACTCACCGAGAAATTGCTGCCCGCGCTCAAGCAAGCACGCGCCTGAATTTCCACGATAATCCGATCAACGGGGCCGCAGGCGGCGGAGCCGGGGTGAAAGTGTGATCTTGATGCACTCAAGGCAGGGACACCGGAAAGCGGTGTCGTTGGGGAATACAATATGGCCGCACCTGTGGCAGATCAGGCGGCCGTTGGCAATAGCAGTCATGGGATGGAATTCCTCTTCCACGACGCAATAGGGACAGCGTGGTTCTTTCTGGCGCATGCGGAGTTCGGCTGCAGTTTAAAGGGTAGGTGGCAGGAAGAAATGTTCGCCGTCGAACAAATCGTGAGAACGCACGCTTGACGGGATCAGATCGTCTAAAACCTCAATGAGTCGGGCAGATTTGTGGACTCGATGTCTCCGGTGGCTTTGTGCAATTTCGCTGGTCGTATTCATTCCGGCCTTGGACGGTGGCTTGTCCCAAACCAAGAAGGAGACGCAAGCTCCGGCCGTGCGCGCAATTGGACGCAAGCTGAATGAAGACGGCGTCAGGAATTTTGGCGAGGTTACGCCTGCGCTTTATCGCGGAGGCTTGGTTAGCGAGAGTGGGATTAAGGCGCTCAAGAAGCTGGGGATGAATGTGATTATCGACACGCACGCTAACGATATCGCCGAACAAGCGGAAGCCGAGAAACTGGGGATGAAATATGTGGCGATTCCGTGGCATTGTCCACGGCCGCACGATGAGGTCTTCGCGAAATTCCTGCAGGTGGTGCATGAGAATAAGGGCAAGAAGATTTTTGTACACTGCCGGCTGGGAGACGATCGGACGGGAATGATGGTTGCGGCATACCGGATGGCTGAAGAAGGATGGACTGCGGATGAGGCGATGAACGAGATGAGGTCGTTTGGGTTTACAAAGTCACATCACCTCATTTGTCCAGGCCTGGCGCGGTACGAGAAGAGCTTTCCGAAGCGCTTGAAGAATGATCCGGCCTTTGCGCAGGAACGCGAGAGGCACGGGCGCTAGGGTGTGGCGCTTTAAGCAGTCAAAAGTCTCTTCCTCTCGGGAAGCCGAAGCGCGAGTGAGATTTCCGACATGACCCGGCCTACTGCGGAGGCAGTTCGGCCAGGAAAGCTCCCTGCGCGCTTTCTGAAAGGAAGAAGTTGCCTACCAACGCGCCATGGTCGTTGATCCTCCCCAGCGAGTTCGAAAGCGTGCCCGGAAAGTCGACGGCAGTATATTGCCCCGCTTGATACACAAATCCATAATCGTCGAGACCCTTGGAGGCGACGAGCGTCACCGCACCGTTGTTGTTGATGCCCTCGACGGTGCTGCCATCGTAGCCGGGAACATCGATGTTGGTGAGGTTTCTGCCGTCGTAAAGCCAGGCGTGCTGATAACTCTGCGCAGTGTCTTCGGAGGTGAGCGCAATAAGTCCGCTGTCGTTGATCCCGTCACACCAGGTGTAATGTGCTCCGGGCACGTCAATCGTCGCAAAAGCCCCAGAATTTCTGTCGTATAGGTAACCGTGCCACAAATGTCCGTCGTTGTACATGCCGACAATCTGGCCCAGATTGTTGATGCCATCGGCTTCGGAATCGAAATGAGGGGCCGGTATCTGGAGATCTCCGAATTTGCCCGCCGTATAAAGGAACGCACGCTGCTGATTGCCGCCGATGGAGTAAGCGCCGACGATCTCGCGAGCCGAGTTGATGGCTTTCGGGAAAGTCGATCCGGGCATAGCCTGCTCGGGATCCTCTAAGTTAGAAAATTGCCCGTCCTCATAAACAAAGCCGCCGGATTCGGTTTTGCCGTCGTAGAAGCCGACGACATCTCCGGCATTGTTGATGCCGAGCGCCGTTGTAGAAACCGAGTTGGGCACGGAAAAGCGCGTGTAGCGAATTTCCTGCGCGGCACCCAGAGCGGCCAATAGCAGTGGAATGGTTGTGCCTAGGAGACGTAGGGGCAGGTTCCGCATAATAATGTCCTCCGAGAAGCACGTTTGCTTTTGCCCGGGGAGCACATTAGCACTTTTAGGAATTCACCACAATCGCCCGCGAGGCTACGACGGCAAGAACCCCTCCAGCCGTACCTACACTTCCTCGCTCTCTTTCAATCTGGCGATTACCCCGAAATCTTCCAGCGTGGTCGTGTCGCCTTTCACCTCGCCAGTTCCGGCTAGCTCGCGCAGCAGGCGGCGCATAATTTTGCCGCTCCGGGTTTTGGGCAAAGTGTCGGTAAAGCGGATGTCGTCGGGCTTGGCGAGCGCTCCGATTTCTTTTGCGACCCACTTGCGGAGTTCTTCCTTTAATTCCGCGGTGGGCTTTCTTCCCTGCTCCAGCGTCACGAAGGCGCAGATCGCCTGGCCTTTTAACTCGTCGGGACGGCCCACTACCGCGGCTTCGGCGACGGCTTCGTGCGCGACTAATGCGCTCTCGACCTCCATCGTGCTCAGCCGGTGGCCGCTCACGTTGAGCACGTCATCGACGCGGCCCATGATCCAGAAATATCCGTCTTTATCTTTGCGGGCGCCGTCTCCAGTGAAGTAGACGCCCGGAATCTGCGACCAGTAATTTTTTACATAACGGTCGGGATCACCGTAAACGGTGCGCAACATCGCGGGCCACGGGCGCTTGAGAATCAGAAATCCGCCGGAGCCTTCCGGAACTGGCTGGCCATCCATGGTGACGACATCTGCGACGACTCCGGGAAACGGTTTGGTCGCCGAGCCCGGTTTGGTTGCAATCGCACCCGGCAGCGGCGTGAGCATGATGCTGCCGGTTTCGGTTTGCCACCAGGTGTCTACGATGGGGCAGCGGTTACCGCCGATAGTCTCCCGGTACCACATCCAGGCTTCCGGATTGATCGGTTCACCGACGGTGCCAAGCAGGCGCAGGCTGCTCATGTCGTGTTTCTTCGGCCACTCGTCGCCCCACTTGATAAAGGTGCGAATCGCCGTCGGCGCGGTGTAGAAGACGTTGACGCCGTGGCGTTCGATGATCGACCAGAAGCGGTCCTGTTCGGGCTGGTTGGGTGCGCCCTCATACATCAGGCTGGTCGCGCCGTTTTGCAGGGGTCCGTAAACGATGTAGCTGTGGCCCGTGACCCAGCCGATATCGGCCGTGCACCAGTAGGTGTCTTCGTCCTTGAGATCGAAAACCCATTTCGTGGTCAGGTAGGTGCCGACGGAATATCCGCCGGTGGTGTGCACAACGCCTTTGGGTTTGCCGGTAGTTCCGGAGGTATAAAGAATGTAGAGCGGATGTTCGGCATCGAGCGGCTCGGCCGGGCAAACATCGGAGGCCTTCGCCATGAGATCGTGCCACCAGTGATCGCGGCCCTGCTGCATGTTGATGGGCGTGCCGGTGCGCTTGTAAACGACAACTTGCTTCACGCTGGGGCAGGATTTGAGCGCTTCTTCGACGGCGGGAAATAATTTGACTTCGGCTCCGCGGCGATAGGAGCCGTCCTGCGTGATTACGGCTGAGGCTTCGCAATCGTGGATGCGATCGATCAATGCGTTGGAGGAGAATCCCCCGAAGACAATGGTGTGAGGCGCGCCGATACGCGCGCAGGCGAGCATGGCGATAGGCAACTCGGGAGTCATACCCATGTAAATTGCGATGCGATCGCCTTTCTTTACTCCGAGAGACTTAAGCACGTTGGCGAATTTCTGCACTTCGCGATGAAGCTGTTGATACGTGAGCGTGCGGATTTCGCCGGGCTCGCTCTCCCAAACGATGGCGGCCTTATTCTTGCGGTGGGTGGCAACGTGACGGTCGAGACAGTTGTAAGAAAGATTAATCTGGCCGCCGACGAACCACTTTGCCCACGGGCAATTCCATTCGAGAACTTTGTCCCACTTTTTGAACCAGTGCAACTCGCCCGCGATGCGGCTCCAGAACTTATCGGGATCGTCGATCGATTCCTTATAGAAACGCTCGTATTCGGCGAGGCTCTTGATGTGAGCATGCTGGCTGAATTCGGGCGGCGGGGGAAAGCTGCGCTGCTCTTGCAGAATGGAATCGATGCTGCTGGCTTGCATGTCGGCTAACGCTCTATCTGCCATGTAAAAAGCCTCAACTTGGAGGAATTTAAAACGCGCTGGCTCGGTGCTGCGGGCGTTCGGGTCCACTGAATTCTGGGCATTGTCTGCGAACGCTGCTGATGCACCGCGACATTTTACTACTACAGGGCGGCGAAACGAACGTCGCGCGTTTGGGCGATTGGGAAATTTGATAATTGAGTCATTTGTAATTTGAAAACTTGGGATGATTTTCAGTTCCGCATCTACTCAACTTCCCGGTTACGCAGTCGATCCGATGCAGTGCTAGTGGTGTTTGGAGCAGGCGTCGAGCATGTTGTTGCTGATGGCGTCGAAGCCGCTTTCGCCGGAAGGAGTTTCGCCCTGGGTGACTCCTTCGACGCCCTGGCAATTGTTGATGCGCGTCACGGTGAGGCCCGCAGTCTGATTGGGAGTTATAAATTGCTGGTAGAAGTAGTCGCCCTGGGCGGCAGAATTGTTCTGGATCGAATCAACATCACTGCAAAGCCATCCCGCGATTGAAGTCTTGGGATAATTGAAGTTGGGATTGCTGCTGCCATCGACGATGCTCATCGCCTGCCAGGCATCGTTGTCAGCATCGGAGGTTGTTCTTCCGTTGTTGCAACTCGATATGCCGGACCATCCGGCTACTTGTGTCTCATCGCCGTCAACATAAGAGGGGCTGTCATACCAGGGATCGCCAACGCAACCCAATTCTCCATATGGACAAACTGTCATCTTGGGTGGGTTCGGCACTACGCAGCCCTGCTCGATGTTGCCGAAGACCGGCCCGGAGAGCAACTCGACGTTATCGAGATAAGATGAACTGCCGTACCAGGCCAGCGAATAGCCAAGTGCCCCGGCTCCGGCGCTGGCTCCTTGCGCGCACATTCCACCGCGCGTGTAAACGTTCTGGTAGACGTATTGCAGAAATGTGGCGGGGCGGCAGGCAGCGTCTTTGATGCTACTTCCGGCACTTCCTTCGGTGTTTTCCCAGTCCGTATCCCAGGCAAGATAAACCACCTGGTAACCCTTCCGTAGATAAGTTTGCGCATAGCTGGGATCGACATAGGCGCTGGTGCCGCCTGAGCCTTCGAGGAAAACGATGGTACCCGATGGTTGCTCTCCGGGATTCTCGTAGCCGTAGGTGAATCCGAGATTGTCGGCGTTTTGGCAGCCATCAAGTTCGCCCCGGAAGCAGGTCATGCCGGCATAGTAGCCATCCGGGCATGGATCCATCTTGGTGACCATGCGTGGATCGATTGTGCCAAGTTGAAGAGGCGCACGCTGTGCCTGCGCAGGAAACACGGCAAGGGCGATCACGGCAAATGCCGCAACCAGCACTGAAGCTAGCAGGTTTTTCATCGTCATCAAAACTCCGAAATCATTTCATCTGAGGACTGGAATTTCAAACACAAAGGGCGTAGGGCTCCCTATTTTTACCGTGTATTTACATTCGGCCTCCGCGGACCCTTTTTTCTCGTCCGGGCTGTTATGCATGGCCTGCAGAAATCTGCATACATCGTGACGCATGGTAAGTGTTTGACCGCGGTCTCGCTGTGATGATTGTCACAGGATGTGTGGACTTCTCCGGAACAGGAATAACTGTTGAGCGCTCGAGTTGTCTATACTTTCGAGCCCAGTCTCAGCAGTTCTGAACGCAAGCGGGGGTGGTGTTGCGTTTGGTGCAGGAAGAGCATTTCATCGCTGGAGGATTTGCTGCGAATGATTTCGATCAGTTGCCGCTTCTCCCCTGGCGACCAGCGCGCGAGGTCTGGAATCAGCGCCAGGACCAGCGCCCAATTCTCAAGTGACTGCCGTTGCAACGGAGTCCATTTGGACGGTTTGATTCGCAGCGATCTCGCGACGGAAGCGGTAGATGAAGCGCGAAGTTTATCACTGTCACCGTGGAAGTGCTGTGCCATGCGGCGGTTGATTCGCAGGCCGAGGTTGCGCGTGGAGAAAGTTTCCCAGGGAAGTTTGTCGTTCGCGGAGTCAAGCTCGTAGAACATGTGGGCTTCGGCCAGATTCTTCAGGATGTGCGGCGGCGTGCGGTATTTCGGATTGGCGGCGATTCTCTGCTCTTCCCTTTCGCATACCTTTTGCAAATCGCGGCGGCCGGAGCGGAAGCCTAGTTTGCGATAGAACCAGAACGCACCGGAGTCGATGGCTTCGTCGTTGTTCTGTCCGATCTGGTAGGGATAGATCGACATCGTGGTTGCGCCGGTGAGGGCACGAAGGCAACGCAGGGCTTGCGCGTAGATCCAGGCAGTTTCGCCCTGGCGGTAGGTATAGAAAGTATTGAAGCCGACCTCGATGCATTCGCAAAGGCCGGTGGCCTCGATGTAGTTGATCGGGACGCCGTTCTTGAGCGTGTATCCGGCGAGGTAAGCGCGGAGCGGCAGGCGCCGGGACGGAGGCAATCCCCAAAAATGCATGACAACGCCACGGCCGAGATCGGCACGCACAACGGACCGCGGATCGCCTAGCGTGGTGCCGTAAAGTTCGCGATAACGCACGACCATAATTTCGCGGATCGCCTGCATTATGGATTCGCCTTCGGCGAGCGAGAGCCGTTCCAACTCAGGAGCGGGCCTGGATAGTTCCCGCGCGAGAGAGACTTCATTGCGCTGAATCAGCGGCGCATCATGAAAATACCACCGCCGGGGACTTTTCCAGTTGCGGGTGCGGGAGAGTTTAAGATTTTCGAGGCGCCAGCGAATTGGGAAGCGCAGCGAGTCGTATAGTTCGGATCTTTGTCGCAGCGCGAGCGGAAGTTGGTCGAAGCGGCGAAGCAGCCATTGAAGTGAGGGCTCGCGTCCGCGCGCGGCATCGAGCCAGCGCTGCCAGGGAATGTTGGCTTCCACCTCGGCATCTTCTTCCAGCAGCGGAATGAAACGCGGCCAGGTGTTGCCGCGGGCACGCTCGGAACCGTAGTCATCCCAGTAATCGTTCCAGGCAATCTCAACGTTGCGCGGAATGCTTTGAGTGAGCCACTTGGCGACATCGAACGAGAGCATGTCTTGCATGGTCGTGCCGGCGATGCCCGAGGTATCGAAGTCGTCAAAGACGGACATATCGGGATCGAGTTCGCGAAGTTTTTCGACGCGCCGACGGAAAGTATCGAGCAGACTCTCAATGCGTCTGACGTGCGACCGTGCATGTGGGAATGCGCGGAGGAAAAGCAGGATTTCGTGGAAGCGGATTAGCTGGTGAGGATCGGTGAATTCGATCGCCGACAGTTTGTTGAGGAGTTCAGCGATACGGCGCGCCTGGCCCGGCGTGAAGTTATTCTTGGCGGCATCGAGGAGGGCTAGCAGACGATCGGCTTGTTTGGAAGCGCGCAGCATGGGCGGCGAGATAGTTTAACGCACACCGATGGCGGCCAGGCGATGTCTAGCGTGAATCTTTCGCCCTCCGAAGGAGTCCGTTATTTGAGGCCGAGGCCGCCGTTGAAGTGCTGGATCACTCCGTAGCACTCGCAGGCGACTTCTTCGAGGCTTTTGCGGTTGAGGATTTTCACACTGCCTCGAAGGTTTTCGATGAGACCGGCGTTTTCCAGAGCGCCGGCAGCCAGGCTCACGCTGGGGCGGCCGGTGCCGAGCATCTGAGCAAGAAATTCGTGAGTCAGCGGTAAGGCCTGTGAATCGAAGCGGTCCTGACACATAAGCAGCCAGCGCGCGAGGCGTTGCTCCACTTCGTGCAGGCGGTTGCAGGCGGCCAACTGTGCAACCTGCATGCCATGCATCAAGGCAAAGCGGCTGAGTTCGGAGCGCAGGCTGGGGGCTGAGAGCAAGATATCCTGAAAAACTTCGGCGCGGACGCGCACTCCGTCGCCCGCCATTTGCATGATGGCGCGAAAAGTTCCGAATCGCAGGCCTGCAATCAGCGACATTCCGACCATTCCTTCCTTGCCCACGATACCGACTTCGACGCTTCTGCCGTCGCGGCTGAGCGCGACGAGCGAGGTCATGCCTTCGTTCAGAAAATACGTATAGTCAATTTTCTGCGTGGGTTCTTCGAGGATTTCATGTTGCGGAAGATCGATGGGCTCGAGGTGAGGACGAAGCAGATTGTAATCTTTGTCGGTGAGCGAGCAGAGAATAACATTATTCACCGCTCGTCCGTTTGCATTCGAACGCGAGCCCGATCGCAGGGAAATCAGTTTGGCTGATTT
Source organism: uncultured Acidobacteriaceae bacterium (assembly GCA_964530145.1). Taxonomy (GTDB): domain Bacteria; phylum Acidobacteriota; class Terriglobia; order Terriglobales; family Acidobacteriaceae; genus Sulfotelmatobacter. The sequence continues at coordinate 8,958 of CAZGXY010000077.1, read as the reverse complement.
TGCAGATCTTTTAACGATGAGGTCTTCCTTCGCCAAAGTATCCATGCACGGCTTGGATGCGCCGCATTTCACCTCGCCTTTTCAGAAAAATCGGCAGTTTCCGCAGGAACCTCACCCACTTCCCCCGAAAAGGCACCGGAGAATATAAGGAGAAACTCTTCCGGCGCTTCAGCCGCATTCGTTCGCGCAGCTTATTTTCTTCTGAAACGTATCGTGCGAACCGCAACATCTCTAGGATTCGCTCTCCTACTCACCTGGGACATCCCTCTGAAAGCTTTGGTGGTGCGCCGACAGAATGCGATTCAGTTCCTCGACCATAATCAGAAATTTTTTGTGGTCCTGCTCGGTCGCAATCTGCGAACACAACTCGTGAATGCGATCACTCTGGTCTTTGTTCATAAGAACCTGTTCATGAACCCGGAAGTATTACAGCATCCATAAGTTCCCGTATGTTCGTTGTCGAACGCTACGGTATCGACCGCATCTGGAGGTCACAGGCGTGGGGCGGGAGTCGCGCTTCCGGCGATGAGTTTTTAGCTTGAGGTCGAAGCGCGCCGGTCGGGCAGCGAAGGGCGGGCGGCGGCGAGTTTTCGAATACGGGCGGTGTGATCGCGGAGGGCCGCACTGAGTTCGCCAAGAATGGGAGTAAGTTTTTCTGGGTCGTTTACTTCCACGGCCTGGGCGCACAGGCTGCGAATGCGATCGTCCAAGCGCCGCGCCCGCGAATAAGAGGACAGGAAACTGGTAAGCAAACCGTCGGTTTTGGAGCGGTCATCCAATCATAAATCCAAGGCAGCGGTGGGATCTAATGAGATAGTATCTATGAGCGGAAAACACGCAGGCTATCGGGTAGAGTCTGTAGGAGCTTTTCCTTAGACGCCAACTCGGCACACAAAATATCCTGCCATCACGCACAATTTTAGATGGCTCACCGATAGCCCTTCTTTTTCCAGACCTCCCAATCGTCACGGACGGCCGCAGCCATGGCCGTAGCGGCATCATGCAGCCATCTCTCTTTTTGCTTGCGCAAATGACGCTGTATGAATTTGCGCGCCGATAGCGTGCCCAGGTGAATGTTGGCGGTCTCCCATCCCATGGCGTGGAGCAGCCGGCGTTCAGTATCGGGACCACGCAAGGATGCAAGTTCAATACGCGAACAGTGCGGGCCGAGACGGCGCACGATCCAGTGACCCCGCAGTTGAACGAAAGGATCGGGACAACGGACCGCACGATTGATGATGGTTTGATAGAGAATCTCGGGGGGCCCCTGATCTTTCTGAGAGTCGTTTTTCTGAGCGGCGAGTTTTTGCGCCCAGCAGGCTGAGGAGGGAACCAGGGCTTTCGCTTCGCGGGCGATGCGGCCTCCATGCCAGTCAGCCAGTGCGACGTAGCGGGCGTGGCCGAGACTGCCGAGTCCGGCGACGCGGTGAGCAATGCGGCAAGGAATTCCGGGGGCTGGCATGAGATGTTCGATGGCATCGACAGCGCTGACCGGAAGCTCGGTTTTGAGCGTTCGCAGCGCGTCCATTTTTTTCCAGAAGGTGACTGGGTCCCGCAGCTCGCCTTCCGCGATGCGGCGCAGCCACTGATGCTTTTCTCCTAAAACGAAGGCAAGGCCCTTGACGTCGAGGCTCTCGCGATAGCCTTCGAGGATGGCGTCGCAGACGTCTTCCTTCTTTAGCGGCAAACCGCCGGCTTCGATTGCGAAGTGAGCGCTGACGGCGAGGCGCACGAGGTCGATGGTGTACGGCATGGGCCAGGCTTCGTCGAAGTCGTTGACACCCCAGATCAGGCGGCCTTCGACGTCGCGCCAGGTGCCGAAATTTTCCACGTGCAGATCCCCGACTGCGAGCACGTGGGGAGCCTTTGCAAGGTCGGGCAACGTCTCACGCCAGAGCTGCACCCACCGGTAATAGGTTGCGCGGAAAAATGGAAAGAGCTCCGCTTTCATGCGGTCGTGCTTGAGGCGAAGGTCAGCTTTGTCAATGTGAGTGTGCTGGCCGAGCCAGGCTTCAAACTGGCGCGTGGCTTTAACAACGTTCATGCGGGCAACGATAGCGGCGGCGGGAATGAGAAGTCAATCAGCGGCTTGGGAGCGGAACAAATCTCTGTTACGGGTCCTCTCGAAAGCGCTTTCGCACAGGCTTGTACTCTTCTTGGGCTGTGTCGCGTAGAGACAGTGTGGTTGTGCGGCACATCTTACCTGAGTTTCTTTGCCTCCAAGTGTCGTGCTGTCAATTCCGTGTCTTATGGCCCACCTCTTGCATGGGTTGATTGCGCAGCAGGGAGGCGTCATGCAGATTGCGATTACATTCATCGCAGTGGTGGCTGGGCTGGTTCTTTCGCTGGCGGTGGCACTGATGGCGGAAGAACTGATCTTCGGACAAGTGATGAGGCTATTTTTCCGGCGCAGCATTGCGCGAACGGCAATAGTTAGAAGCGGGTTGAAGCGCTAGTGTGCGCGGAGGAGAACCACAATGCTTGCACTGAAATATTTGCTGATTACGGGCGGCGTGGGCATGATGGTCGCCGCCATTGGCATTCTCGGCTACGATCTGTATCGCGACCTGTTGTACCGCCGCGTTTCGATGGCGGCCAGCACCGACGGTACCGTGCCACGGGTGCGATGGCGAACTGCGATTGCCATGGCAATGCTGGCTTGGGGACCGCTGTTGATTGCCGCCAGCATTGTGGTGGTGCCGAGTGGGATGGCGGGCGTGCGGGTCAGCCAGGTCAGCGGAACGGTTCCGGGGACGCTTTACGCCGGAGCGCACATCATTGCGCCGCTTGTGGAAGATGTGGCGCTTTTCGACGTCCGCGATCAGGTTTTTACGACTGGCTCGGTGGAGGATGGACGCTCCCCCGGCAAGAATTCCGCGAAGACCAAGTCTGACACGGCGAGAATTGAACCTTTGAACGTTCAGGCAAAAGAGGGCCTGACTATGGGATTGTCGATTACTGTTCGCTACCGGCTGGATGTCAGGCGCCTCGATTTTATTCAAGGAAATTTGCCGGCGCCGGTGGAAAAAGAAATCGTGCCGCCGACTGTGGCCAGTGTGTGGCGGGAGATTGTCCCTAATTACACAGTGCGCGATGTCTTCTCGGCGAAGCGCGAGGAGGTGCGGCAGAAAGCGGCGGCGCTGATTACGCAAAAGCTGGCGAGTGACGGGATCGTGGTGAAAGAGGTTATGCTGCGCGATATTCAATTGCCGCAGGAGTACGCGGACGGCTTGCAAACTCTGCTGCTGAAAGAGCAGGAAAACGATCGCATGGGAGTCGAAACTGAATTGAAGAGCAAAGAGGTGCGAATCGCGGAACTCGAAGCCGAAGCCGACAAAGCTCGGCAAGTCAAGCAGGCGGAGGGCGAGGCGCGGGTTCGGGTGCTGCGGGCCAAAGCTGAGTCCGACGCGATGCGGTACACATTGCCACTGAAACAGAAGCAGATTGAACAGACGAAGCTGGAGGCGCAGGCACGCAAAGAAGCAACGATTCAAAATGCCGAGGCCGACGCGCAAGCCAAAGTAATCGATGGCAAAGCTGAAGGCGAGCGTCGAAAGATGCTGGCCGATGCCGAAGCCGACCGAATTCGAGTGACGGCGGCTGCCGATGCCGATCGGTTGCAGAGCGAGGCGGCGATTTTGAAAGGCAATCCCCTGCTAATCAATAAGATCGTTGCCGAGCGGCTTTCGGACAAGTTGCAGATCATGATGGTGCCAAGCGATGGAAAATTCTTCTTCGCCAACGATGTGCTGCGCGGGATGAATATAGCCAGCCAGAACACGCAGGCTGACGCGCAACCGAGATAGGCCAGGAAAGTACCGCGAAAGCCATTCGCACCCGCAGCTACTCGATGTTGAAATATGGTGAGGGGCGGATTCGCGCTCAATCCAGGTTATGGCGGGAACGGAAGCCATGACGTTTCGACGGAAGCTGCTGCTCGTCTTTTCGCTGACCGTGTTCTTGTCGGTGGCGGCCGTGGCATTGCTGGTATCGGCGGTAATGCGGCGCGCCTTCGATCGCAGCGAAAACGAGCGGGCTACAGCTCTGGTCGCACAATTCCGCCGCGAGTTCAGCCGGCAGGGCGAGGTCGTTGTCGGCCGCGTCGAAGCAATTGCCTCCTCCGAGCCCGTCAACCACATGGCTGGAGTGTTGAACCGCTCGTCGGCGGATGCCGGCCCTTACTTCGAGTCCGCAAAGGCTACAGCCGAAAATCACCAGCTCGATTTTCTCGATTTCGTCGAAAGCGACGGCACAATTATCTCGTCGGCGCAGTCGCCATCGAAATTTGGATATCAGGAAAAATCTGTTGGGAGCATCGCGGCCGCCACGAACCAGGGAGCTTTTCTTCGGCAAGAAGAGCTGCAGGATGGCAGCGAGCTTGGATTGTTCGCCGTGCGGGCGGCTCGGGCGGACGAACGTCCCGTTTACGTGATCGGCGGGCTGCGTGTGGACAAAGCTTTTCTATCCGCCCTCGATGTGCCGGCGGGCATGCGGGTGTTGATGTATCAGAATCGCGGAGATCGATTTGCCGCGGAGCAGATCGTCGATCCGATGGGGGCAGCGGCCGAGAATCCACGTCCGGCGGTGAAACTGCAATCGCTGGTGGATTCAGTGCGGCAAACGAAAGAAGAGCGCACCGACGTAGTTCAGTGGTCGGACGATCGGGCCGACGATGAAGAGTTTCACGCCATTCCCCTGTTGGGCCTGGCAACCGGCCGCGAACGGCCACTGCTGGCGATCTTGCTGGTGGGAAATTCACGCCGAACTTATGTTGCGCTGGTGCGGCGCATTGGATCGGCAGCATTGCTGGTGGGCGGCATCGGAATCGTGCTGGCCGTGATGGCGAGCAGTTGGGCGGCGGCGCGAGTAACACGTCCGGTTGGAGAGTTGGCATACGCCGCGCAGGAAGTTGCGGCAGGAAATTGGTATGTTCGCGTGGACGTGACCGGGGCGGACGAATTGGGGCAACTGGCGGACTCTTTCAACCGCATGACCACCGAACTGCTCGCGCAGCGGGAGCGGCTGGTGCAGGCGGAGCGCGTTGCGGCTTGGCGCGAACTGGCGCGGCGTTTGGCGCACGAGTTGAAGAATCCGCTGTTCCCCCTCCAGCTCACCGTAGAAAATCTGGTGCGGACACGGCAGCAAGCGCCGGAACAGTTCGATGAGGTCTTTCGCGAAAGTTCGCGCACGCTCCTGGCGGAGATTGCGAATTTGAAGAAAATCATTGCGCGGTTCAGCGACTTCTCCAAGATGCCGCAGCCGCAGATGGACGTGGTGGAAGTAAATGAAGTAATCGGCGGCGTGTTGCAGCTATTTCAGGCACAATTGGAAACTGCGGGGGACACGAAGATTTCCTGTGAAACGCGGCTGGCCCCGCATCTGCGCCCAGTCTGCGGCGATGGCGAGCTTTTGCATCGGGCGATTTCGAATCTGGTTTCGAATGCAATCGACGCCATGCCGCATGGCGGGACTTTGACAGTTACTACGCGAAATGACGATGGCAGGGTTTTGATCGAAGTCGCCGACACAGGAGTCGGTTTGACCGCAGAGCAGCGCGAGCGGATATTTACTCCTTATTACACGAGCAAGCCGCACGGAACCGGGCTGGGATTGGCTATTGTGCAATCGATCGTGAGCGATCATGGCGGCAGAATCCGCGTGCAGAGCGAGGCGGGATTGGGTACAAGTTTTGTGATTGAGTTGCCACAGGCGCGAGTTGCGGGCTGAGAATCTCCAGGACTGGATATGGGCCAGAAAGCACATCTGCTGATCGTGGACGATGATCCGAATACGCTGGCGTCGCTGGCGCGGGCGTTTCGATTGGCTGGCCACGATGCTGTAGTCTGCGACAATGCAGCGAAAGCGATGGAACTGGCCAGGGCGCAGCACTTCGATTTGATCCTCTCCGATGTCGTTATGCCCGGGAAAGGCGGTTTGGCGTTGCTTAATGAGTTGAACGCCGGAGGAGTAACGGCGCCAGTCGTGATGATGTCAGGGCAAGGCGACATCGAAACAGCGGTTAGGGCGACGCGGCTTGGCGCACTCGATTTTCTGGAGAAACCGATTTCCACCGAAAAGCTTCTGCTGACAGTCGAGAACGCTTTGAAACTGCAGCGGCTGGAAAACGAGAATCGACAGCTCAAACAGCGCCTTGGCAATCATGAGATCGTTTGGAAGGGCGCCGCAATGCAGCGGGTGATGGCACAGGTGGAGCGCGTCGCAGCCAGTGAAACTCGGGTTTGCATTTTGGGTGAGACCGGTACGGGCAAAGAACTGGTGGCGCGTACGATTCATGAGCGCAGTCCGCGGGCCGGAGCAGCGTTCGTGACCTTGAATTGCGCGGCGATTCCGGCGGAGCTGATCGAGTCGGAGCTTTTCGGACACGAGAAAGGATCTTTCACCGGCGCCGCCGGGCGGCATATCGGAAAGTTTGAGCAGGCCCATCACGGCACGATTTTTCTCGATGAGATTGGCGATATGCCGCTGGCCATGCAGGCCAAGCTATTGCGGGTGCTGGAAGGGGGCGAAGTGGAGCGGATCGGCGGCGACAAGCCTGTGACCGTCGATGTGCGCGTGGTGGTCGCAACGCACCGCGATCTGCAGGCTAGGGTGCGGGAAGAGAAATTCCGCCAGGATTTGTTTCACCGGATTTACGTCTTTCCGGTGACGCTGCCGCCGCTGCGAGAACGGAAGGACGATATCCCCCTGCTGGTCGAGCATTGTGCCGCGCTGGTGTGCGCGCAAAATGGATGGAAGCCCGTGGAGTTTTCCGGGGAGGCCATCGAGGCGCTGCAAGCTTATTCATGGCCGGGCAACGTGCGCGAGCTGCGCAATATGGTGGAACGCTTGATGCTGCTGGCGGCAGACGATCGGGTCGATCTGGCGACGGTGGAACTGGCTTTGCCCGCGGGCTCCGGAGCGGCGAGCGCAATGACTGGTTCAGGCAGCGGTCCATTGTCTGACCGTGTGGATGCGTTTGAGCGCGACGTGATATCGGCCGAACTGAAGCGCCATCATTCGAATGTCAGTTCGGCGGCGAAGGCGTTGGGGCTCGAGCGCAGCCATCTTTATAAGAAAGCCGAGCATTTGGGGATCGATCTGCGCGCGCTGCGCCGGGAACAAGAGTCCGCTGAGAAGTAGAGGTTGACTGCTTCGCGCCAGGAGCTACTCGTTACAGAGGCCACACCCGAACACAGGGGATATTCGCTTGGTTAACGCCAGTCGTCGTGCTTATCCACGCCTTCTTATTGTTTCGCTGCTTTTACTGTTCCTCACAAACAATTCCCTTTCCAACGATGTTCCTTCCGCGCCAACTTACGGCGTTCGCATGGAGCGGGCCTGGATTCCGATGAAAGATGGCATCCGGCTGGCAGCGACTTTATATATGCCGGATGGCGCAAAGGTCGGCGACAAGTTCCCCGCCCTGCTTGAGTACTTGCCCTATCGAAAAGATGACGGAACCGCGGCGGAGGATTATGGCAAACATGCGTATTTCGCGCACCGGGGATACGTTGGCGTGCGTGTGGATATTCGCGGATTCGGCGCGAGCGAAGGCTCTCCGCCGGAGCGCGAATATTCAGAGACGGAACAGGAAGATGGCGAGCAGGTGATTGCGTGGCTGTCGCAACAGCCGTGGTCGAATGGGAATGTCGGCATGTTCGGCATTTCGTGGGGAGGGTTCAATTCGCTGCAGATGGCGATGCGGCATCCTCCGGCGCTGAAAGCGATTCTGGCGATCGATGCGACGGCTGAGTTATTTCACGACGATGTGCACTATGTCGATGGCATCGCGCACATCGACGAATTCGAATTGAACATGGATCTAGCCGAGGGATGGACGGGCGCGCCCGACTATACCCTCGACGAAAAAGTTCTCGGGCCGAGGTTCGATGCGCCGCCGTGGTCGCTGCTGTATTTGAAGCATCAGCACGATGGGCCGTTCTGGCGGGATCGCGTGCGTCCACTGAAAGAGATTACGATTCCGAGTTTTCTGATCGGAGGACTACTCGATGGCTACCGCGACAACGTGACCGACATGCTGATGAAATCCAGCGGGCCGGTGAAAGCGATTGTTGGACCGTGGAACCACACTTATCCGAATGATGCCGCACCAGGTCCGGAGATCGAGTGGCGGAATGAGGCGGTACGATTTTTCGATCACTGGCTGAAGGGACGGGACACGGGCGTGGAGAACGATCCGCGGCTGGTGATTTATATGCAGCATTGGCATTCGCCGGATCCGAATCTCGAGAATGTTCCGGGCGAGTGGCGGCGCGAAGATGCGTGGCCGCCGAAAGAGGCGAAGGCAACGATATTATTTATGCAGCCGAATCATTCGCTGGCGGAGACCGCGTCCGAACAAGATGTGCATCAGTTGAAGTATGTGCCGTCCATTGGAGTCGAGGCGGGATTCTGGTGGGGTGAGTTGTTGAGCGATGTGCGTCCGGTGGATGCGTTCAGCCTGGTTTACGATTCGGCGCCGCTGCAGGAAGATGTGGCGATCCTTGGCCAGCCGCATGCGCTGCTAAAGGCTTCGGCGACTGCTCCGCTGGCGGATTGGTTTGCACGGTTGTCGGATGTCGCTCCGGATGGCGAGGTCACGCAAATTACGGGAGCGGGCATCAACGGCGCGCAGCGGGAATCGATGAGCGAGCCGAAAGATTTGGAGCCGGGGAAAGTTTATCCGCTCGATATCGAAATGCACTTGACTTCGTGGGTGTTTCCCAAGGGACATCGACTTCACGTGGCGATTTCGAATGCGCTGTGGCCGATGATGCTCCCGACTCCCTACAACATGACAACGTCTTTGGAATTAGGCGGCGAGCAGGGATCGCGGATAGTTTTGCCGGTTGTGCCGGAGCATGGCGAAGCGGCTCCGGCCTTTTCGGCGCCAGAGCCGACTGAGGAACGGAAAGACATCAAGACAGTTGGATTTCCGTGGCCCGGAGAGTGGACGGT
>CAZGXY010000076.1:0-37048 GCA_964530145.1 uncultured Acidobacteriaceae bacterium | reverse complement strand
GGGCGTGCGTCGAAGATCGGAACCACCCTGGAATGCAAGAAGTGTGATGAAGAGACCGCAGCGCACGCTGAGAGCGGCGGCCTGCCTAAAACCCCATGATGTTGTACCCGCAATCCACGAATACCACTTCGCCGGTGATGCCGCTGCTGGCGTTGGAGGCGAGAAAGACTCCGGTTGATCCGACTTCTTCGACTTCTACGCGGCGGCCTAGCGGAGCGCGCTCTTCGTGGCCCTTCAACATGTCGCCGAAGCCGGCGATGCCGCGGGCGGCGAGGGTTTTTATCGGTCCGGCTGAGATCGCGTTCACGCGAATCTTTTTCTTTCCCAGTTCATACGCCAGATAACGCACGGAGCACTCCAGTCCGGCTTTGGCCACAGCCATCACGTTGTAGCGCGGCACGACCTTTTCGGACGCGTAGTAAGTCATCGTCATTATCGATCCCCCGTCTTCCATAAGGGGCGCGGCCGCGCGGGCGACTGCGATCAGCGAGTAGACGCTGACGTCCATGGCGACGCGAAAGCCTTCGCGCGTGGTGTTGACGAAGTCTCCCTTGAGTTCGTCGGCGGGCGCATAGGCGACGGAGTGCACCAGGGTGTGCAGCTTACCGTGGCGCTCTCTGAGCGTGGCGAAGAGGCGGGCGATTTCCTCGTCTTTGCTTACGTCACACATGTAGGCTTCGGCGCCGGGCAGCGAGAGGATCAGGTCCTTTGCTTCCTGCTCCAGGCGTTCGTTCTGGTAGGTGATGGCGAGTTTCATACCAGCGGCGTGAAGTCCCTGGGCGATGGACCAGGCGATCGAGCGCTTGTTGGCAACTCCGAAAACGACACCATTAAGGCCCTGCAGATCATCGAACATGAATGCTCCTTGGAATGGGAAAGGATAACAGGCGGAAAGAAAAGTCAGAAACCGGCTCCGGCCGAGTGTATACGCCAAGCGCGGCTTAGAGATTCCGAATTATCGTCTATTTTGCGGAAACGATTTCGCGAGTGTGTCTCTCGACCGGCCAACTTGCCGCGACAAACGACAATCCGTAGACGCAGGCAAGAACGGCGAAGGCGGCGACCAGACTTACGTCGTGGGCCAGCGCCCCGACGGCGAATGCGAGAACCAGCTGCAGACACGTGCCCGCGAAATTAAATGCGTTCTGCACGCGCCCCATCAGATGAGGCGGGACCATCTCCATCAGGCTGGTATTCATGGCCACGCCACCGACGCCGCGAGCCGACCCCATCATGAAATAAACTGCGATCGCGAGCGCCAGCCAGTGCGATACCGGAGCGCAGATTACGCAGGCCGACAGCACTGCCATCGAAAACGCGACAGAACGCCGGCCACCGAGCGTGGCGATGACGGCGGGAACGCACAATGCACCGAGAAAGGCGCCGACGCCCCACCCGGCATTGAGCCAGCCATAGCCGACCGCACCCGCGTGGAAGACGCGCTCGCTCAGCGATGGAGTGACCACGATTCCCATGGTCATGGCTCCCAGAAATAACGCCCAGCTCATGCCAAGCAGCACCACCGGGCGATGATCGCGCAGAAAATGCAGGCCCTCGCGCATCTCGCGCCCGAAGCGCTGGAGCTGCGATTCCGCGGCAAGAATGTCGGCCCGCAACTCTTCGGGGCGCAAGACGACGTGGCGGCCCTTGCGCACCGCGAAATAACATAGAAACGAGACCACGTAGGTGGAGACATCGATCAGCAGCACGCCGCCAAGTCCGATGTGGTTGTACATGAAGCCGACGATGGAGCCCGCGATGAGCCATCCTCCCTGCACGCCCGCCATCAGAAATCGATTCGACTGCACAAATTGCCCGTCAGGAGTCAGTTCCTGAATCAGCGCGGTGATCGTGGGCCAGAACATCCAGAAGCCGGCAGCCACCAGCGTGTTCATCAGATAGAGCTGCCAGATCTGCACACGATGGTGAAAAGCTAAAATCGCGACGGCGACGATGATCACGGCGCGCACGGCGTCGAGCCACATCACCAGGATTCGGCGATCTTCCCGATCGATAATGACCCCGGTGAAGGGAAGCATGAGCATTGCGGGTAGCGTCTGCAGGACTGCGAAGGTGCCTAGCGCCATTTCCGAGTGCGTAGCTTCGAGAATGTACCAGGCGACGGCAGCCGAGTTCATCCCGCTGCCCAACATGGAGATCACGTTGGCCGCGAAGACAAATCGCAGAGGACGCCGGCCGAGAATTGCACGCATTTATTTACTTTAGCGGAAGTCGGGGCGCGAGATGAACCTCGGAGCCATACATGCGCTCGGTAGTGGGTCTTTATGACGAACCCACTACCATGCGCTCTGCGCGCTTGCACGGCATCGCGTTCAGCGCTAGGATGCGCGTGCTGGAAAAAATTGATCGATCCTTCCCGTCCGCCGCAGAGGTGACCTATGTACCGCTACGCAAGGTTGCTGCCGGTAGTCGCCGTTTCCTGCTTCTTCTTTCTGACGGTTTACGCCAGTGCACAGATCGACAAGATCGTGATTCCCGCCGGCACGGCGGAAGATCACGATCTGCAAGCTATATCGAACGAGCCGGATGCCGCAAAAAAGCTGGCCATGTTTCAGGATTTTGCGCAGAAGTATTCGTCGAACCCCGCTGCTGTGGCGTATGGAAACTGGCAGATTTCGCAGAGCTATCAGGCCTCGGGCGATTTGACCAAGGCGCTAGACTACGGAGACAAGGCTCTGGCCGGCTCGCCTCGGAATCTCGACATCCTGGTTTCACAAGCCAGCATCGCGCAACAGGCGAAAGACAACGGCAAGCTGATCGATTACGCGGCCCGGGGAGGCGCGGTTTGCAGTTCGATCAGCAAGCAGCCGAAGCCGGAAGGCATGAGCGACGATGATTTCAATCGGCAACTCGCCGCGGACAAAAGCGCAGCGGCTAATTCGTGCGACTTTCTCGAATCGGCCGGCTTCAACGTGATTGCCACGGAGAGCGAGGCGAAAAGCCGGATGGCCTACATCGAAAAATATTCGGAGGCGTTTCCTGATTCCAAGTTTCAGGATCAGGTTTCAAGTTATGCCATGTACACGCTGGGTCCGGGCCAGTTGAACGATCAGGCTCGATTGTTTTCGTATGGGGAGAAAAGTCTCGCGGCAAATCCCAATTCACTGCCGGCTTTGCTGTTGCTCGCTGGGGCGAATGTGGACGATCCGAAGCCCGGTGGCGTGGCGAAGGCAATCAATTATTCGCAGAAGGCGATTGCCGTGGCGAAGGCGGACGCTCCCGATGCTGATAAGCCACGCAAACTTTCGGGCGGAGTCGCATATTCCATCCTGGGATACGCCTACATCAAGCAGGATAAGACTGCGGCGGCGGTTCCGGAACTCAAGTCGGCGACGGCCCTGCTTAAGGGGCAGGACGAGCAGCAATACTCGATTGCGCTGTTTCGCCTGGGCTTTGCTTATGCCAAGTTAAACAGGGTCAGTGAGGCGCGCGACGTGTTGACGGAGGCGGTGAAGATACACGGGCCAGTGCAGGCGATGTCGCAGGATTTGCTGGCCAAGGTGAATGCCGCGCGGGCGAAAGGGAAGTGAGTGCTTAACAATAGTCGTGATGATGGCGGTATTAGCGGTAGTGGTGCAGTTTTTCAAACTGCACCACTACCGTATTAGCTTAGGGCTTGACTAACTCGTCGGAGAGCAGCTTGGCCTTCAGCGCGAGGTTGCGGCCACGATCCGGATCTCCGGAAGCGACTGCCGCTTTCGACTGCTGCATGAACTGCCTGATCTGAATCTCGCTCTCCTGCTCGCTCGCGGTCAGCTGCCGGCCCGCAAGCTTCTTCAGGTTCTCTTCGGTCGCGGCCGTGATCTGTTCGGTCGAGCGCTCGTTCGAAGCCTGCTGTGCGAGCGTGCCGCCGAGAAGTTCGATCTTCGGATCGTCTGATCCGCCGTTTCGCACGACTTTTTTAGGTGGCGGACAGGGCTTTAAAGGTGCAGTTTTATCCTTCGCGGGCGAACCAGGATTCGAATTTCCAGCGGCGTTCGAGGTGGCTGCCCCGGCAGTGTTATCGGCCTGACTCGCTCCCGATTGGGCTCCGTCGGCATTTCTCTTTTCGTAGTTCGGATTGGCCAGAACCGGGTTGAGTGGAGCTGGAGCAGGTGAGCAATCGGGATAGATCGCTTTCTTCGGAACCGCGCGTTTCTTTACAACCGGCTTGGTTGGGGTCGCAGTCGTTGTGGTCTGTGCGTTGGCCGGGGCACTCTGGGCGGGTTGCGACGGCGGTGACTGCGATTGAGACTGGGATGATGACGCACCCTGTGCCTGCGCGGCGCCGGAGTCGTCGACTGTGGAAGCTGAAAGTCCGGCGGCGAACGATGACAAGGTGAAGAAATACAGTCCGAGGATTGCGGCCAGTTTCATTTCAATCCCGTTCTGCGGTTAGTCAAATTTTACACCGGAGAGGCGTTGCGCAACCGGGCTGATTCTCCGTCATTCAAAGAAGTGGCATTTTCGTGCGAATTCAAACCTGGGACGGCGGCAGGAAGCCGGAAACGAAAAACCGTGCCTTCGCCTTCCACCGATTCGAAGTCGACCGAACCGAAGTGCCAGTCGAGAATCTGATAGGTTTGCGCGAGACCGATGCCGTTGCCGCCTTTCTTGGTCGTGAAATAAAGTTCAAAAATTTTGTTCTGCACATCGCGCGGAATACCGGTGCCCTGATCGCGGACCTCAGCGACTACGCGGTCGCCGTCACGGCGCGCGCTTAAAGAAAGATGGCCGCCGTCAGGCATCGCCTGAATTCCATTCAGGACCACGTTGAGAAGAGCTTGCTTCATAAAGTCGACATCGACCTTGACCGGCAGCGGTTCGGGCCATCTTACGCGGTCGATTACTACGCCGTGCTGCCCGGCATCCGGCGTGGCCAGCAAAGCGGCATCGTCGAGCAGGCGCCGGAAATCGACCTCAACCATGTGCAGCTCGCGGGCGCGCATGAAATCGACCAGCGTCTGCACGACGCGATCGAGGCGGTGAATCTCGCTGCCGATGATATCCATGTGGCGGCGCGTGTCGGGGTCGAGCTGTGAAAGCTTGTTCTGCAGAAGCTGCAAATGCAGAACGATGGCATTGATGGGATTTTTAACTTCGTGGGCGACGCCCCCGGTGACCCGCCCGCTGGCCGAGAGCCGGCGCGAGGTTTCGATTTCGTCTCCGATCCGGCGCACCGATTCGGCGTCGCGCATGATCAACAGGGCGCCAATCTGAGCGCCCTTTTCCTGCACGAAATCCAGGGAGATCTGCACGCGCTTGCCGGCGGGAGTGGCCAGTTCGCGTTGCACCAGCGGGCGCTTGCGCTCGAAGGATTCAAGCACCAGCGCGCCCAGATGATAATTGTTTGAGAAGATCTCGCGAGCCGTGCGCCCCAGCAATTCTCCCCGCGGCGTGCCCAGGAAGCGCTCGACAGGCGCACTCACCAGCACCACGCGCGAGTCGCGGGTGAAAAGCATCAAGCCATCCTGCAACGTCGACATCAACTGGTCGACATTATCCTTAAGCGCGGAAAAGATCTCGCGGCTGTCGCGCATCTGCCGGCCGAGGTTGGCGATCTTCAGCGTGACCAGGCCGAATTCGTCGTGCTCTGCGCTATCGGCAGGAATCGAATCTGTCTCGCCCAGGCTCATGCTGTCGAGGTTGCGGCTGATTTGTTTCAACGGGCCCAGAGCGAGGTTCGAGATACCGGCGGCCAGAAAAAAAGAGACAAAGATCGACGCGATCGAAAAATAAATGGAGTGCAGAAGCTTCAGTGTGATCTCACTCTTCAGGAAAACCGGAGAAACCCCCACGTGAATCGTGCCGAAGGGGGTTCCGTTGAGCGACAAGGGAAAACTTACGTCGTACACGGACGTGGGCGCATAAACCAGGCGAAGCTGATCAAGGAAGCGAGCCGCCGTTACCGCATGAAAATCCGGCCGCGGCGGAATTTGGGCGCCGATTAACTGCTGATTTGTATGCAGCAGCGCTTTGCCGTGCGCGTCGACGATCGAAACGTCATACACATAAGGCCAAAAGTCGCGGTCGGATTCCAGATTGTTGAGGAGATTCGCATCCAGCGGCAAATACTCGGACAGGGCGCGGCGCACTGCCGCCGGATCGTCGATATCGATGGGTGTGCTGCTAAGGTCGGGAAGATCGTTTTCGGCAAAGTAGGCAAGTTGCAGGGTGAGGCGGCTGGCGCTTTCGTAGGCGTTGTTGATGCGCAGGCGCAGAATCTGCGAGATATAAAGGCAGGAAAATGCAGTCACCATCACGGTCACCATAAAGGTGATGGTGAGGACGATGATGATTTTACGTCTCATTCGATAAACCTGCCGCCGCTGAAACCAATCCCGATGCTGGCGGTCGCTGGCCTATACTTCCTCTTTTTCAGAGCCTCCATCGGCCGAACCGCTGCCGTACTCCTTCAGCTTATTATGCAGCGTTTTCAGGCTAATCCCGAGAATTTCGGCGGCGCGGGTTTTGTTGTTATTCGTCGATTCGAGCGTTTTCAGGATGAGCATTTTTTCCGCTTCGCCCACGGTAGTGCCCACCCCCAGGCGAACGGCGTCGGGATCGCTAGCGCTGGTCCGCACCGGAGTGTGTCCAAAGCCCGGTGGCAGGTGCTTGGTTTCGATCATGCCCGCATCGCAGACAATGACGGCCCGCTCGATCGTGTTGCGCAGTTCGCGCACATTTCCCGGCCATGAATAGTTGTTGAAAAGATTCATTACCGCTTCGCTGATGGCGGCTACTTTGCGGGAGTGCTTCTCACTCATCTCAGCGAGAAGAAGGTCCACCAGATCGGGGATGTCTTCCTTATGCTCGCGCAGGGGCAGCATGTGAATGTTGAAGACATTGAGCCGGTAGTAGAGGTCGCCGCGCAGCTCGCCGCCGGCGACCGCCTCTTCGGGAACCTTGTTGGTGGCTGCGAGAACGCGCACATCGACCGATGTCTCCACTTTACTGCCCAGCCGGCGCAGCTTGCGGTCTTCCAGCACCCGCAGCAGCTTGGCTTGAGTTCCCACGGGCATTTCTCCGATTTCATCGAGGAGAATGGTGCCGCCCTCAGCCAATTCGAAGCATCCCGTGCGGCGTTCGAGAGCGCCGGTGAAAGCGCCTTTTTCATGGCCGAAAATTTCGCTCTCAATCAGAGTTTCAGGGATCGCGGCGCAGTTGATGGCCACAAACGGCCGTTCGCGGCGGGGGCTCAGCTGGTGGATCGTGCGCGCCACCAATTCCTTACCCGTGCCGCTGGCGCCGGTTATGAGCACCGAAGCGGTGCTGGGAGCGACAAGCTCGATCAGCCGAAAAATCTCCTGCATCTTCTTGGAGGCGCCGCGAAGCTGGCCGAGCGCCCCGGTATCCCGCAGCTTGCGGCGGGCCGTTTCCAGTTCAACCCGCGTTCCAAGCAGCTCGGAGGCATTTTGCAGCATGGTGCGCAGCCGATTCGTGTCGATCGGTTTGGTGATGTAGTCGTAGGCACCCATCCGCATGGCCTGCACGGCGCTATCGATCGTGCCCTGGGCGGTGACGAGAATCACCGCCATCTGCTGCGCCTGTTGGCCGAGCCGCTCCAGCAGGTCGATCCCACCCATGCGCGGCATCTTGAGGTCGGTGACGACAATGGATGGACTCCACTGTGTGGCTTTCTCCAGTCCGTCAACTCCGTCAAAGGCAGTCTCGGCCTTGTATCCCCAAGAGGAAACAAGTTCGGCTAAGCCGGTACGCTCGTTCTCTTCATCTTCAACAATCAACACTTTTTCGTGGCTCATGCTTTCCAGTAATCGATCGTTAGACTCGTCGCCCCGGTCGTCAGAACAGCGGTACCAATCCAATGTTCCGCCCTGCTTAAACCGCGACTACTAACCATACGCGGCGACTCCGGATGGGGCAAGCGCCGCCGGCTATGGCTTTCGGCATGCAGGACATGTTCGGAATTCAGCATTTAGAGACGAGAGTCCGCCGAATGTCACTTTGAGACGGCGTAAACGAACTTCTCTACCCGGTGTAAGATTACGGAAATCCTCCTTTTTATTCGCCACTCGCTTAGGTTAGAATTGCGCGTTCCCAGAATAGGCCCCAGCAGTTCCGCAGTACTCTTTGTGCGCGCCTGCACAAGAGATTCACGAACGGTGCGCCATTATTTTCAGGAGGATTGAATGTCAGGTATTTTTTTTCGTAGAAAAGGCCTGGTTGCTGCAGGCCTGCTCGCAGTTCTGTCAATCACGCTCATATCGGTGCCTGCATGGGCACAGAGCGATGAGAATCCGAAGTGGGATTTGTTTGTAGGCTATCAATGGCTTCATCCGGGCGGAAGCGTTCCCGCCGCTTTCGGCGACCCAAACGCGCCGAGCCCTTTTAAGATTCCCGACATGTCAGCTGGCTTCGGTGGCGCTTTCACCTACAATTTCGATCCGCATTTCGGATTGGAATTCGACGGCGGCCACAATTGGGGAAGCAGCAACTATGAAGCTACGGCCTCAGTCGGGCCGCGCCTTATGTTCCGCTCGGAAAATGTGGATGTCTTTTTGCACGGTCTGGTCAGCTACAACCGCCTGGCGGTTAGCGGACTCAATCCGAGCAATGGAATTGGGGCAATCATTGGCGGGGGTATGGACCTGCCCATCACCAAACATCTGGCGTTCCGGCTTTTCGAAGCCGACTACGTCTGGGCCCGGCACAATTTTGCCGACGATGTATCGCCAGTGTTTTCCGACCTTCGCCGTCCGACGCTGGAAGGCGCGCGATTGCGTACCGGTCTGGTCTTCAGTTGGGGCGGAGCCCCGGCCGTCACCCCAGTTGCCGCTTGCTCTGTGCAGCCGACGGAAGTCATGGTCGGCGAGCCGGTTACCGCCACTGTGAGCGCGAGCAATTTCAATAAGAAACATACCGTCGGCTACAGCTGGAGCGCCAACGGCGGCCAACTCACCGGAAAAGAAACAACTGCGCAGATTGATACCACTAATGCCGCGCCGGGAAATTACACCGTCACGGCACGCGTGACCGATGCGAGAGAAAAGAAGAACAACGAAGCCAGCTGCACGGCCAGCTTTACGGTCAGGCCATTGCCTCCGAAGAATCCTCCGACGGTCTCGATTTCCGCCAGCCCGAGCAGCCTTCAGGCCGGTGGAACAGTGAGCCTGTCGGCGAGCTGTACCAGCCCAGATGGCGTCCCGGTGAATGTCGCCAGTTGGACGTCGACCGGCGGAACGGTTTCGGGCAGCGGAACGTCAGCTACGCTGAACACCGCCGGGGCGGCGCCCGGTTCGATTACCGTAAGCGCAACCTGCACCGATTCGCGTGGGCTCACGGCTCAAGGTTCGAGCGCGGTGACGATCGAGACTCCACCGCCGGCGAAAAATCCGGAAATCGAAATTCTCGAAGCCCGGCTTTCGCTGCACAGCATTTACTTCGCGACTGCCATGCCTCCGGTTCGGGATCCCAATGCAGGTCTGGTTCCCAGCCAGCGGCAAACTCTGATCGGGCTTGCCACGGACTTCAAAAAGTATCTGGAAAGCAAGCCTGATGCTCACCTGATCCTGGAAGGCCATGCCGACCCGCGCGGCCCAGCCGAGTACAATCAGAAGCTCTCTGAACGCCGCTCCGATCGCGTGAAGAGCTTCCTGGTCGAACAGGGCGTGCCCGAAGCCAACATCGATACCAAGGCGTTCGGCGCGCAGCACACGCTGACCAATGACGAGGTAAGGGGAGCGATTGAAAACAATCCGAACCTTAGTCAGGAAGAGCGCGAGCGGGCTCTGCGGAACATGCGCGTGATCGTGCTGGCAAGCGATCGCCGGGTGGATATCACGTTGAGCACCACCGGCCAGTCTTCAGTGCGGCAGTTCCCCTTCAACTCCGCCGATGCCTTGACTCTTATCGGAGGCAGGGAAAGCGAAATGAAGAAGAAGACCGCAAAGCCTGCG
Organism: uncultured Acidobacteriaceae bacterium; assembly: GCA_964530145.1. GTDB lineage: Bacteria > Acidobacteriota > Terriglobia > Terriglobales > Acidobacteriaceae > Sulfotelmatobacter. The sequence goes on along the minus strand of CAZGXY010000076.1, from coordinate 27,131 downwards.
CCCAGGAAGAAAACAACCAAGCCGTAACGTTTCTTAGGTTCGGATCACTATTACGGAGAACGCTTGCGTTCTCCGTATTTTTTTTGGCGGACGTTTCTTCCAGAAACGGGATTTTCTACATAGGCTTGCTGGTTGAGCTTTTGTAAGTTATTGATTCGATGTGACTGTCTCTGGTACTTCACTTGCCACTTATTTTTGCTCAACAAAAAAGGCAATCATGAAGGCGATGGCCAACCCTCGAAGCGGCAGGATTCGCCGGTTTGCTGTAGCTGCAATTTGTTTTGTTTTTAGCGCCAGCTTGGGTTGCTCTCGCCAGGAGCCGGTGCACCCTGCGGAAGCCACAGGGCAAAGTTTGCCGTTTCATCCATCGGCGGATTTGCAAAGTGTTGATGCTCGTCCGGAGGCCGGTTCCGAGGCGCCGCCGGTTAGGACCACCCCTTTTCAGGGTGAGTCGCAAGCAGGCGTGGTCCCGGTTGGCGCCTTGCTGACGGTAAAACTCCGCGGGGCGCTATCGGCTGCAACCGCTCATGTTGGCGACAATTTCCTGGCGACCGTTGCGGATCCTTTAATTATTGATGGAAAAATGCTGGTCGATTCCGGCACGCTAGTGAGTGGCCGCGTCGAATCGGCGAGGATGGAACCGGACCGTTCCACCCAACTCGGGTATCTGCGCCTTGCCCTGAATTCAATGGACATGAAGGGCAAAAAGCTCTCACTGGAAACTGCGAGCCTGTTTGCGCGATCTCCGGCCGCCGATGGACTGGCTCGTTCCGCCAGCGTCCGGCTGCGAAAAGGACACCGTCTCACATTTCGGCTAACCGCCCCGCTGGTCCTGAACGAGCAATATAAGATGGCTTCTGCGGCCCCGCTCGGGCAGTGAAATAAGCTTAGTCCCCGAAGGTCAACCAAGCCGCGATTTAATACCACTCCAGTTCAAGCGTTCCACTCCCAGGCCGCATAAACACTGCGCATTCCTGAGTTTTCCACAAGCGCTTCCCGATTTGAAGTGACGGATGTCCTTCGCAGTGCGGGATTGGTCCTCCTATAGTTGGGGACGCATTTGAGATGCATGGGAGAGGTTTAATTTTTGCTGGTCCCATTTTGGAAACACCGAAGTATCAGGCGGGTCGACGCGGTCTTCCTTACGGGAATCGTCCCGCGCATAGTAGATCTATGAGCACCTTAACCGCACTTCCCCGGCCCGACACGTCGATCGCTACCGCTGCAGAGGCACCGTTCAATTCTTTCTTCGAACCCTCTCCCACTGCGGTCGCCGGGAGGAAGGGAGAGTACGCAAGCCAGGCAGGCAAAGATGGGATCGACGAGGAGCGGCTCCAGGCACAACGCTGGGAGGCGATTGGCCGCTTGACCGGCGGCGTTGTTCATGACTTCAACAACCTGCTCACCGGGGTAATGCTTTATTGCGATTTGCTGCTTTCCACCTTCGATCCGCGCGACCGCAGGAAACGTTATGCGGATGAAATCCGGCTGGCCATTGTGCAGGCTACGGGGCTGGTGCAGCAGCTTCTCGTGTTCGCGCGCTCAGAGCAGACGCCTGCGGGACCGCTCATGCTGAATGAACTTGCCGAAGCCATGGGCGACCTGCTCGGGCGGTTGATCGGCGAGAACATTGCGCTCGACCTGCGGCTTGACCCCGGGTTGGGCGCGGTCAGCCTGGCGGCGTCGCAGGCGCAGCAGGTTTTGCTGAATCTGGTGCTGAACGCGCGCGATGCCTTACCTAATGGCGGCCATATTACCATTGAAACGAGCAACTGCAGCTTCCAGCCGATTTCAGAGGCATCCTCCAGGGCTGCGTTTCCGTGCGTGCTACTGGTGGTTGCCGACGATGGCCAGGGCATGGACGCAGCCACCCGCGCGCATCTCGCGGAGCCATTCTTCACCACGAAGGCCGGCAAGGGCAGCGGCCTCGGTCTGCTGACGGTGCGCAGCGTCGTCGCCGCCAACCACGGGCTGATCCACTTCGAAAGCGAACCGGGACAGGGCACCCGAGCCATGATTTTGTTTCCGAGAGTTCCGCGGACTGCCGATTCCGATTCTTCGGGCAAAACTGAGCCGAAGCTGCAAGCGATCTCAAGACCACTTCAAGAAGTCAAAAAGGAATCCCACTTATGACCTCAGCCGGTGTAGCCGCTTTCCCCTCCAATCTGGCCAACTCTAATCTTGCCGCGTCGAATCTGGCGAATCCGCAGATCATGGCGGCCAATTTTCTGAACCTGCTAATTGTCGATGACGAGCGTTCGATCCGCGACGCCTGCCGAGAAGTAGCCCTCTCCCTTGGTTTCATGGCGCATGTCGCGGACTCAGCTGAACATGCCTACCGCTTGCTGCAAAGCCACAGCATCGATGTGATCCTGCTCGATCTTCGCTTGCCGGGCGCGAGCGGATTAGAAGCGCTGCGCCACATCAAGAGCCAGCGCCCTGACGCTCTTGTGATTGTGGTGACCGGCTGCGGCACCGTGCAGTCGGCCGTTCAGGCTATGAAGAATGGCGCCTACGAATACATGACCAAGCCCTTCAGCATCGACGAACTCAAGCTGCTGCTCGAGCGCGTCTCCGGGCATTTGAAGTTGAAAACCGAGAACCGCATGCTGCGCGAGAAGCTCAAGTCGAAGCAGGGCTTCGGAGGCATCGTCGGGCGCGCTCCGGAAATGGAGAAGCTCTACCGTATCATCTCCAAGGCCGCCAGCAGCGCGCATCCCGTGCTGATTCTGGGGGAGAGCGGCACCGGCAAAGAGATGGTGGCGCGCTCGATTCACTACTCCGGAACATTCCACGACAAGCCATTCATCCCGGTAGATTGCGGCTCGCTCGTGCCTACATTAATCGAGAGCGAACTCTTCGGCTACGTGAAAGGCGCATTCACCGGAGCGAATCAGGCGAAAGAAGGGCTGCTGGCCATCGCCGAAGGCGGCACGATCTTTCTCGACGAAGTCGGTGAGCTGCCGATCGATCTGCAGGCAAAACTTCTGCGCGCGATTCAGGAAAAAGAGATTCGCCCCGTGGGCAGCACGCGCCGCGTGCCCATTAACGTCCGCATCCTCGCGGCCACGAATCGCATTCTGGAGCAGGCGGTCACCGAAGGCACCTTCCGCCGCGATTTGTACTTTCGGCTGAATGTGCTCAGCCTGCGCATTCCTCCTCTGCGCGAGCGCCGCGAGGATATTCCGCTGCTGATTGCGCACTTCGTCGAGCGCTGCTCGCGGGCTTCGGGCCAGGAGAAAATCCTCAGCGACAACGCTTTGAAGGTAATGCTGGCTTACGACTGGCCGGGAAACGTGCGCGAATTGGAAAACTGCATCGAACGCACTTTCGCCTTTACCAGCGGGCCGCTGATCCACGTAGCGGATTTGCCTCCGGCAATTGCCAGCACCCACATTGCGCTTCCCGGAAATGGCAATGGAAACGGGAATGGCCGCAAAATCGTCCCTATGGCGGAGTTGGAGCGGCAGACGATTCTTAGTGCCATCAGCGAGCTGAACGGCGACAAGCTGCAGGCTGCGCGTCTGCTCGGCATCGGCAAGACCACGCTTTACCGCAAGCTGAAGGATTATGCGGCGCAGTCGTAGTTCTGTTATGAAATGAATTCAGGCCTGCTCGGGTTCCGTGATGGGAAGGCAGCGTCCGCGGATTCGCCTAAGTCTTGGTTTTGCAATGCGCCTGCCTCTGGTCCGCTGCGTGCTAGTGAGGGAGCATGATTCTTCTCATAACACCTTCGGCGCGTGGCCCGGAGTGCGCCACCGGCCTAAAAGAAACCACCGGCGAAGAAACTCACTGGGCTGAGAATCTGCAGCAGGCTTTCGCCCGGCTGCGCGAGCAGTCGTATTCTGTCGTTGTCCTCGACCAATTCCTTCTCGAAAACGAGCCCGGCGAGAGCGACCACATGGTCGATCTTTTAGGTACGGCCTTTCCGGTCTATGTGAATCTCGCGGTGAGCGGCATGCCTCGATTGGTGCGTGAAGTTCGCTCGGCCTTGCACCGGCGCCAGCGGGAAGAGACTCAGGCCCGCCGCTCGGTCGAGCAGCAGATTCACAGCGAAATGTTCGAATCGCTCACCACCATGCTGCTTTCGTGCGAGCTGGTGATGTCTCTCCCTGACGTGCCTGGACCGGTCGCGGAAAAGATTCGCCTGATCGATAATCTCGCGCGGGATATGCGGGTGCGGCTGGGAGCGGAGTGATTTTTCCAATTCCCGGCTCGGCGGCCGATCGGGGAAACCGCGCTTCCAGCGGTTTTTGGCGTTCCAAACTGCAAAATTCTGCAACCCTCAACTAAGGCAAAAAACCCATCGACGTTCCGGCCGATTCGCACTAAAATGGCGAAGCGCTAATCGGCCGGTCCCGCGTCTCCCGCGGCCTCCGGCACTTCGCCGGAGGTTCTGTGCACGTACTGGTTACGGCCGATACGATGTCCGGCTCATGGACCTACACCCGCGAGTTGGTCACTGGACTGGTGACACGCGGCGTGCGGGTCACGCTGGTGAGCTTTGGCGAGATTCCGCTCCCCGAGCAGACTTCGTGGATGGATCTGCTGCACGGCCTGGAATACCGGCCAACGGCCTTCCGCCTGGAGTGGATGGACGAAGCGCCGCGCGACCTTATCGAATCGTCCCAGTTTCTTACCGGCCTCATCGAAGAACTGCGTCCAGATGTGCTGCATCTCCACCAGTTTTGCCACGGCAACCTTCCAGGACCGACTCCGCGCATTGTGATGGCTCACGGCGACATCATCAGCTGGACGCAGGCGGTGCAAGGCTGCAACCCGCGCTTCACACGCTGGCTGGACTGGTATCGCGAAACTATCATCCGCGGTATTGCAGCGGCAGATGCGGTAGTGGCGCCATCGGCGTGGATGCTGGCCACGCTGCGCGAGAACTACACTTTGCCACAGCGCGAAGTGGTCATCTATCCCGGGCGTAATCCGATTTTCTTTAATCCTTACGTGAGCAAAGAGGATTCAGTATTGTCGGTGGGACGCCTGCTCGATGCCGGGAAGCAGGTTTTTCTGCTGACGCAACATTCGATTCCGTTCTCGATCTGCATCGTCGGCGCCGAGCAGACCGTGCCCGTGCCGCGCGTTCCGATCCGCGCCGACGTCAAAGTCTCCACTGATCAGAGTTGTGTAGCGATTCGCGGCCCGCAGACTGAATCGCAACTTCGCGCGCTGTACAGTCGCGCCGCCATCTATGCCGCCACGGCCCGTTACGAACCGTTGGGCATGTCCGCGATTGATGCGGCTTTCTCCCGCTGCGCCATCGTTGCTAACGATATTCCCAGTTTCCGCGAAGTGTGGGGCGACTCGGCATTGTACTTCCGCAAAAACGATGGAGGCAGCCTCGCCGAAATTCTCCGCCACCTCGAATCCGACCGCGGCCTGCGTCACGCCTATTCCGATCGTGCCTACGCCCGCGCCCGCGAGCGTTTCACCGCGAAGCGCATGATCGACGAGTATCTGGATCTTTATCGCAGCCTGGCCTCGGCCAGAACTCTGGCTGCTTAGTTCGCCCGATCCGCGTGTAGCTCTTTTTCCGTAAACCACTCCTCATTCCAAAGCATCAATTCTTTTCTAAGTTGCTCGGTGCCTGAAAACCGCGAGAGGAAAGTCTATGCCGCAATCATCCTCAGGAATGATGCCCATGCGGAAGTTCGGCCGCGCCGAGGCGAAAATTTCCGCGCTCGGCTTCGGAGGCCATCATCTCGGCGACGCGCCCGACGAAAAGACCGCGATTGAGATGATTCATCAGGCGGTGGATGGCGGAATCACTTTTTTCGACAACTGCTGGGAATACCGCCGCGGTAAAACCGAAATCTGGATGGGCGCAGGTCTCAAAGGCCGCCGCGACAAAGTTTTCCTGATGACCAAGACCTGCCCGCATGGCCGCGGCGCCAGCCTGGCTCTCGAAATGCTGGAAGAATCTTTGCGCCGCTTTCAGACCGATCATCTCGATCTCTGGCAGGTCCATGGCATGGGCTTCGACAACGATCCCGAGCTTTTCATTCGACCCAACGGCGCAGCCGAAGCGCTCACCAAGGCGAAGAAGGATGGCAAGGTTCGCTTTGTCGGATTCACCGGGCATAAAAATCCGAAGGTCCATCTCGGCATGCTCGAAACCGGCTTTCCCTTCGACGCCGTGCAAATGCCGCTCAACGCCTTCGATGCCAACTTCCGCAGCTTCGAGCAGCAGGTATTGCCGGAATTGCTCAAGCGTGGCATTGCGCCCCTTGGGATGAAACCGCTCAGCGGACACGGTGAACCCATCAGTCAAGGAGTCATCACTGCCGAAGAAGCGCTGCGTTATGCCATGAGTCTCCCTGTGGCCACGACGATCAGCGGCGTCGACAGCCTCGAGGTGCTGCACCAGAACCTGCAAATCGCCCAGAATTTCACTCCGATGACGGAAGCGGAAATGAATGCACTGCGCGAGCGCGTGAGGCCGGAGGCGGGCGACGGCCGCTTCGAACTGTACAAGCTCTCGCTGAAATTCGATAACCCGGAAGCCCGCCTCGCGCACGGTTTTCCGATTGACACCCAACAATCCGAGGTCAAAGACATGCTCGGAGCCGAAATGAATACCGGTCATCCGTTTCCGGATAAGCAGTTCTAGGCGCGAGCATGGCTTCGAAACTGGAGTGGAACCGCCGCAAATTTATCAAAGGCGCAGCCGTTCTCGGCGCAGCGCCGCTTTTCGCCGGAGAGATCGCCGCGAAGCGAGGACGAGCCATGGCACAAGATCGCGACAAGTCGCAAATTCCATCGGGCACGGTTCCCAAGAAACAGCTCGGCCGCACGGGCGTGCAAGTCTCGGCCATGGGGTTGGGCGGATATCATCTCGGCTCTGTCACGACCGACCAGGCAGCGGTCGAAATCGTCGCGAAAGCGCTCGATCACGGGGTAACTTTTTTCGACAACGCGTGGGAGTATCACGATGGCCTCAGCGAAGAGCGTTTGGGCAAGGCGCTGAAAGGGAAGCGGGATCAGGCATTTGTGATGACCAAGGTCTGCACCCACGGCCGCGACAAGAAGGTTGCCATGCGCATGCTGGAAGAATCTCTACGCCGCCTGCAGACCGATCACCTCGATCTGTGGCAAATTCACGAAGTGGTTTATTACAACGATCCGGATCTGATTTTCGCGCCGAGCGGCGCCGCCGAGGCGCTCGCCGACGCCAAGCAGCAGGGAAAAGTGCGATTCGTCGGATTCACCGGCCACAAGGATCCCGAAATTCATTTAAAGATGCTGGCGCACGATTTTGCTTTTGACACAGTGCAGATGCCACTCAACTGCTGCGACGCGACCTTTCGCAGCTTCGAAACGCAGGTTCTACCGGAAGCACAACGCCGTGGGGTGGCCGCGCTCGGCATGAAAAGCCTCGGAGGCAGCGGCGAACTCATTCGGCACGGAGTCGTCACGCCGGAGCAGGGCTTGCGCTACGCGATGAGCCTGCCGGTCGCAACCACGATCAGTGGCGTCGATAGCATGGAAGTGCTCGATCAGAATCTGAGAGTGGCGGTGAATTTTCAGCCGCTCGACGAACTGGCCATGCAGCAATTGCGCGAAAGGGCCCGTCCGTTCGCCGCCGACGGCCGCAATGAGCTTTTTAAAATGACGACGAAATACGACGGCAAAGTCGGGCGGGAACAACACCACATGCCTACCGCGCAGCAGTTGCCGTTATAGCGAGCGAAAGTCCTGAGCGTTAAGGACAAGCCTCCCTTGTTGGCGTCGTTCCCGAGGTCCCGCACATTCACCAGCTGGACGAGGGATCTCTGGGGGCACCGATTCAGACAGACGCTGCGTCACCGAATTCTCCATCCCGCGACACCTCCCGCCGCTGCATGCTATCTTTGATCCTTACTAGAATCCCACAAGGTTGGAGGAATCAAACGATGGCGCAAGTAAAGATTACTGTTCGTCCCAACGGCCCGTTCCGCGTCGAGGCGCCGGTAGGAGCGGTAGAACTGGTCGATGCAAACGGAACCCCCTACGACCTCACTGGCAAGCCCGCCTTTTCTCTCTGCCGCTGCGGAGGCTCAGTCAACAAGCCTTTCTGCGACGGCACACACAGCAAAATCGGTTTCCAGGGCGCGGAGCTGGCAGTGAAAAAAGCCGAAGGCCAAGCCTGAACAGATCCGAACACCACTCAGCAGTAGAAGCCGAAACCAGCCGGAAGCCGGAGCCCGGACGCCGGCGACCGGAAGCCGAAAAGCAATGAGCAACCTTACCGACCGCGAACTGGGAATGAATCGCCGCATCACGCGCCGAGACTTTCTCAATGGCGTGGCGGTAACGGCCGGTGCGGCTTTGATTCCAGATCAAATGCTCGCGCAGGGAGAAAATGTTCCACAGAATTCGCCGGGCTACTATCCTCCCGCGCTCGCTGGGCTGCGCGGCAGCCATCCCGGTTCGTTCGAGACCGCTCACCGGTTGCGCGATGGCGATTTCTGGGAGTCGGCCGGAACTCCGCACGATACCGGCGAAGTCTTCGATCTGATCGTCGTTGGCGGCGGAATCAGCGGCCTGGCCGCAGCGCACTTCTACCGCAAATCCGCGGGCGCGAACGCGCGCATTCTCATCCTCGACAACCACGACGATTTCGGTGGGCACGCCAAGCGCAACGAATTTCGCGTGGGAAATCGAACGCTCCTGGGTTATGGAGGAACGTATTCGATCGAGAGTCCTGAGCCTTACAGCGCCGTCGCCAGAGGCGTGATTGAGGAGTTGGGAATCGACGTTGGCAGCTTCCCGGAATATCTCGATCGTGATCTGTATGGTTCTCACGGGCGAACTTCCAAGATTTTCTTCGACAAGGAAGCTTTCGGCAGCGACAAACTGGTCGATGATCCGTTTCCTTTTCCGGGCGGTGAGACCTACGATCTTAACGTTGCCGGGCCCGATGCCTGGGCGCACTTCACGGCCGAAGCCCCCATTGCCGAACAGGCGCGTCGAGACGTCTCGCGTTTGTGCCGCGAGAAAAAAGACTATCTTCCCGGGCTGAATGCCGAACAGAAAAGTGCACGCCTGGCGAGAATCAGCTATGGGCGCTTCCTCACCGAACTCGTTGGCGTTCATCCCGACGTGATTCGCCTTTACCAAACGGCTTCTCAGCCTCTGTTCGGCGTTGGCATCGAGGCGATTCCAGCGCTGGACGCGGCGGATACGGGATACCCCGGTTTCAGCGGAATGGGCATCGACTCAGAGGGGCTGGAAAATGAACGGAAATATTTTTTTCACTTTCCCGATGGCAATGCCAGCATTGCGCGGTTGCTGGTGCGGAAGCTGATTCCGGCGGCGATTCCAGGAGCCTCCGCGACCGATATAGTCTCTGCCCGCGCGAATTACGCGAAGCTTGACCGGCAGAATTCTGCGGTGCGAATTCGACTGAACAGCACGGCGATGCGTGTAAAGCATGCAGGGGATGCGGAGCAGGCGAAAGACGTGGAGGTGGCCTACGTTCGCTCCGGCAAGTTGTACAGAGTCAAGGCGAAGCATTGTGTCCTCGCTTGCTGGAACATGATGATCCCCTACCTGTGCCCCGATCTGCCCGATGCGCAACAGCAGGCTCTCGCCTATGCGACCAAGGTGCCGCTGCTTTATAGCAATGTGGTGCTGAGAAACGGATCGGCGTTCGACAAGCTGAAAGCCAATTCGATCTACGCACCCGGCGGCTATCACACTCACGTCGATATCGATCTGCCGGTAAGCATCGGAGAGTACCGGTGCCCGCGCGCTCCGGAAGATCCCATTGTCCTGCACATGAGCAAAGCTCCATGCCAGGCCGGCCTTCCGGCTCGCGACCAGCATCGCATGGGCCGCGTTGAACTGTTCACTACAACATTCGAGACAATCGAGCACAATATCCGCCAGCAGTTGGCGCGAACGCTTGCGCCGGGAGGATTCGATCCCTCTCGCGACATCGTCGCCATCACCGCGAACCGCTGGCCGCATGGCTATGCTTACGAATACAACTCGCTGTTCGATTCGTTTGTGCTGGAAGGCGGCGAGACGCCGTGCGAAATTGCGCGAAAGCGTTTTGGACGAATCGCCATTGCCAACTCTGACGCCGGCGCGCGCGCTTATACCGACGAAGCCATCAATCAGGCCTGGCGTGCGGTCGGCGATTTGAAGGCTTCGCCGTGAGGAAGGATGATGCCGAGGGGTATTTTGTTTTCGGTAGTTGTGAAAGACACACGCTTGAACTGCAGCGGAATGCCGTAATGATGCGCCAGTTCCGTCGCGCATAGTCCGAGCGCAAGCAGCACTCCCAGGAACAATGCCGCCCGCCGCGGCGCTTGCTCCTGCCGTCGAGCGAGCATTGCAATCAACGCGCCCACAATGAATCCAGTAATCAGGCCGCCGATATGGGCGGAGTTGTCGACGCCAGGCAGGATAAATCCGAAGATGAGGTTGTAAACCACGAAGGCGCCAAGGCTTCGCAACGTGCCGGTAAGCGCGGCGCGCGGCACCGAAAACTCTCCTAGCTTGAACGCCGCAAACAACGCGCCCGCAAGCCCGAAGATCGCTCCCGATGCTCCGACGCTTGGGACATAAGGATGCCAGCCCGCGCTTGCCAGGCTCGCTCCGATTCCGCAGATGAGATAAATCGAGAAGTAAGTCCAGCGCCCATAGAGAGACTCTGCCAGCGCGCCCAGATACCACAGGCACCACATGTTAAAGGCGATGTGAATGATTCCGGCGTGAACAAAAATATTCGTGAGCAGCCGCCACCATTCGCCTGAAATGGTGAGCGCCCCAACGTTGGCTCCCCAACGAACCAGCTCAGAAACGGGGAAATCCATGATGCTCTGGGCTCCGAGCGCCATGCCCAGAAACACGGCAGCGTTGATGCCGAAAATAATCTGTGTGAGGCTGATCGTCGATTCCTGGCGGCGCACCCAGGGTTGGCGAATCACCGGTTGCGGCGCGTTGACGATCTCTCCACGCTGCTCGGCTTCGTGCTGCCGGCACCAGGGGCATATTTTTTTCCCGAAAGTAAAGCCAGAAAGCTGGCGGCCACATTTTGCGCAGTTTGCCATGTTCTGGAAAAAGGTTATCAGTAAACGAATATCCGCGCATTTGACCGGAAGGAGAATCGGATACGGTACTACGGCGAGCTAGCCCTGGAATGCCGCGACTCTTCTTAATGAATTGTCTTGGTCTTCCTCGACATGTAGTCCATCAGCAGATATTGCCCGAGCGTGTAAGGAGTAGTGAAGTACGCTTTGCCGCGGCACATTTCGGTGACCTTTTGCACGAATTGCACCAGTCCGTAATCCGAGGCGAGCATAAAAGTATTGATGAGCACGCCAGCGCGCTTGCACTTCGAAACTTCTTCCAGAGTCTGGCTGACGACCAGAGGATCGAGGCCGAAGGCGTTTTTGTAAATGCGTCCGTCTTCGAGTGTGAGCGCGGAAGGTTTGCCATCGGTGATCATCACGATCTGTTTCATGTCTTTGCGCTGGCGCTGCAGAATACGCTGTGCCATGCGCAGGCCCTCGCGCGTATTGGTGTAATACGGACCAACCTGGACGCGCGCCAGTTGCGAGAGTGGAATTTCCTCCGCCGAATCGTGAAACAACACCAGCGACAGCGAATCGCCGGGATACTGAGTGCGAATCAAATGCGACAGCGCCATGGCAACTTTTTTCGCCGGAGTAAAGCGGTCTTCGCCATACAGAATCATCGAATGCGAGCAATCGAGCATGAGAACGGTCGCGCACGACGACTGATACTCGCACTGGTGCACCTGCAGATCGGAGTACTCGATGTTCAGCGGCAGGCTGAGCCCCTCGCGCTGAATCGCGTTGGAGAGAGTCGCAGTAATGTCGAGGTTGAGCGTGTCGCCGAACTCGTAAGTCCGCGAAGCTCCGCTGGCTTCGATGCCGGTAGCAAGGTCGCGCGTGTCGTGGCGCCCGAAGCTCGATTTGCCGAGCGAGCCGAGCAAGTTGCGCAGGGCTTTGAAACCGAGAAAGTCGAGGCTCTTATCGGTGATTTCGAATTTCGCCTGCGGCGCATTCTCGCCGGTTTGCCCGCCGACGCTCGATTGGCGCGCGGGATCGTGCGGTTGATCTACTGAGATATAGTCTTCCTGCTGCATGCGCTCGATCAGTTTTTCGATGAGTTCTTCGAGTTCGCCGTCGAGAGCCAATTGTTGCAACCGCTCCCGCATTTCTTCGTCGAACTGATCGCCTTCGAGCAGCGCGTTCTCGATGGCGCGCCGCAGATCGTCGATCGTCCGCTCGCCCTCGGGCATCTCGAACCACATGTCGCTCTGGAAGCCGCTCTGCAACAGATAGTCGGAGAGCGCGCTGAGCAGGTCTTCCAGGCTCATTTCGCCGGCAGGGTCGGGGACGTATTTGGAGTAGCGGATGCGCTTCATAAGAGCTTCCAGCTGCCGGCTTCTAGCTCAGGCAACATCGAATTTCGGTTTATTTCGGTTTAGCTGGAAGTTAGAGCTGGCAACTCAATTAAACTGCCTTCTCTGCCGGTACGGCCGTTCCTCCGGGTCGAAGTTCTTCTCGCGCTGCGGTTCCGGTTTCTTTTCTCCGGCTTTAAATATGCGTTCTTCGTTTCGCCCGATGCGCTTGTGCGCGTGCAGGCCTTCGAGAATAAACTCGGCGGCCGAAACCTGCTGCTCGGGACTTTCTTTCTGCGAAACTCCAAGCGGGCCCAGTTTGTCGATCAATCCCTGAATCTCCTTCAGATTTTCGAGCGCTTCGCCTGACGGAACGGAATCGGAAAGCTGAATTTCGCCGCCCAGATCGAACCACTGCACAATCTGCTGCACGTTCGCCCCGGTGAAGTATTCGTCGTAGGTTTTGGCGATGGCGGCGCGGATCAGCTCACGGCCCACAAAATCGGCGCCCTTCATCTCGCCTTCGTATTCCAGTTCGAGCTTCCCGGTGATCGCCGGCAGCGCGGCGTAAACGTCGCTGATGCGCGGCACGACCAGTTGTTCATCGTTGCGCAGCGCCCGGCGTTCGGCGTTTGAGATCACATTCTCCATCGCGCTGATCGGCAATCTCTGGCTCACGCCTGAGCGCTTGTCGATCTTCTTGTCTTCACGGGCGGCGAAGGCGATCCGCTCGATGACCTGCTGAATGTACGTCGGCAAATGCATGGCGTGGCCGTTGCGCCGCGTCCACGCTTCCTGCGCAGTGATGGCGATGCCTTCATCGACGGTGGCCGGATAATGCGTGCGAATCTCCGACCCGATGCGATCCTTCAGCGGCGTGATGATTTTGCCCCGGGCCGTGTAGTCTTCCGGATTGGCGCTAAATACGATAGCCACATCGAGCGGCAGCCGGATGGGATAGCCTTTTATCTGCACGTCGCCTTCCTGCATGATGTTGAACAGGCCAACCTGAATTTTTCCCGCGAGATCGGGTAATTCGTTGATCGCGAAAATGCCGCGGTTGGCGCGCGGAAGCAGGCCGTAATGAACCGTCAACTCGCTCGAAAGCTCGTGACCTCCTCGCGCTGCCTTGATTGGATCGATATCGCCAATCAGGTCGGCGATGGTGACGTCGGGAGTCGCCAGCTTTTCTACGTAACGATCGTCGGGTGTGAGATAGGCGATCGGTGTGGCATCGCCCTTGCGAGAAACTTCTTCGCGGCAGCGGCGGCAGATCGGCGCATAGGGATTGTCGCGGATCTCACAGCCTTCGATATAGGGCATCTGCTCGTCGAGCAGCGTGGTCAAGGCGCGCAGGATGCGGCTTTTGGCCTGTCCGCGCAGGCCGAGCAGAATGAAGTTGTGGCGTGACAGAACCGCATTGACGATCTGGGGCACGACGGTATCGTCGTAGCCGACAATCCCGGCAAAAATTCCAGCGTCATCGTGCTGACGCAATCGTGCAATCAGATTGTCGCGAAGTTCATCTTTCACGCGGCGGTTGCGCAGGCGCTCTTCAGAAAAGTGACTGCGGCGCAACTCGCCCAGCGTGCGCGGAGAACTCATGAGGACCCCCAGGGAAAAATACTTTTCTGGATTATACGCGCAAAGCTCGCGGGCAGAACCGCCACGCGCTTTCCATCCCGCACTAGTGAACGTGGCCGTTCCCGCCGGCCTTTTCCCGCGCCCGCGAGGCCCGCTGGATTTTAGGAATGACGGTTTCGAAATATTGAATCAGCAAAGAAATGCGCTCTGCTTCGGATCTGCAAGCCAGAAGGCTCTGCTTGAAATCCAGATCGAGCGGCAGGGAGCCGGCGAGAAAAAAAGAAAGAATAGACGGGTCGGCAGCCGAAAGGTCCTGCTTCGCCCCGGCGATGGCCAGCAGTTCGGAATGCAGCCGGACGGCGCGAGATGTCTCGGCCTGCGGCACAACGCCGGGTTCGTCCTCAATCGCCACCACTTCACCTTGCAGGAAGGAACGCTCCTCGTTCACACGCAGCAGTTCGAAACGTTTACGGCCCTCCGTCACCAGGTCGAGCCGTCCGTCGGGATACTCTTTCACCACGGTAACGATTTCCGCCGTGCAGCCCACTTCGGCAAGACCTCGCTCGCCGGCGCGTACCACGCCAAAAGTTCGCTGTTGCGCGAGGCACTCGGCAATCATTTCTTTGTATCGCGGCTCGAAAATGTGCAGAGGCAGAGGCGTGCCCGGAAAAAGCACGACATCGAGCGGGAACAGGGGAATCAGGGTTTCCAAAGCATCTCCGGCGGCGGGCGCTGCTCGATTGTACGATATAGTTCAGTCCTGCATGTATCGATCAAGGAACCACAAAGATTCGAAAGAGCAAGCACGTCATGCCACTTGAAGGAAAAGTTGTAGTTGTGACCGGCGCATCCATGGGAATTGGGGAAGCCATCGCCAAAATTTTCGCGAATCACGCCGCTGCGGTCGTAATGCTCTCGCGCGACGCCGCACGCGTGGAAGCGGCGCGAGCGAGAGTTGGGCACAGCGATCGAACGCTGGCGATGGCTTGCGACGTTCGTCACCGCGAGGAAATTGACCGCGCTCTTGGCCTGACGCTCCATCACTTTCAAAAGGTCGATGTCTGGGTAAACAACGCCGGCCACGGCTTGCTCGATTCTGTGGCAAACATGGAGATGGCGGCCTGCCGCGAAATGTTCGATACCAATTTCTTCGGGGCAGTCTCAGCGATGCAGGCGGTAATTCCAGTGATGCGCGCGCAGGGTGGAGGAACGATCATTAACATCTCCAGCGTTGCCGGACACATTCCGGTACCGTTCCATGCCGCCTACAGCGCGACCAAGTTCGCGCTCAACGCGATCGGAAAAGGCGCCGGGGTGGAATTAAAGAAGGACGGCATTCACGTGCTGACGGTCTGTCCGGGTTACGTGCGAACTTCTTTCGGCGACAATGCGATCCGGGGAAGCGAGTTGAAACGAGTTCGTCCGGCGCGGGTTCGCGGCATTACCGCCGAGCGCGTAGCGCGCGCCACATTCCAGGGATATTTGAAGCAGAAGAGGGAAGTGATCGTGCCCTGGACCATGTATTTTCCGCAAAAGATATATCAGCTGTTTCCGGCGTTGGTGGAGTGGTCGATGGCGAAGATGTCGAAGTAAATCGTTGTGAAACTCGGCGAACTATCCCAACTCCGCCTGCAGGGCTTCCATTTCCGACTGGGCATGCATATTGCCGGTGCGTCGCGCCGAGGAGATACCGTCGATAAGCATACTTTTAGCGTCGGCAACGCGACCTGCCCGGACCAGTGCCTGTGCTGCCATGAAATATCCAGCCGTATAGTCGGGGCTTGCCTTCAATAAAATTGCAAACTCCGCCAAAGCGCGGTCCAGGTCGCCCTGCTTGGAATATTCCATCGCCAACCCGTATCGCGCGAAGGCATCATTGGGATTTTGCGTGAGTATTTCGTTCAGTGCCACAATTCGATCCATAAGCGAATTCTCAAGTTCCGTCGCAGATGAGGTTACTACAGACGAATCGTTTGTTGCATCGGCGACAGAAGGAAAGCTTTTATCCACTGGCCCGCACCGCACCCGGCGGGTAGAATGAGCAGTCCTTAACATTTCATCTTTATCCGAGGCTTCCGTGGCTTGTCCGTTTTTCATGCCGACAGAGAAATTTGAGAATGGCGCGTGGGCTCATCCCGCGCGGCTTCCCCTGGGATGTGGATGGAGTGGCCACTGCACTGCCCCCGGCCACGAAGGCGAGAATCCCACCGTGGATGAATTACAGCAATTCTGCAATTTAGGGTATGCCGAGAGCTGTCCGCGGCTACCGCGCGAGCGCCCATGGGACCAGGTGCGCTTCGGCGCCCGCAACGTCAGCTCTTCATCGAACGGAAGCAAGCAGTGCATTCACATGAGTTACGTGTGCGAACGCTCGCATCTTCCGGTGGAACACGGTGTATTGCAATTCGATGTTTCCTCCGATAGATGGATCAAGCGGCACCCGGAAAGCCAACTCCAGCGATTGGCGGAATGCTTTCTGGATTCGTATTTGCAGGCGAGAAGAAATCAGCAACCAGCCGGCGCAGCAGCCAGTTGAAAAAGGTGGCTCGAATTTACACTTTCTAACCTAAAGAAAGATCATGACCGAAATCTCAATCGACGAACTAAATCTCGCTCCCCGCCCCGTTTCCGATTCGCAGTCAGAGATGGCTGAGATAGTCTTACCCAATGACGCCAACCCGCTCGGCGCTCTGCTCGGCGGCCGGCTCATGCACTGGATCGATCTCGCCGGAGCCATGGCGGCTCATCGCCATTCGCGCAGCTATGCCGTGACGGCCTCAGTCGATCACATCGACTTCCTTGTGCCGGTGCGCGTCGGCGATCTCGTGATCTTCCGTTCATCGGTGAACCGTGTCTTTCGCACCTCGATGGAAGTCGGCGTAAAGGTGTTTGTCGAAAATTATATTGCCGACACTTATCAGCATGTCGCCTCGGCTTATTTGACGTTCGTCGCCGTCGACGCTCGCGGCAACCGTTTGAAAGTAGCTCCCGTGGTTCCGGACAGCGAGGATCAGAAGCGCCGCTATGACGACGCCGGCCGCCGCCGCGACATCCGCCGCTCAGAACTGCAGCGCAGGAGAAAAGGCTAACTGCGCCTGCGATCGTCGCAAGGCCTTGTATAATCGGGTATTCGACGCAGTCCTTAGGAGTTCTCTTGAACGCACATATGCCCGCTCATCCCGGCCAAGCTGCGCCGGGCCCGCAGCCCTTGCCCGGAGTCGATGCCATCATTGCCGTTGGTTCCGGCAAAGGCGGAGTCGGTAAGACCACGCTCTCGGTCAACCTGGCGGTTGCTCTCGCAAAAATGGGTCATAAAGTCGGCCTGCTCGACGCCGATGTCTACGGGCCGAACGTCCCGCTGATGCTGGGTGTAAATGCTCAACCAAAGATGGCTGGAGAAAATCGCATTGAGCCGCTGCAGGCTTACGGTTTGAAGGTGATCTCAGTGGGATTTCTCAACCCTGGCGACAAGCCGATCATCTGGCGCGGCCCCATGCTGCACCAGATCATGAAGCAGTTTTTGGGGCAAGTTGAGTGGGGCCGCCTCGATTACATGATCATCGATCTTCCGCCGGGGACAGGCGATATCGCGTTGTCGCTGGTGCAGTCCGTGCCGCTCACCGGAGCGGTTGTGGTCTCGACTCCCTCCGATGTTTCGCTGCAGGATGCGCGCAAGGCCATCGAAATGTTCCGACAGATGAAAGTGGATCTGGTTGGTGTGGTGGAGAATATGAGCTTCTTCACCTGCCCACACTGCAATCACGAGATCGACATCTTCTCCCGAGGCGGCGCCGAAACCATGGCCACCCGCCTCGGCATTCCATTTCTCGGCAGCATCGAACTCGATCCTGAGGTGCGCAAGTCGGGAGATGGCGGCAAACCCGTTGTCCTTGAAGGCGAGAATTCGCCGCATGCCAAGTCAATTTTTGAATTCGCCCGCAAGGTTGCGGCGCGTGCAGGAGAGATTAAAGCTGGCGAGGGCGCGAGCGTGATTTCGATCCAATAGATGCAATTTGAAAGGACCTGAACTCGCCGCGCTGGTTCAAGGCAGTATTTCCTCTGGGCCACTCTGTGTCCTCTGTGGTTAAGTCTTTGACGTCTTAGAAAATCGGTTGAGCTGCCAATCCTTCCTAGGCTCGCCATCTTTCAATACCAGGTCCGCCGTCATCTCCCCGAGAGCCGGCCCGTGCTTAAACCCATGCCCGGACCCGCCGCCAAGAATCCAAGCGTTACTCATTTTAGGATGACGATCGACAATGAAATCGCTGTCGGGAGTTTGCTCGTACTGGCACACGCGCGTCTCGATCAGCGGCGCGCCCTTCATCGCCGGGAATCGTGAGTCAACGTACTCGCGAACTCGCTTCAACGTTGCCTGGCTGACGACACGTTCGCCGGAAGTCGGATCGAACGGTTTGCCGCGGGTATCGTCAGCCACCTTGAATCCGCGGCGGTCGCTTCCCGGAATGCCGTAGAAGAATCGCTCTCCGTGATCGCCCCAGACCGGCAGATGCCGGTCATCGAACCGCGCATCACCCGCCGGCGGACCGAAGAAAAAGATGTCCTGCTTCGTGGGCTGAATCAACTTGCCCAGCGCTTCTGGAAAAAGCTTTCCCAACCACGGGCCACAGGCGAACACATAACGATCGGCCATGATGCGCGAATCGTCAGACAGCCTCAACTCACGCAGCGGCGCACCTTCCGGTTCGCCGGCCAAAACCGCGATCTGCCGGTACGCGCCGCCTTGCTTCACGAATGCACCTACGACCGCCTCGCAACTCGCGCGCGCATCGAGATATCCGCACGCCGGTTCGAAAATCCCCCAGTGAACGTCGCTAAAATCGATCTGCGGCCATCGCTTCTTCATCGTTGCCGTCGACAGCTCTGAAACCTCAACCTTGGCGTCGCGCAACACCGGCAGCGATCCGCGCTCATAAGCGTCGTCGTGGCTGCTCACCATCCACAAAACACCGGCGGGGTGCAAAAACTTCTCGTTCCATCGTTTCTCATATTTCCGCCAGAGTTTAAGCGATCGGGCAGCCAACTCCGTGTACGGCTGGTCGGGCCCATAGGTGCATCGCATGATGCGAGTCTCTCCGCCTGAAGATGCGCGAGAGTTGCCCGGGCCCCAGGCGTCGAGTAGAGTCACTCGCGCTCCGCGCTCGAGAAGATGCAGGGCCGTCCATCCGCCGAACGCGCCGGCGCCAACCACCACAACATTCGGCTTCGATTTCACCTGCTCAGTCTCTCATTGAAGCTGCGCGACGAGGATGAAGCTTCTGGTTCCAACTGCCCATTTGAACTCACATCCCTCGGCAGTCCTATTGACAGCCGACCGACACGTTCCTAGAATCCAAGCAGGGAGCGGTGTCTGCGACCGTCGGCTAAGTTTTTGCATCTAAGATACTTAACCGAAAATGCAAGGCGCGCGGTTAGCTGCCGGCGATCCAGCGAAAGGTTCCGGGAGCAGGCGGAAAACTGCGCAGATTAACATATGCCTCCAGATCCAAATATCGGCGCGCGCCAGCGGGAGGTTCTCACCGCCATCGTGGAGACTTTCATTTCCACCGGCGAGCCCGTCGGGTCGCGCACGCTTGCGCGCTCAAATCGCGAGGGGTTAAGTCCGGCGACGATTCGCAACGTGATGGCCGACCTTTCAGATGCCGGCTTTCTCGAGCAGACACATACTTCCTCCGGCCGCGTGCCCACGCCGGAGGCCTATCGCTATTACGTCGAGCAGATCACCGGCAACGCTCGCCTCGCACCGCAGGACGAGGCCATGATTTCCGATTCTCTGGCCGGTATCACCGACGTTCAGGAATTTATGGAGCGCACCTCGCGCGTCCTGTCGCTGGTTTCGCGTAACGTTGGCGTTACCGTTGCCGTCAGCGGCACCAAGAACGCCCTGGAGCACGTTTACTTCTCGCGCCTGGGAGATCAAAAGGTTCTCGCCGTATTGGTGACGCGCTCCGGCCTGGTCCGCGACCGCGTCTTGCGGCTCGAACTGAAGCAGAATGAACTCGATCTCGCCGCCCGCTACATCAACGAGAATTTTCGGGGCTGGACCATGGAATCGATGCGCGCGGAACTCGCGCGCCGCATCGAACAGGAGCGCAGCGAGTACGATCACCTGATGAGTTCGATCGAAAAGCTCTACAAGCAGGGTGCACTCGCTTCCGAGGCGGCCCCACAGGTGGTCTTCGTGGAAGGAGCCTCGAACCTGGTCGCAGGCCAGGAAGATCGCAAACGTCTGGAAGAGATGCTGCGCACGCTGGAAGAAAAAGAAAAAGTTGCAAAGCTTCTCGGCGCTTATCTCGACGTCAAGCAGGAGGCGGTCCGCGTGGTTATCGGGCTCGACGACGCGTTGCCCTCGATGCAAAATTTTGTGCTGATCGGGGCGCCGGCGCACGCCGGCGGAGACATGGTGGGTTCGCTAGCCGTGATTGGACCGACTCGCATGGACTATCAGCACACGATCACCGCGGTGTCATACATCGCGCGCCTGTTCGACAAAATTCTGAACGAATCGGAGTAAGCAGGATTTTTATGAGTAAAGGAAACGGTAAATCACAAGTAAACAATGCAGGATTGGACTTAGAGCACGAACTCCCCGCAAGCGACGGAGATGAAACTGCAGAAACTCAGACTATGACGAAGTCATCCGCTGCGGAATCGGAACTAGAAAAAGTAAAAGCCGAGCGCGATTCGCTGCTCGACCGCCTGGCTCGGGCGCAGGCCGAGTTCGACAATGCGCGCAAGCGGGCTAACAGAGAGCAGCAGGACTACCGCGATTATGCCGTCAGCGATGCGGTGAAGGTCTTATTGCCGGTTATCGATAGCCTGGAACGCGCTCTGCAAACCAATTCTGAAGGAGCGGAGTTTCGCAACGGCGTGGAACTGATCAATAAGCAACTGCACGCGGCGCTTTCCAAGCTGCAGGTTCAGCCCATCGTTGCAAAGGGGGAACAGTTCGATCCTCGGATGCACGAAGCCATCGAAATGGTTGAGACCAGCGAAGCTCCCGATCATCAAGTGATCGAAGAGCTGCAGCGGGGTTATAAATTTAAAGACCGGTTGCTGCGGCCCGCCATGGTCAAGGTTGCGAAGAACTCGGGGAAGTAGCTTTCGGCAAGAAGGAAAGCCGGAAATAATTTTCCACCCGGTTTCCGCTTGTCGTTCAAAAGAAGAATTCACAGAAGAAAGGTTTCTGTTCTGGCCACTAACGCAAAACGTGACTATTACGAAGTTCTGGGCGTAAGCCGCACGGTAACTGAAATCGAGCTGAAGAGTGCCTACCGCAAGCTCGCCATGCAGTGGCATCCCGACCGAAATCCAAATAATCCCGACGCGGAAGAGCGCTTCAAAGAACTCACCGAGGCCTACGCAATTCTGGCGGACTCAGACAAGCGGTCGATGTACGACCGCTTCGGCCACGCCGGAGTTGGCGGAACAGCCGGTGGAGGCATGGGCTTCGACGGATCCGCGTTCCAGGATCTGGGCGACATCTTCGGCGAGTTCTTTGGCTTTGGGGACGCCTTCGGCACCGGCGGACGCCGCAATCGCGTGCAACGAGGTGCGGATCTCCGCGAAGACATCACCATCGAGTTTGAAGAAGCTGCGTTCGGCACCGAAACCCGCGTGATGGTGCGCCGCCACGAGGCATGCGAAGAGTGTCACGGCTCCGGCGCCGCTGCCGGCAAAGGTCCCACCACTTGCCGCTCCTGTAACGGACGCGGCCAGGTTCGCTACCAGCAGGGCTTTTTCAGCATTGCCCGCTCTTGTTCCACGTGCCAGGGAACCGGCCATGTCATCACCGATCCTTGCCACAAGTGCAGGGGCGAAGGCACAGTTCTCCGCCAGCTTGCAGTGGAGGCAAAAATTCCCGCGGGAGTGGAGGACGGCACGCGCATCCGCTTCTCCGGCGGCGGCGAAGCCGGCCCGAACGGCGGGCCGGCCGGCGATCTCTACGTCGTTCTTCACGTGAAAGAGCATCCGTTCTTCGTTCGCGAGGGCAACGACCTGCACTGCGTTGTTCCGCTCTCGGTCGCGCAGGCCGCCATGGGCGCGGAGATCAAGGTTCCGACCCTCGAGGGTGAGCACGCGCTCAACATCCCCGATGGAACCCAGCCGGGCACAACTTTCCGTGTTCGCCACAAAGGTGTTCCCGTCCTCAACGGACACGGCAAAGGCGATCTCTACGTAGAAGTGCGGGTGCAGATTCCCACCAGGCTCAACAAGCGCCAGAAAGAGCTGCTTAAAGAACTCGAACTCACCGCCCAGGTCGATAACCAGCCCGTGTTGCGATCTCTGCTTGGCAAAGTCAAAGATATGTTCGGCTAGACCATGACCCGCCGACGCTGGATCGCCGACGAAGTCTCAGGCAATCGCGCCGCCCTCGTCGGTGATCATGCCGATCATCTCGTAAGAGTTCTTCGCGCCCGCGTGGGCCAGGATTTCGACATCGCCACATCCGATTCCGTGCATCGCGGCCGCATCACGTCCTTAAACTCTGAACGAGTTGAGTTCGAACTCGGGAAAGAGATTGCGTCGGCTTCTCACTCCGCAATTACGCTGGCTCTTGCCATTTACAAATTTGATCGCATGGACTGGGCGATCGAAAAGTGTACCGAGCTTGGAGTTGGTCGCATTCTGCCGGTAATCGCGCGCCGAACAGACTCTCATCTTGCCTCCGCATCCGAAAAAAGAAGCGATCGCTGGCGGCGGATCGCCCGCCAGTCGTCCGAACAGTCGCGCCGGACCGCGCCGCCGGAAATCGCCGAACCCGCCAGGCTATCGCAGATATTGAAGCTCGAAGCTCCTCTCCGAATAGTTCTCGCAGAGACGGAAAAGTTCATGATGCTGCCGGACGTTCTGAAAGATTCCTCCGCAGCCGAGCATGAGAATGCGTCCGAGGGTGACATTATCCTTGCCGTCGGTCCTGAGGGCGGCTGGACCCAAGACGAATTGCAGTCGTTCCAGCAGGCGGGATGGATTTCAGCCTCGCTGGGAAACACGATTCTTCGTGCCGAAACCGCAGCCATTGCCGCCACGGCGATTGTCGCTTCCGCGATGCTCCCTTCACCGTGAAACGCAACGTACGAACCATCGCTTCGCAATCCGTAAAGACCCCAGTTTTCCGCAATCCCGCGCCGCGCAGCCAGTGATATTCTGAGCCCGGATGTCTGCCGCCAAGATCAAATCAACGCTTTTCGTTCCCGACGACCGCCAGCGGGAGGCGATCGAGCACGTCTACGGCCCGATGCTGGTAATTGCCGGAGCCGGCACTGGCAAGACTTCCGTCCTCATCCATCGCGTTGCGCGGCTGATTGAGCAAGGCCACGCGAAGGCGGATGAGATTCTCGCTCTCACCTATACAGTCGCGGCCGCCGGAGAGATGCGCGAACGAGTCCGCAAGCAATTCGGGGCGCAGATCCGCTCCATGACCTTTCACGATTTCTGCCTCGACCTGCTCAGGCGCGCAAAGAAAGATTTCGGCGTGCTCGATGAAAAAGACCTGTGGATTTATCTGCGCAAGCGGGTTCACGAGCTGCGACTCGAGCATTACGTGCGCGCGGCAAATGTAGGTGAGTTTCTCAGCGACTTGATCGATTTCCTCAGCCGCTGCCACGACGAATTAGTCACTCCTGAAAAATATGCCGCGTATGTCTCCCAACTCGAGCGTGGCGAAGTGCCCATCCCGCGAGTCGCCAAGTCGAAAGAGGAATTGAGCGACGAAGAGGTGATTGCCCGGTGCCGTGAGATCGCGCATGTCTTCTCGACCACCGAGCGCTGGCTGCAGGAAGAAAACCTGGGCACCTTCGGCCATATGATGAGCCGCGCTTACGATCTGCTTTCGCGCGACGAAAGTCTTCGGGTCGCCGAGCGCGCCCGTTCGCCATTCATTCTGATCGATGAGTTTCAAGACGCCAACTTCGCCCAGATAAAGATTCTCTCCGCGCTGGCTGGCGAAGCGGCAAACATATTCGGCGTCGGCGATCCCGATCAGGCTATCTACCGTTTTCGCGGGGCTTCCAGCGCGGCGTTTCATCTTTTCCGCGCACACTTTTCCAAGACGAAGCTGGTGGTGCTGGGCAAGAACCGGCGTTCCACCACGCCAATCCTGCAATGCGCCTTCGCCCTCATCGCCAAAAACCCTCCCGTCTTCGCCGCCGACGAACACGCGTCTATTTCATATCGGCGTACACCTTTGCAGTCCGCGCGGGAAGAAGACGCGAGAAACCGTGGCACAACCATCCCTCAGTTTCCCGTGGACGCAATTTCGTTTGCCGGAAAGAGCGCCGAAGCCCCCGACGTCGTGAAACTCGTAGAAGAACTCAAACGCACCACCCGGTGCAAATGGCAGGACTTCGGCATCCTCTACCGTTCGCATGTGCACCGTGACGAAGTCGCTCAGGAATTAGCCGACCGCAACATTCCGTTCTCCATCGAAAACATGGATGTCAGCGACACTCCCGAGGTGCGTGACCTGTTTGCCTGCGTTGCGGCAGTCGTCGACATGGGATCGGATGCCAGCCTGTTCCGCGTGGCGGCGCTGCCCCAGTTCGATGTCGATCCCGAAAGATTGAGGTTCGCCCTGCGTGCTATCGCCAAAGACTCGCGAGACGGAGTGGTCGTTCCGCTGGCTTCCGTTCTCGACACCGTGCCCGGCGGCAGTGCGGTGCTCGATTGCGTGCGCCGCGCGCGAGATGAAGTCGCACGCACAAACGCCAAAACCCGGGCGGCTCTGCAACTGATCGCAAAGCACTTCGGTCTGAAGGCGGAGTCGTGCGCCCTGCAAACCGCGCTAAACTTTGCCGCAGCTTGGGAAGGCAAGCCAATGACGAAGACCAAAGAACTCGGCGAATGGATCGAGTATCTGGAATACTTCCGTCAAGCGGGTGGCACAATTCCGATGACCGCGAGTGCTACAGAAGATGCCGTGTGCCTGATGACGGCCCACGGCGCCAAGGGTCTCGAGTTCTCTCACGTATTCATCCTGCGCGCCAACAGCGGCTCGTTTCCTGGGCAGTATCGCGAGACCCTGGTTGAGTTTCCTACAGAGTTGCGCGATCCCGAGTCGGCCACTGCGGATGACGACAAGACACTGCATGGGCAGGAAGAACGCCGCCTGTTCTACGTGGCGATGACCCGCGCCAAAGATTCGCTGCACATTTACGGCAAACAGGGAATTGGGCGCGATAAAACTCCGGCAGGCCTGATGCGCGAACTGATTTCGAATGCCGAACTGAAAACCTGGCTGACCTTGCGTTCCGCGTTGCCTTCGCAACCGGAATTGATCGAGATCGCCGCCGCGGCCGACAGCACGCAGCCCGAAGCGTCAAGATTGACGGCATGGCTGGCGCTGCCGCCGACCGACGGCCTCGGCTTGCGGCTGAGCGCGAGTGCAGTCGAAACCTATGAAACCTGCCCTCTGCAATTCAAATTCGAGCGCGAGTGGAAGCTTTCCCGCGACCTGCACGCCGCCGTGCAGTACGGCGCGGCCATGCATCGCGTGCTGCGAACCTATTACGACTCGATTCGTCTAAACCGCAAAAAGACCGACGAAGAATTGCTCCAGCTCTTATCGGATGATCTGACTTCCTGCGGCATCGAAGACGACTATCAGAGAGAACTGTATTTGCGGCAAGGCCTGCAGCAGATGAAAGACTTCCTGGCCGCGTCTGACACGTCTCCAGCGCCCGAAGTTTTGCACACCGAAGAGTGGTTCGACGTACAAATCGCAGGCACGAAACTGACCGGACGCATCGACCGAATCGATCGCGCACCGGACGGCGGGGTCAACATTATCGATTACAAAACCGGCAAAGCTCGCTCGCAGGAAGATGCCGATGAGAGCCTGCAACTTTCGATCTATGCCATCGCCGCGCGCGAGAAGTGGGGATACCGGGTGGCCGACCTGGCATTTCACAATCTCGAAGGAAATGTCCTGGTGGTTTCAAAACGCACCGAGTTCCAGCTCGAAGAAGCCCGGGAGCAGGTGCTCAACGTGGCCCGCAAAATTGCCGAAGAAAACTTCGAACCGAAGATGGGCTTTCACTGCTCATACTGTGCCTTCCGAGGATTATGCCCCGCGCGCGAAAAGCGCGTGCCCAACTTCGCCATCGCCGTGGACTCCCTCGATTAACTGCGAGCTTTCGAAAGAAGATGCGCCGCAAAAAACTTGAGGGGCGCTGTTCGCGCCCCTCGTTTCACTCGAACTCACTTCTTAATGCTTCTTTTTCTTCTTTGCCTTTTTCTTGGTTGCCATTGTTTCTATTCTCCCTTCCATTTTTCATGGAAAAATCTGCAACGAATGTTTTGTTGCAACTTATTGATTGTATAGAGTCATTGAAAAACGAAGTCAAGAGAAAAATGCATGCGATGAAGCGTACGATGCTGTACCAAAGTCACACGTCGATCAATAGTCAAGAAAAAAATGTCGCTCGCCGCGTCGTTTGAAAGCAATTTCGATACGCGCATTCGCAAACAGCGAGTTGCTTTTGCTGCTCGCGTTGGGCCGCCATCGTCTCGAGACCTTCACCGCTGGCGTGCACATGCGGAGATCGTTTTCTTTTCTTCCGCATCTATAATGGAAGTCGCGAAACTTCGCGGGAGCATGATCAATGGCGGCTTTCGATGATGTTGTCATCATTTCCGGTTGTCGTACGGCGGTGGGAAAATTTCAAGGCGCGCTTACCGATTTAAGCGCTCCACAATTGGGCGCAATCGTAGTTCGCGAAGCCGTCAAGCGCGCCGGAGTCGATCCTGATCAAGTTGATGAGTGCATTATGGGCAACGTGTTGCCGGCGGGCCTCGGTCAAAATCCCGCGCGACAAGCCGCCATCTTCGGTGGATTGTCCCCGGCAACAGGTGCCATGACAATCAACAAGGTTTGCGGCTCGGGGTTGAAAGCCGTGGCGCTCGCGGCGCAAGCCGTGCAAACCGGAAACAGTTCGATCGTCGTCGCCGGCGGCATGGAGTCGATGACCAACGCTCCTTATCTTCTTCCGCAGGCTCGCAAGGGATACCGGCTCGGCAATGGCCAGGTGATCGACAGCATGGTGCACGACGGCCTGTGGGATGTTTACAACGACTATCACATGGGCATCACCGGCGAGAATGTCGCCGAGAAACATAAGATCACCCGGGAAGAACAGGACGAGTTCGCCGTCAACTCGCA
>CAZGXY010000075.1:0-93217 GCA_964530145.1 uncultured Acidobacteriaceae bacterium | reverse complement strand
CCGAAAAATCCAGCGGGCGCGGTGACGGCAATCACAGTTAGATGCGTAACGAGGTGAATAAAGTTTTCTCGGCGCTGGGGCTTGGCGAGTGGCAGAGCCTCCCTATACCGCAATTTTGGCGGCTGCGGCGAGCTTTTGGAGTGACTCTAAGTAGGGGGCGCGCGCGATGCCACATTCGGTGACTATCGCCCCAACATACTTTGCGGGGGTGACATCAAAGGCTGGATTCTCGATGGAAACGCCATCCGGCACCATTTGCTTCCCGGCGATGTGGCTGACTTCTCTGGCGTTGCGCTGTTCGATTGGAATCTTGCTGCCCTCAGGGCAGTTCATATCGACCGTGGAAAGTGGTGCGGCCACATAGAATGGAACGCCGTTTTCCTTGGCGAGAACTGCGACGGTATAAGTCCCGATCTTGTTGGCAACATCTCCATTCGCCGCGATGCGATCGGCGCCCACGACGATTGCGCCAATCTTGCCCTGCTTCATCATTGCGCCGGCCATGTTGTCGGAGATGACCGTCGTCGGAATTCCGTCCTTCATCAGCTCCCAGGCCGTGAGCCGCGCCCCTTGCAGGAATGGGCGAGTTTCGTCGGCATAGACATGAATCTTCTTGCCCTGTTCAATCGCCGCGCGGATCACTCCAAGCGCCGTCCCGTAGCCGGCGGTCGCCAGAGCGCCCGCATTGCAATGGGTGAGAACGCTCCCCTCGCTTGGCAACAGCGTCGCGCCGTAGCGTCCCATGGCTTGGTTGGCGGCGATGTCCTCCGCGTGCATGCGCTTTGCCTCTTCAACCATTTCATGCTTAATCTGAGCGAGGGGACGAATCCGCAGGCGCTCGAACTTTTCTTTCATACGCTGTATCGCCCAGAACAGATTCACCGCCGTGGGTCTCGTCTGGCCGATGACTTCGGAAATGTGGTCGAGCTCCTGTTTTAGCTCTCCGACGGTTTCCGCCTTTGAATCCCGCACTCCGAGCGCAATTCCCATGCCCGCTGCAACGCCGATCGCGGGCGCTCCGCGCACGATCATGGTCCGGATCGCATCGGCGACTTGCTGGTAATTGTTGCTCGTGACGTAGATCTCTTCTGTGGGCAGCTTCGTCTGATCGATGAAGCGCACGCCCTGCTCAGTCCATTCGAGAGTTTGAATCATAAAAGTCTTATCGGTTCGTCGCGGCTCGCTTCCGGTTACACCCTATGCGCGGCGCAGCGATTGCGCGGATTATTCGTGACTGCCGGCTGCCCGCAAATCTCGCAACTCGCCGCAACTGCAAAGATCACCGGCTCCGTATCATCTGTCTGCAATAGATGTTCCGCGCGCACCTCGCCTGCGGTAAAGATCGCGACAAATGGCGCCGGGGAAGCGGCTCTCTCCACATTCGGCCGTCCGTTGGCCTCTTCGCGCTCCACCAGGCACATCGCTCCCACTACGTTGAATCCGAACTCGCGCGCTGCCTCGATTGCCTGTACCGTGGATGCGCCGGTCGTACACACATCGTCAACGATCACCACAGAGGCACCCTTCTCGCGAAAGCCCTCGATGCGCTGCCCAGTGCCGTGCTGTTTTTCCGCTTTTCGCACAAGAAATCCGTTCAGTTCGCCGCTGACTACAGCGACGGCAACAACGATGGGGTCGGCTCCCATGGTTAGTCCGCCGACGGCTTGCGCCTTCCAGCCACGTTGTCGGATTTCTTCAAGAAAAACCTCTCCACTCAGGCGCGAGCCTTTGGCATCAAGCGTGGTGGTTCGGCAATCGATGTAGTAGTCGCTGGTGCCGCCCGAGGAGAGCTTGAACTCTCCCAGCTTGAAAGACTTGTGGGCGAGTAGTCGCAGCAGGTCCTGGCGCGAGGAACGCATGAGATCTTACGATACCACGGAGAATGACCCGGGAAATGTCGCGCTCCTCGCCCTTTGTCGCTTCTCCATGCAGGCGTGATAACCTGAAAGTAATCCCAACAATAAAGCTTCGAGGTATGAAATTGCACGCTGCGCGAAAGCTCATTTTATTTTTTCTTGTGGGTTTATGTCTTGCAGTCCTTACCAGTTCCAGCTTCGTATCGACCGCCGCCGCGGAAGGCACACGTCTTTGGGAACAGTCGAAATTTGAAGACCTGATCAAGGGAAATCCAGCCGGGGTCGCCATTAATAGCACCGGCGGGCTGGAACTCGCACCCACGTTTAAAAGTCTTTATGCCACACCGTCAACCTACATTTGGGCCATTGCCAGCGACGACGCCGGAAACGTTTACATCGCTGCCGGCGCGCCGGCACGGGTGTATCGCATTACCAGAGAAGGTAACTCAACCATCATCTTCGAGCCGAAAGAGTTGCAGGTTCAAGCGTTGCAAACCGCTCCCGGAGGAACCATCTACGCGGCCACCGCTCCCGATGGCAAAGTTTACAAACTTCAACACGCGGCTA
The DNA here is from genome assembly GCA_964530145.1 of uncultured Acidobacteriaceae bacterium. Taxonomy (GTDB): domain Bacteria; phylum Acidobacteriota; class Terriglobia; order Terriglobales; family Acidobacteriaceae; genus Sulfotelmatobacter. The sequence continues at coordinate 90,794 of CAZGXY010000075.1, read as the reverse complement.
AATCAAAAAGACAGGATTCAAATCACACTACCTCCGGCAAAGAAGAAAAAGAGAGTGACGCCGGTAAGCCAAGCTTGGACCCATCCTGGAGTTCCTCAGTTTATTTCGAGCCGGGCACGAAATACATCTGGGATATGGCGCTGGATAAATCCGGAAGTCTCTATGTAGCCACCGGGGATCACGGAGAGATTTATCGCGTCACTCCAAAAGGCGAGCACGCAGTCTTTTTCAAGAGCGATGAAACTCATATTCGCGTTTTAGCCTTCGATGCGCAGCAAAATCTGATCGCCGGCTCCGATGGCAGCGGTTTGATCTATCGCATTTCGCCCTCGGGCGAAGGTTTCGTGCTTTATAGCGCTCCAAAAAAAGAGATCACTGCGCTCGCTCTCGATAAAGATGGCAACATCTACGCGGCCGCAGTTGGGGAAAAGCGCAGCACCGGGTCCGGTTCATCCGGCTCTTCTTCGGCATTGATTACCGTATCGTCCAGTTCTCCTTCGCCGGGATCGGCGTCGCAAGTACCGGGCATGACGATAACTCCCGCGCCCAGCGCTCCGGTAACCGTTGGGCCGTTCCCATTTCCCGGGGGAAATGGCGGCAGCGGTTCCGATGTCTACCGCATCGCGCCGGATGGTTCGCCAACAAAGTTGTGGTCTTCGCATGACGATATCGTTTACGCTCTGGCCTTCGATTCGAAGGGCCGACTGCTCGCGGGCAGCGGCAACCGCGGCCACATCTTCGCCATCAACGGCTTGGATGATTTTTCAGATCTACTGAAAGCTCCCGCTTCGCAGGTAACAGCTTTCGCCAAGTCTCCCGGTGGTGGGCTTTACGCCGCGACCAGCAACCTTGGCAAGCTTTTTGTGCTAGGACCGGAGCCAGAATCCGAAGGTACTTACGAAAGCGACGTATTTGACGCCAAGATATTTTCGCGCTGGGGCCGCGCAGAGTTTCGCGGATCAGGGAGCGTCGATATCTACGCTCGCAGCGGCAACGTCGATAATCCTGACCGCAATTGGAGCGCATGGAACAGGATCGATCTCGCCAGGAACACGGAAACCGGAATTCCCGCCGCGCGCTACGCGCAATGGAAAGCGGTGCTTCACTCGGGCTCTTCACCGCCGCATGTGGATAGCGTCGCGCTGAATTACCTTCCGAAAAACACTGCTCCGGAAATCGACGACGTCACGGTGCAGATCGGCGTCAGGTATCAAGCTCTGCCGAAAATGTCTACCGGCCTGATTAACGACACAAGCGCCATGTCGGCCCCGCACTTTGACCTCCAGCCGGCCGGCTCGCACGACCGCGACGCAATCGGAGTTAAATGGAGTGCGCACGATGAAAATGACGACCAACTTATCTTTTCCATCTACTATCGCGGCGACGGAGACAGCCGCTGGCTGCTGCTGAAAGATAACCTCATCGATAAGGCCTTTTCTTTCGACGCCAGCCTCCTGCCGGACGGAGGTTACACGGTAAAAGTAGTTGCCTCCGATGCGCCTTCGCATTCGCCCGGCGAAGCACTTACTGCCTCGCGAGAGAGCCGCCGCTTTGAGGTCGATACCACTCCGCCGCGCATCGAGAACCTGGCCGCTTCATTGGACCCTGGAGATATTCACATCATCTTCCGCGCGGCCGATAGTTTTTCGCCCGTAAAGCGTGCGGAGTATTCCGTCGACGCCGGAGATTGGAAATACGTGGAGCCGGTCGGTCAGCTCGCGGACTCAAAAACAGAAAACTACGATTTCAAAGTCGCCCCGGAAGCGGGTAAAGACGGGTTGGCGGCAACGGAGCACGTAATCGTAGTTCGCGTCTACGACCGATACGACAATATGGGAGCGGCAAAGACTGTGCTTCGAGGTAAGTGACATTGCGGGAACCAATCGACTACTCGTAATGAGTCATATACACTCATCGGATGAGTAAGCGTCTCCAGGTAATTCTGCAAGACCCGGAGTATCGGGAAATTCAGCGGACCGCGCGATCGCAAAACATGTCACTGGCCGAGTGGGTGCGGCAGGCGCTGGAGAAGGCACGTCGCTTGGAATCCACGGGCGACCCTGGCAGGAAACTTGACGTAATCCGCAACGCTGCGCGGCACGACTTTCCCACGGCCGACATCGACCAGATGTTGTCGGAGATCGAACGCGGATATGCAGTCGGCCCAACATCGTGATTTTGGTCGATTCCAACGTACCGATGTATCTGATTGGCGTGCCTCACCGGCATAAGAGCGATGCTCAGCGGTGGCTCGAAAAGCTGGTCAGTGAACGGCAGCGACTGGTTACAGATGCCGAAGTCCTGCAAGAAATTCTTCACCGTTACGTCGCCATTGACCGCCCCGACGCGATACAGCCGGCTTTTGACGCATTGCTCGCCGTCGTCGATGAAATTCTTGGAGTAGATCTCCCTGCTGTGGAACGTGCCAAACAGATCGTCCTGGGTCACCGGCACTTGTCCGCCCGAGACGCCTTGCATTTAGCCGTAATGGAGCAGCACGGCATCGCACGCATTCTAACGTTTGATTCTGGATTTCGTGGATTTCCCGGAATCACTTGCCTGCCTTAAGAGTCGGAGTCCCGCCTAATAGACCGACTGAACTTATCGCGTCTGAACTCTCCACGCTGAGAGGTCGCGCCGAAGCATCTCTTCAAGCTCCTCCACTTCGTGCTTAAAAGCCTGTTGAAGGTGCATCGACAACTCGGGCGAGAGTTTCGGGAAAGGCTCCCCGCCCCCCAAAACCAGCCTGCGCAGACGCGAACGTTTAAATGCACTGACTGCGCGGTCCATGCGACGTGCTTTAAGCCAGTTAGCTACCATGGTCGCGGTGCGGGTGCGGTAGTAGCTGCGCGGCTGGGTCATGCGGTCAGAGTCGTGGACAAATCCATATTGCCAATCGGCCAGGGAGAAGCGGGGAGCCCCGATAAAATCAACGACCGAGTCCACAAAGCTCTGAGGATCCGCCTGAAGATCGTCGTAGATTCCGGCCATCACGTTCTCAGTCCCAAATGACCGCTGCCACAGCTTGAGGGTGCTGGCATATCGGCCCGACTCCATCAACTCGGGATCGCGCGCGACCGCTTCGGCAAAGCTCCACGGGATCCATCCGTAGGCGCGCTTCACCCGGTAGAGCGAAACGATTCGATCCACAGGATTACGGAAGACGCAAACGATTTTCGCGTGCGGCACGGTCAGCGCGATCCTCTCGCGCGCGGAGGCAGACGCGAAATAAGTAGGCGCGACCTCGCCCATGCATCTTTTTTGGGTTGGTCGTTGGTAGTGAGCCGAGTACCACTTCATTCCGCGATGAAAGTGGGTGTCGAAAAATCTCGTCTCCTTCGAGGGACTGGGTAATAGGGTGTGTGGGCGCAAGATTTCGTGCAGCCAACTGCTCCCGGTTCGCGGCGGCCCAACGATGAAGAAGGATGGCAGCAATTCGGTGTCGAGCGCGAGCGGCCGGACAAGGGTCTGATCGCCCGCATAGCCACCGATCGTTTCGCAAGCGACACCGGTCGCAACCGTACGGCCCGTGACGTCGACTGTTCGGCAGAGTTCGCTCATTCGGTCAGCCTTGACCAACTTCAGTAATGAACAGCTTTTTACAGATTTACAGACGAAGACTTACAGATTACAACAACGAAAATGGCGAAGGCACAATTCACGGCGGGCCGGCGAACCTGCCGCGATACCTTACCGATGGTAGTTGCTTCTGATGAGGGCTGTATGGCGGCTGGTTGCCGGGTATTTTGTAAAGTGTGGAAGAGAACACCGCGGCAAGCCCCTCATCGTCAATTCCTGGCTTCTTGGGGTTCGTCCACAGCAAAGGGGTCGATATAATCGACATGCCTGAAAGCTGAGAGCCTGACAGCCAAAAGTTCGCTGATGCGATTCGAACTCTTCATAGCAACCCGCTACCTCCGCGCAAAGCGGCGGCAAGCATTCATTGGCATTATCACGGCGATTTCGATTGTGGGAGTGGCTGCCGGCGTGGCTTCGCTCATCGTCGCCCTGGCGATTAATAATGGCTTTCGCCAGGATTTGCAGGAGCGGCTGATCGGGTCGACCTCGCACATCAGCCTTCTGCGCGTGGCCGATGACGGAATCAAGAACTGGCCACCTCTGATCGCGCGGCTTTCCAAAGAGCCGCACGTTGTCGCCGCAGCCCCTGCGATCTTCGAGCAGGTTCTCATCTCACGCGGTCCGCGCGCGCGCGGCGCAGTGCTGAAAGGAATGATTCCCGCCGATGAACGCAAGATCGGCGATCTGCTGAACACCATCAAAGAAGGTTCAGCGGCGCCGCTTGAAGAGTCGCCGAATCGGGAGGCCGAAGAACCATCCTCGTTGGATCAGGCGAGCAACGGTGAGCAAGAGTCGCCGGACGACTTGTCCGGGGTTCAGGCGCGGGTCGCTGCAATGCCTCCGATTATTCTCGGCAGAGATATGGCGGACGGCTTGGGCGCGACTGTCGGCTCAGTCGTGCTGGTGACCAGTCCCCAAGGTGAACTCACGCCCTTCGGAATGGTGCCCAAATACAGCCGCTTCCGCGTGGCCGGAATCTTTGATTCCGGCTTCTTCGATTACGACTCTTCCTGGGCCTTCACCAGCCTGTCGGCTGCGCAACGGCTGTTCGGCTTGGGCGATCTGATTTCCGTGATCGAATTCAAAATCGATGACATCTACAAAGCGGGCCAGGTATCCCACGAACTGGAAGAAGCCGCGGGCAGCGGTTTCATGGCGACGAATTGGATGGAGCAAAATAAAGCTCTCTTTCACGCGCTGCGTCTTGAGCGCCTCGTCACATTCATCACAATCGGCTTGATCGTCTTCGTGGCGGCGCTGAATATTCTGATTTCGCTGATCATGATGGTGATGGAGAAAACCAAAGACATTGCCGTGCTCATGTCGATGGGGACGCGGCGCTCGCAGGTCAGAAACATCTTCATCGCGCAGGGGGTTCTGATCGGAGTGATCGGTACGCTGATCGGCCTGCTGGCAGGCTACGCAATTTCCTACGCGGGTGGCCACTATCACATGATTTCGCTCTCACCCGAAGTTTACTCGATCGACTACGTTCCCTTCGCTCCGCGGCCGATGGACGGCCTGCTCGTCGCATTCGTCGCGATCGGAGTTTCGTTCATCGCCACTTTGTATCCCTCGTGGTCGGCGGGAAGGACTTTACCCGCGGAAGCGTTGCGTTACGAATAGTTTTTTAATAAATCGGTAAAACCGGAGCCTGAGGATCGCTATCAGTCAGCGCGACGTAACCGTAGATGGCATTCCCGCGCGGAACTTTTGACCCTCCGCCGCCGTATTAGGAATTGGGCCGAAAAGAGGGAGGACACGTCATGTTCACATTCCTGCTGTGGTGCATTCTCTTCGTGCTTTGCTGGCCTCTGGCATTGCTGGCATTAGTCATGTATCCGTTCGTCTGGCTATTATTATTGCCATTTCGTATCGTCGGCGTAGCCGTGCACGGGGTGTTGGAAGTAGTTTACTTGGCGATCACGCTGCCGTTTCGATTGCTGGCGGCACCGTTCCGGATCTGAACAAATATCGGGTTGGACGTTCGCGCTAGTTCTCCATCGATTTCAGATTCGGGCTCACTATCAGCTTCGCTTCCGTCGCCCTCTGCACGTCCTCGGCAGTCAAGCCCGGAGCAACTTCTTCGAGTACAAGGCCATCTTTGCCGACCCGGATGTAAGCCATCTCAGTCACAATCGTATCCACCACGCCCACGCCGGTAAGCGGTAGCGTACAGTTCTTCAAGATTTTGGGAGCGCCTTCGCGTGTGGTATGTTCCATAGCCACTACGACCCGGCGCGCGCCGGCGACGAGATCCATAGCTCCGCCCATGCCTTTTACCATCTTGCCGGGAATCATCCAGTTCGCGAGGTTGCCCTTTTCATCCACTTCCATCGCACCTAGCACACTCAAATCCACATGCGCGCCACGGATCATGGCAAAAGAGTCGGCGCTCGAAAAATAAGATGTTCCCGGCATCTCCGTGACGGTCTCTTTGCCGGCATTGATGAGATCGCAATCTTCCTGATTTTCCGCCGGATACGGTCCAATCCCCAGCATTCCATTTTCCGATTGCAGAATAACTTCCATGCCAGGCGGAACATGGTTGGCGATCAGCGTCGGCATGCCTATACCGAGATTCACGTAGAACCCATCGCGCAGCTCGCGTGCGATGCGGCTCACAATCCGATTCCGCTTTTCAACATCTTTGCCAGGCTTCTCCATGTCTGATTCCTGTCTGTCTCACCGAACGCCGCCGACTGCGAGCTACACAACCACTTTTCTTACAGTCCTCTTTTCGATCCTTCTCTCGTACAACTCGCCCTGAAAAATTCTCTTCACATACACCGAAGGCGTATGGATCGAATCGCCGTCGAGCTCACCGGCATTGACCAGATGTTCAACCTCGGCAATCGTAACCTTCCCGGCGGTCGCCATAATCGGATTAAAATTCCGCGCCGTCTTCCGGTAAACCAGGTTTCCCATACGGTCGCCTTTCCAGGCTTTCACAAAAGCAAAATCAGCGGGTAACGCGCGCTCCATCACGTAAGAACGCCCGTCGAAGTCGCGCGTTTCCTTTCCCTCGGCGACGATCGTTCCTACGCCGGTAGGAGTGAAGAAGGCTGGGATGCCCGCGCCTGCGGCGCGAATGCGCTCGGAAAACGTTCCTTGCGGAACCAGATCGAGCTGCACTCTGCCCGACAGAACCATCGATTCCAGAAGCTTGTTTTCGCCAACGTAAGTGCCGATATGCCGCCGAATCTGCCCAGCGGCGAGCAGCAACCCGATACCGTATCCGTCCACTCCGGCATTGTTGCTAATCGTGGTCAGGTTCTTCGACCCCTTACGCACCAATGCACGAATCAGATTCTCCGGGATGCCGCATAGGCCAAAGCCGCCGAACATGATGGCCGCGCCGTCACTTACATCGCGGATCGCCTCTTCGGCGCTGGTTACGACTTTATTCATAGCCTGAGAATTCTAAATCAAACTCACCACTGAGAGACAGAAAGAGCCGGACGAAGCGAACACTCCCAAAGACATTCGGAACCAAGTGAGACGAATTATTTTCTCTGTGTCTCTGTGGCGAATTATCCTTTGCCGCTTTTCTTCAGCGCGTGCGCCAGCTCAAACTCCTCCGCCAGCGCCCGGCTCGAAAGATTTTCGCGGATGTGAGCCAGCCGCTGTTCGACTCTCAGCAGCGCATCTTCAAGATTTTTCTTGTTCGTGATCGCAATGTCGCGCCACATCGAATAGGGGCTCGCCGAAATCCTTGTCATCTCGCGCAGCGCGCGCCCGCCGGCGGGAAGCAGGGGCGCGTCTTCTCCAAACTCTTCGACCAGCGCAGCCGCCAACGCTGTCGAAACCATCTGGGGAACGTGGCTGATCCACGCGCACAAGCGGTCATGATCGTCCGGCGGCAACACCGCGATTCGGGCTCCGATCTGATCGATCCATCCGGCAAACTCCGCGAAGAGCCCATGGTTGAGATTCTGATCGGGCAGAGGAGTTAAGAACCACGCCGCATTCTGGAACAGGTCGGCGTCAGCATAGTCGACGCCGCAGAGTTCCTTTCCCGCCATCGGATGCCCGCCCAGAAATCTCTTGGGCGTACTTTCTCCGAAAACCTTCACCGCCTGCTGCACCACTGCCGTCTTCGTGCTTCCTACATCGGTGAGCAAAGTAGTCGATGGCAAACTTGGGCCGAGCCGTCCAATCAAGTCAATGATCGCCAGAACCGGAGTCGCGAGAACCACCAACTGGCTGCCGCGCACGGCATCTGCCGGCTCGGCAAAGCCTTTGTCGATCGCTCCACACATCTTCGCTTTTTTGAGCGCAGATTCGCGATCGCAGCCGATAATGCGTCCGGCAAACCGGCGCCTGCGCAGCGCCAGGGCAAAAGACCCCCCAATGAGGCCGGTACCGACGATCGTGATTTGACGGATCGGCATGAACAATTGAGTAATTGGGTAATTTAGTAACTGGGTAATTTGAAAACAAACAAAATGCGCCGCGCCTTTCTCAATTCCTCAATTACCAAATTACTCAATCATCCGATGGTCCGTCCCACTGCTGGCGCAATCATCCTGAGCTCATCCATCAACTTGGCAAACTGCTCGGGAAACAGCGATTGTGCGCCATCAGACCACGCCTTGTCGGGCGCGCAGTGTACTTCGATCAAAAGCGCGTCCGCACCGGCCGCGATCGACGCCCGCGCCATCGGAGGAACTTTATCGCGCCGACCAGTGCCGTGCGACGGATCGGCGGTCATGGGAAGATGCGAGAGCTTGTGAATGATTGGAATCGCCGAAATATCCATCGTATTGCGTGTGTACGTTTCAAAAGTTCGAATGCCGCGCTCGCACAGGATCACATCGTAATTGCCGCCGGCCATAATGTATTCGGCGGAGAGCAATAGTTCTTCAAGCGTGGCGGCGATTCCGCGCTTCAGCAGGACCGGCTTGCGCACCTTTCCCAGTTCCCGCAGCAGGTTGAAATTCTGCATGTTGCGCGCGCCCACCTGCAAAATATCGACATACGGCAGCATCATCGGGATCTGCGAGATCTCCATCACTTCACTGATCACAAGCAGGCGGAATTTCTCTCCCGCTTCGCGCAGCAGCTTTAGCGCATCTTCTCCGTGCCCCTGAAAAGAATATGGCGAGCTTCGCGGTTTAAACGCGCCGCCGCGCAACACTCGCGCGCCGGCTTCCGAAACCGATTCCGCCGTCGCAAAAAGCTGCTCGCGCGATTCCACCGAGCACGGCCCTGCCATGACGACGACTTCATTGCCACCGATGTTGACCCCGTTGGCAAGTTTGACGATAGTCCCTTCCGGGCGAAATCCCTTCCCTGCCAATTTGTACGGCGCACTGATGCGGTGAACTTCCTGCACTCCTGGCAGGAGTTCCAGGTTGCGAATATCGAAATCGATGTCGGCGCCGACCGCGCCCAGTACGGTTTGCCGCGCCCCCGTGGAGCGGTGAACCTCGAATCCCAGCTTCACCAGTTGGTCGATCACCTGCTGAATCTGGGATTCATCGGCCACTTCCTGCATTGCTACGATCATAAAAAGATTTGCCCTTCGGTTATCCGCCTCGGCCTGCGTCTCTTAAAAGTTTGCCTCGCTGATGCCGCGCCTGACCTAATCGTTCACATCCGAATCCAACTCCGTCTGCGATGGCGCAGGTTGAGTACCGCCAATCTGCTCTTTCTGGATGTTCCGCATCACATCCATGATGCGCTCAAAAATTCTGACCAGATCACGATCCGGCAGCGGCCCGCGATTCAACTGCCGGGCATTTTCGAAAACAACACGCTCCCGGTCCGGCTCGTAAATCGGCAAATTGGTGTGCCGCTTCAGGCGGCCGATCTCAGTCGCCGCCCGCGCCCGCTCGCTAAGCAACCCAATCAGTTGCCGGTCGAGTTCGTCGATTTTCTTTCGCCAATCGGCAATATCCATTCTCGCCTGCTACGCTCCGGGCTCTTCGCGCAGTTTACGCACAAATTCGCCGGCTGCTTCCGCTTCGCGCCCCCGGTTGCGCTCGACTGCATCGACAATAGCGCTACCAACAACCACTGCATCTGCAAACTTGCCCACCTCGTGAAACTGCTCGGGCGTCGAAATTCCGAAGCCAACTGCAATCGGCAGTTTGGTAAAACGCCGCAGGCGCTGCACGAGTTTTCGGGCATCACTCTCCAGAGCGAGCCGCGCTCCCGTGACCCCGGTACGCGATACAGCGTAGACAAACCCTTTCGACGACTCCGCGATCTGCTTCAAGCGAATATCTGAACTGGTCGGCGCTGCCAGAAAAATGGGCGCCAGATCATTCGCCTTCATCGCGCTCAAATATTCGCCCGCTTCTTCGACAGGCAAATCGGTCAGCAAAACTCCATCCACCCCAGCATGGCGGGCTACCTTGCAAAACTTGCCGAAGCCCATTCTTAGTATCGGATTCAAATATGAAAACACAACCAGCCCCGTTGACTGCGCCTGCTGCCGGATTTCAGCGGCCAGAGTTAACACCTGCGAAAGACAAGTGCCCTGCCGGAGGGCCCGCTCGGCCGCCCGCTGAATCACCGGTCCATCGGCCACCGGATCACTGAACGGCACGCCAAGCTCGATCACCTCAGCCCCTGCCTCGATCGCAGCCAGCACGATCTCTCGCGTAGTCGCCAGATTCGGATCGCCGCAAGTCACGTACACGATCAGCGCCGGCTTCTTGTAGAAGGCTAGAGGCACATTTTCATTCCGATTGTCGATTCTCGACAGTTAGTTTACGAATCCAGCCGCAAGTTCTCGCGCATGATTCCGATATCCTTATCCCCGCGCCCCGAGATGTTCACGATCACAGGTTCAGACTTCTTCATCTTTGGAGCGCGCTTGATAAGTTCGGCAACAGCATGGGCCGATTCCAGAGCGGGGATGATTCCTTCAGTGCGCGCCAGCAGAGTCGCCGCCTCCAGCGCCTCCGTGTCCAACGCCGAAACATATTCTGCCCGTCCGACATCTCTCAGATTCGCATGCTCCGGGCCGATCGAAGGATAATCGAGCCCCGCGGATACCGAATGCGTATTGGCAATTTGCCCAGCCGAGTCCTGCAACAAATAGGAATAAGTACCCTGCAAGACTCCGGGAGAGCCTCCCCGAAATCGGGCCGCATGTTCGCCGAGCGATTCACCGCGTCCACCGGCTTCGACGCCGATCAAGCGGACCTTTTTATCTTTTATGAAGTCGTAGAAAACTCCGATCGCATTCGATCCTCCACCGACACATGCGATCACCGCAGCCGGCAGCTTTCCTTCGGCCTTGAGAATCTGAGCCCGCGCCTCGCGTCCAATGACGCGATGAAAATCTCTTACCATCGTCGGGTAAGGATGCGCGCCGAGCACACTGCCCAATAGATAATGCGTGGTGCGTACGTTCGTGACCCAGTCGCGCATCGCCTCATTGATTGCATCTTTCAAGGTGCGAGAGCCGGAATCCACGCCGCGCACTTCCGCTCCCAGCAAGCGCATGCGGAATACGTTTAACTCCTGGCGCCGCATGTCCTCCGTGCCCATATAAACGACGCACTCAAAGCCGAACAATGCGCACACCGTCGCCGTGGCTACACCGTGCTGTCCGGCGCCAGTCTCTGCAATCACCCGCTGCTTGCCCATTCGCTCGACCAGCAGCGCCTGCCCCAGGCAGTTGTTGATCTTGTGCGCGCCTGTGTGCAGCAGATCTTCGCGCTTCAAATAGATTTTGGCGCCGCCGAGCTTTTTCGTCAGCCGCTGTGCAAAGGTCAGCGGAGTGGGACGTCCGGCATAGCTCCGCAACAAGCCATCGAGCCTCGCCTGAAATTTCTTATCGCGTTTTGCCTTCTCGTATTCGCGCTCAAGCTCCTCCAGCGCCGACATCAAAGTTTCAGGCACATAGCGGCCGCCATATACACCAAACCGCCCCGGCGTGTCCGTTCGAGAAAAAGGCCGCCCCATTCTTGCCGCGTGCTTTAAGGCAACGGCGGCTATTTTGACTTTCGTTCTGGTTGGAGCAGTCGCCATTGCTAATTCGTCTTCCGATCTCGTTCGCGGACCGCCTGCACGAACGCCCGCACCTTCGCTGGATCCTTTTTCCCCGGCCGCGATTCGACTCCCGAAGCCACATCGACTCCCCAGGGCCTCAATGTTTTAATCGCTCCGTCGACGTTTCCAGCGGTCAAGCCACCAGCCACCACTACCGGCACTGCCATTCCTAAATTCCATATTCCGAGCTTCGCGCTTTCCCAGTCGAAACGTTCTCCGGTGCCACCGGGCAAATCTCCAGATCCCGAGTCAACCAGAAACGCGGTGATGCGCTTCTGCGATGCCCTGAGAGAGCCAGCCAAGTCTTCTTTCAGCGTGCCTCCGGAAATCGCAAGAATCAGCTTCCGATCGCTGTTTTCGTGCCATGCAATCCATTCATCGAACGACTTCGAGTACACCTGCGCAGTAGTAAGCCCAACACGCCGTAAAGTTTCGTCGACTTGCTTAACCGGAGTATCCACAAATACTCCGACTTTTTCGACCCGGCCGGGCAATCTGCTGACGATCTCACGCGCTACGTCAACCCTGATACTCCTGGGACTCTTCTCACAGAAGACGAACCCCAGCGCATCAGCTCCCGCATCGACGGCGGTCACTGCATCCTCCAGGTTCGTCATCCCACAAATTTTCACCCAGGTCATGAATTTAGTTGTCTGCCGGAGGTAAAAAATAAGCCATCATCTGGCGCTCGGCACGCGCAATTCTTTGACTTCCATCAATTCACGCAGAGCTTCTCCCGGACGCTGCGCCCGCATTAGCGCTTCACCAATTAGAAAACCTTGGTATCCCGCAGTCCGCAGCCGAGCTATGTCCTCGGGCGAGCGAATGCCACTTTCGGCAACCCTGATGACATTTTTCGGAAGCTTCACGGCTAGCCGGAATGCCGTCTCGGGGTCCACGTCGAAAGTACGCAGATCGCGGGTGTTCACTCCAATCAAATTGCAACCCGCCTCCAGAGCGCGATTCAATTCGTCTTCGTCATGCACTTCGCACAAAACATCAAGATCACGCGAATGGGCAGTGCGCACCAGCAGGCTGAGTTCCGGCGGAGTCAACGCGGCCACAATCAGCAACACGGCGTCGGCCGAGTTCGCCCGAGCCTCGAGCAATTGAAACTCATCGACGATGAAATCTTTTCGTAAACATGGAATCTTCACTGCCTCAGATGCCACTCGCAGATTTGCCAGTGACCCTTGAAAGAATTCCTCATCCGTCAAAACCGAGATGCAGGCGGCGCCCGCCATTTCCAATTCGCGAGCTAGCTCTGGAACACTAAAATCCTTCCGAATTAGCCCTTTGGATGGCGATGCCTTCTTGAGTTCGGCAATAATCGCAATGCCGGACTCGCTTTTCTTTGCCAGAGCTGCTCGAAAACCGCGCGGCGCATAACGTTCCGCGCGCCGCTCAAGATCGCGCAGATCGGCACTGCTCTTGGCCGTAGCCACCTTCGCGCGCGCAGAGTGCAAAATGTGTTCGAGCGAAGCGCGCATAGGGAGTGCCTGAATTATACGGGAATGATTGCGCCGGGGCGGCAAGAGAGCACTGCAAAGCAGGCGGCCTCAAACACACAACTGGGGATGTGGATTGTCGCGGTATGGAGGCGTGCGGAACCTTAGTCGAAGCTGAACGGGAGAGTAATCGTCACGTCTTGATTCACTGTGGCCGCGAAGAATCGCCCGGGGCTGACTGTGATCCAGTCGTCGAATCCGGCTGTACTTTGGCGGCGGGCAAAGGAGAAGACACCGGCACGAGCGGCGCAGCCACGCGCGCTCGGGTATGCGAAACAGCCGGCTCGCTCGTCATCGCGCTGTCCGGATTCAGCAGATGATCGTGGCTCGGCCCCAGGCCAAGGCTGATTAATGCGCGCGAATCGGGTACCGCCTTCGATTGCCATCCATGGTCGGACTGGTAGCGGCGCATGGCATCTTCGCTCGCCTGGTTCCAAGTCCCCGCCGCCTCCCCACTCAGATAATGCTCGCGAACCAGCGCCTCTTGAATCTCCTGCGCCCTCTCTGGATCGATTTTCTGCTGTCCCCGCGCTGCGGTTTTTCGTCTTCCGTGCCGCGAACTGGTGTGCGCCGGCTTGCCTTTGCGGGAGGCGGCCGAACTCGATGGCTTGGAACGTGTGCTGTTTGCGGTGGTCTTCTTCGGCGTCGCGGCAGAGGATTTCGAGGCTGTGCCGGAAGTCTTACTCGCATCTTTGGCAGCGGCCACGGTATCCTGCGCTATCGCCCCAGGCGAAGCGGAGCCGCACACCAGCCATGCAGCGCAAGCGAATAAGCAACCGAGGAACATTTTCCGCGTAAGATGTCGTCCCAACGTCATCCCCTTGAACAATTAGAAACCGCGCCGCGCCCCTCGGCTTACCGCAAAATCGGCCAAGAACCACGCAAATAAAAACGCCCAAGCGGCGCTGGCATTTCAATCATCCGTGATCGAAGAATGAAATGCCAGTTCCCGTTGGGGTGGCAATGGTTACGGAAGTGTTCCAGGCAGGAAGACCGTTCCATCCTGCCGGGTCGCTCCACGCGGCCTCACCAGGAAGACCACATCCTGGCCGCTCTTCAGACTGGCCTCAATCCGGTTGAGATCGTCCTCGCTATTCACCGGCTGCTTGTTGATCTCGAGGATGACGTCGCCGCGATTCAGATTAACGTCATCGGCAAACGAATTCGGCTTGACCTCTTCCACCATCACGCCCTTGCCCGCCGGCATGTCGAGCTTCTCGGCAACTTCCGGTGTGAGCTTGCGCACGGTAAGCCCAAATTTGCTCTGCTTGGGCGTGCTCTCGTCGTTGCCGTTGTCGTCTTCGTTCAACCGCGACGCAAACAGCTTGGCGCGGTCAGCAACCGTAACCGTGGTCTGCATCGGCTTGCCGTTCCGAATGAAGCCCAGCTCGATCTTTGCCCCCGGCTTGCGCGAGGCAATGTCATCCACCAGCCCGGCCCCTTTTGCGACCTTCTTGCCGTCGATGGTGGTGATGGTATCGCCGACTTTCAGCCCGGCCTGATCGGCGGGGGTTCCGGCCACAACGTCGGAAATGGTCACACCGCTGCCGTTGCCATAGACGCGCGTGATAGCCGGATTCTCCACCGAGTTGAACATGATTCCGATCGAGCCGCGCGCCACGCGATGTTCGGGGCCGATCAGCTGGTTATAAACCTGCACAACGGTATTCGACGGCAGCGAGAAGCCAACCCCCGCGTAGGCGTTGGTTTCGCTCAAAATCGCGGTGTTGATGCCGATCACTTCGCCGTTCATGTTCACCAGCGGCCCGCCGGAATTGCCGGGATTAATGGCGGCATCTGTTTGAATAAAACTTTGAAATTGACGCCCCGGAACGATATCTCTGCCCTTCGCCGAAACAATGCCGGCGGTGACTGTTCCCACCTGGCCGAACGGGCTGCCGATGGCCAACACCCAATCGCCCACTTCCATGCTGTCCGAATTCCCCATCTTCGCCACGGGCGCCGCACGGTCGAGATCGATCTTCACCACCGCGAGATCGGTTTCCTGATCTTCTCCGATCACTCTTGCCTCATGCTGCACGCCCGGCGGATCGTCCTGCAGGCGCACACGAATGCGGTCGGCCTTCTCGATTACATGGCGGTTGGTGACGATGTAACCCTTGGCATCAACTAGTACGCCCGAACCCAGCGACCGCTCGCGAATCGGGCCATTGTCGCCACCGCCACCGAACGGACCCGTCTGCCCCTGGCCTCCCGGCCCGCGGAAGAAGTGATTGAAGAAATCGTCCATGCCGCCGTTATCGCCGCCGCCACTATCGTCATCGTCAGGGCTCTGCCCGCGCCGCTTTCGTGTCTTGATCGTGGTCTCTGTGTTGATATTGACCACGCTCGGCCCCAATTGCTTGGCAATCTGAGAAAAGGCGTTCGAAAGCTGCTGCGGGGAAGGAATCGTCAACGGAGTGGCGTCAGAAGACTTTTGTCCCTCTTTGCCCTTTACCCCGAAAGAAATCACGGTGCCGATCAGAATGCCCAGCGCCAGCGTCGTCGCGATGCTGAACAAATAAATCCACCGGCGCGTCTTCCCGTGCGCCTTGAATGCCTGCGAATCCATGCTTACTTGCCCTCCGTCACTTCAAACTCCTAATTATACGCGACCCCTCAGGGAGGTTACGGTTGGCGAAACAGAAGTCTTCTCCACTGTCGTGCCCCTCACCGAGAGGTTTTTTTCTCTGCCGTGCTCCATTCCGCATGAATCTTCGGCGGGTGTACTAAAGTCTGCAGGACCACGCAGTATTGCTCCGTTTTCTCTTGCAAACCCCGCAATTGCTCCGGAGTTGCCTGCGGCGCATCAATATCGAACTTCACGCGAATGGCCTCGAATCCAACAGGAACGTCTTTCGAAATTCCGAGCGTTCCCGATAAGTCCATATCTCCGTCCACAGTGACGCCGATGTGCTGTGTCGGCACTCCCATCGCCGTAGCAACCAGTTGGCACGTCAGCTGCGCGCAGGCCGCCAGCGCTCCCAGAAGAAGGTCACCGGAGCAGGCTGCGGTACCCGGTCCGCCCACGCCTTTATGAGCCTCCGCCTGATAAAGAGCGCGGCCGATATCCACCGAACAAGAGAGCGGCGTATTCGCCTCGCCGCCTTTTGCGGTTAACGTAATCCGCGAACTGCCCGGTTCACGTCGGTATTGCTCTTTGAATGGCTTCTGAATCGACCGGATATCCATAAGTTCTCCTGACTAGTAAGGAATTGGACTTAAACGAAATCAGTTCAGACGCCCGCCCCGAACTCGACTCCGAATCTCTCCACATCTATTTAAGATGACGCGGGACGGCACTTCTCATCACGGACGCGTTTGAACTTTCGTCGTACACCGTCTTTCCTCCCACGACCGTCCGCAGAACTTTCGTCTGCAGGATTTCTCGCGCAGGAATCGCGGTCACATCGCGATCGAGCACTACCAAATCTGCCAGCATTCCCGGCACGAGTTTACCTTTCTCTTTTTCCTCAAACTCCGCGAAAGCAGAACCGGTCGTGTAAGCAGCAATCGCCTGGTCAATGTTCAGCTTCTGCTCAGGAAAGTACTGCAGCTTGCCGTCTTCGCTCCTCCGTGCCGCAGCCGCATAAAGCCCGCGAAAAGGCGTGACCGGCTCAACCGGATAATCCGTTCCAAAAGCCAACGCCACCCCTTCATTCAAGAATGCCAACCACGCGTAGGCAGTGGCGGCGCGCTTTGGTCCGATGCGGTCCACCGCCCAGCGCATATCGTTGAGCAAATGGCTGGGCTGCATCGAAGCAACCACGTTCAACTCTTTGAACCGCACGATTTCCTCAGGAGTCGTCACCTGCGCATGTTCGACCCGAAGGCGAAAATCGTCGCTCCCGTCCGGAGCTTTCACTTTTTTCTCGCTCGCGGCTTTCTCGGCCTCGGCAAAAGCGTCCAGCGCCATTTGCACTCCTCGATCGCCGATGGCGTGAAACCCAAGCTGAAAGCCGGCGAGCACGCGCTCCTTCGCCATCTCATTCAGCCTTGCTGCATCGTACCGCGGCAACCCGCTATTGTCAGGATCATCCGCATAAGGCGCGAGCAGCGCGGCCGTGTGCCCGCCAAGCGAACCATCCATAAATGCCTTTGCCATTCCCGTATGCAACATCAGATCTGATCGCGGATGCGAATCGCGCTTCCTCTTTAACTCTTCAATCGAATCGTTGAACGGCAGCCACTCCGAAATTCGCGCCGTCAACTTGCCCTCTTTTTCCAATTCCTCGTAAATCTGAAAATTTTCCCAATCGGGCGAATAATCCTGCGCCGAAGTGATCCCATGAGCGGCGAGATCGGCCAATGCCACTTCAATTCCCTGCTGTCGCTGCGCCTGCGTCGGGGCCGGAATCACCCTCCGCACCGCGCCCTGCGCCGTATCACGCAAAATCCCCGTTGGCTGACCACTCTCATCGTGATCGATCCTGCCCCCCTGTGGATCGCGGCTCGCACTTGTGACTCCCGCCAACTGCAACGCTCGCGTATTCGCCACGGCAAGATGGCCGTCCACACGATCCAGAAAAACCGGATGATCGCCCGAAACTTCGTCCAGATCATGTCTGCTCGGGAGCGTCTTCGTTGCCCAGAGAGTTTCGTCCCACCCTCCGCCAAGAATCCACACACCGGGCAGCGCGGTCTGCACCTTGGCTCGGACGCACTCACGAAATTCTTCGACGTTCTTCACGCCGACCAAATTCACGGTCAATTTTTGCGAACCCGCATCCGCGAGGTGAAGGTGCGCGTCATTGAAGCCGGGCATCACAAAGTGTCCAGCGAGGTCGACAACCTGAGTGTGGGGGCCCTTAAGCTTTTCAATTTCAAGGTTCGTGCCAACCGCCAGGATGCGATCGCCGCGAACCGCGATGGCCTCGGCACGCTGTACGGCCCCGTCGTGCGAATCCCCGGTATACACATTCGCGTGAATGTAGATAACGTCAGGGTTGAGACTAGATTGATTATCCGCTGTGCCAGCAGAGGCTGAATTGTGAGATTGCACGCACCAGAAAGAAAGACCTGCAAGAATCGCCGCCAACAACCGAAATCTTCCCATCATCCTCCCGCCCCGGCCAGCGCCAGCAAGGTCAGTAAAATTCTTTTCAATCCCAATTCGCGACCGTTGCTGTCGAACCACTCTTGCAGAGTGTGTGCCCCGCCGCCCGAACCCCCGCCGCCGATCGCGATCGCCTCCAGCCCCAGCGAAAGAGGAATGTTCGCGTCCGTCGACGCACGCTGCACCTGCGCGGCATTATTCAACTGAGCATCGACTGCGCGAATCACATGCAGAATTCTCGAACTTGTCGCCAGCTCCCCCGCCGGACGGTTCCCGATTTCCACAACCTCGCAGCTCACACCCGGCCGCTTCTGCGATGCCGATCTCATCTCCGCCGCCAATGTTTCGTCCTCGACGGCGCGATTCAACGCAAGTCGCAGCGCCTGTTCCAGCCGCTCCATCTCGGCCATCGAAGTCGAACGAATATCCACCTTCATGCTTGCCGACTCCGGAATCGAATTTACTGAAGTTCCGCCGCGAATCACGCCGATATTGAAGGTCGTTTTTGGCGCCGCCGGCACGGGCGTTCCGCTAAACGCATCGATGGCGCGCGACAGAATCACAATCGGATTTGGCGCGCCAAAATCGCTCCACGAATGCCCTCCCGGGCCGCGCACAATCACTTCAAAGCGCCGGCTGCCCAGCGCCTCGGCAACAATCGTGTCCGCCCCGGCGCCGTCGAGCACCACGCTGTAGGCGATCGAATCCTTCCAGCGGGGCGTCGAAAAAATATGCCGCATGCCCCGCAGATCGCCTTCGCCCTCTTCGCCCACATTCCCGATGAATACAAACGGCAACGCATGCCGCAGGCGCACCGAGCGCAACAACGATGCAATCGCCAGCATCGCGGTCACCCCGGCGCCGTTGTCGGAAACTCCCGGCCCATACAGACGGCTTCCCTGCTGGCGAATATTCAGCGGAGTGTTGGCGGGAAAAACCGTGTCGATGTGCGCGCTCAACGCAACGTAGCGCTGAGTGGATCCAGATCCCAGGAAACCTGGATGCACGCCGAATACATTGCCGACGTCATCGATGCGAACATCATCCAGGTTGACTTCCCGAAAGCGGTCGGCCAGCCACGCCGCGCGTGCCGACTCGCCAAACGGAGGCGCCGAGACCCGCGCCATCTCCATTTGCCACTGCGCCAGCTGCGGCTCCTGCGTGCGCAGCCAGTTGAACGCCGACCGCAACTCTGGCGATGCCGCCAGCCGCCCCACTTCCTGCTGCACGGCAGATGCAATCTCGGGCAGATCGGTGCGTGGAGGCGCGGGGCTCATGAGAAGTACTCGTAAGTTTACAACGGCTGGGAATGGTTCATGAATTTCCAACTGCCGGGTGCCCCATGTCTCGCCGCCCTTTTGAGGGTCGGACTGCACGCGCCTCCGCCTCCGCCAACCATCCACGCCGCAGCTTTTCAACAGGAACGCCGGAGAGCAAAGGCTTGATATCAAGAATCGGCGTTCCATCCAGCATGTCGACACCTCGAACGTGCAACTCGCAGCCGTCGCGGAGTTGCAGTTCCACAATTGTCAGGCCGATCGGGTTCGGACGGCGTGGCGAGCGCGTCGCAAACACGCCATGCGGCCGGTTGTCAGAAGGGGGTGTCCCAAGCAATTGAAAGCCCTCCGACCGGTCGAACTCCCAGAGAACAATGAGATGCGAGAAGCCCTCAATGTCGGCGAGCCCCGGCTCAAATTCCGCCAGAATCCTGAGCACACCGTCCGCTTCGTGTTTCGCCCCAAGACCCTTCGGAATCTCGCCGGTCTTCTTGTAAGGGCTACTCACAAATCCAATCGCCTGCGACACAAACATGGGAAAAGCCTCTTTTGCACAGCCCGGAGCGACATCCAAACCTTGTCCCATCCGAGGAATCACGAGATCATCGGTCTGCGCCGGCAAAAAGCCTGCGTGTTCCAATTTTCTTTGAAAAACCGAAATTCGAACCAGCAGTGCCCTCTAAATTATTGAGGCAACAGACTTTGCTTTTAAGCTTTTTGATATCACTATTTTAGGCGTGATGTGACAGATCAGCGGCCCGGTACGCATCCGATTCAAGCGATTTTACGGAATCGATCTGTATTTTTTGGTCAGGGTCTAAGCCGAACGACTCGCCGAAAGCCCAGCCCGCTGCTCCACCAGCGCAACCAGTTTCCTCGTAGCTGGCACATCGATGCCATGTTTTTTCGCGCCGCGCAAAATCGGGTCGGCAATCGCGTCGAGTTCAGGTGAATTATGTCGCTCCACGTCTTTCTGCATGGAGCTGCGCATCCCGGCCGGCATCATCGCCACCCCAGAGAGCACTTTATCGGCACTCACTTTGGCGCCCTCGGCAATCGCCACGGCACAAGTTTCCCGCACACAGCTTTCGCCTAAAGCGCGCCAGGAAGGATCAGCAAGAATGTCTCCCACAGTTTTATCTGCCGCTGTGGTGCTGAGGGCAAACGGAGCGAGAAAAACCAGCTTGCCCCACATCAAAGTCGCTTCATCGTCAATGAACCGGCACTCGAAGCCCTGCGCCTGCAACTGGTCGAGAGCACCACCAAGCAACAGCCTCCCCGCCGAGAGAATATTCAACCGCGCGAACGGGGAACGATGAACGATGTGCCCAGGACTGACCCGCTCCGTTTCTCCGGCAAATGTGCCGGGAATCACGCGGTCGTTCCCATACTTCGAGCGCAGCAGTGCCACATGATCGATTCCATTGAGCAGCGGGACGATCGCACCAACCCGATCCGGGTTTTTCAAAGCTTGAAGCGCCGAGTCCAACTGGGTGGCCTTGACTGCGAGCCACAGCACATCGGCAGGAGGAATTTCGGCAGTGACCGCAACATCCACGCTGAAATTACCGAGCGGACTTTCAAGGCGAAGCTGTTTTGGATATTGCGCGAGAGTCTCAGCACGAACAACAAGCGTGACCGGATTACCGGCACGCGCCAGGCAGGCGCCAATCAATCCGCCAACTCCGCCGGCGCCGAGAATCGCATGGTGCATTTTTTTGGAATCGGGCATGGTGCTTTGATTCCACCGGGTTCAATTTTGCTTCACGGCTGCCGGCAGGCATTCGGCAACCTCTGCGTCGCTCAGCGTATGGTCGCTCGCCTTGGCCCGCTGGTAAATGCGCTCCACCAGGTCGTCGGTCGCCGCAATACCGCGCCGCTCCAGCCAGAACAGCACATTCGATTTACCGCTCATTGGGCCGATATCGATGATCTGCTCCAGCCCGAACACGTGCGAGGGTACGCCGGAATAAACCGTGTTGGCGAGCACAACATCGTTCTTCCGATACGCCTTAATGATCGCCGCAGCATGGACGCCGGTTGCAGTTCGAAAAGCATCGTCGCCCACCACCGGATAATTCGCGGGAATCGGAACCCCCGTGGTTCGCGAGACAGCCTGGCAATAGTCCTTCAGCTTCGTCAGATCCTGATCCTCCCAGGGGGCAATGCCCATCAGCTTCAGGTTCACCAGCATTTGATCCATCTGCGTATTGCCAACTCGCTCACCGAGGCCAATCGCACATGCATGAACGCAGTTCGCGCCGGCAATCAACGCCGCCATCGAATTTGCGATTGCAAGGCCGCGGTCGCTGTGCCCATGCCAATCGACGCGAATCTCTTCGCCCGAGGGCTTAACCACTTCTTCGATTACAAATCGCACCAGCGCAAGCGCTCCCATCGGAGTCGCGTGTCCGGCGGTATCGCAAATGACTATGGCTCTCGCCCCGCAATTGATGGCCGTCGAATACAACCGCTTCACGGTTTCGGGATCGCAGCGGCTGGTGTCTTCGGTCACGTACATCACCGCAAGTCCAAGCGAAACTGCATATTTGACGGCCTTCTCGGTCGTTTGCAGCAGAAAATCGCCGGTCCAGCCCTCGGTAAACCGGCGAATCGGGCTAGACCCGATGAATGTAGCGGCTTCAATCGCAAGTCCGGTTTTCTGCACGATCTCGGCGATGGGTCGAATATCGTTCTCGTGCGTGCGTGCCGCGCAATTGGCGCGAATCTTCAACTTGTGCGCGACGATTTCACGCGCGAGCGCGGTTACATGTTCGACGGCTCTTGTTCCAGCGCCGGGCAAGCCAAGGTCGAGCGCGTTAATTCCCAGCGCCTCCATCAGATGCAAAATCTCAATTTTCTCGGAAATCGTTGGATCGCGTACCGATGGCGACTGCAATCCATCGCGCAGGCTTTCATCGTTCAACAATACTGGACCCGGCGGCTTCATTCCGGGTGGATGGTTCTTATTCCAGTCGTAGATGAGTTCGGAGGTGTTCATGGAAAAACTGCCGGCAAGCTACTTTTCTTTCGGCGGCAACGTCAGGCCAAAAACCGATTTCAGGCCTTGCCCCGCGACGTTGACCTTGGCCTCTGCCGGATTGGGCAAATACAAGGTCTGACAGTGCTCGCAGCGGTAGACTTCGGCGTTCGGTCCCCATGCTTTTTCCGCGTCGCCACACTGGCGTTCGATCGCATCGGTGGTATAGAACCAGCGCTTCAAGTGTCCGCCACAGAACTTGCCTTTGTCGTTCTTCTCGTTGCAGGCGCGCTGCCCAACTTTTTTGATTTTCACTTTATGATGCGGGAGCTGGGGCGGAGTTTGCGTGTCTGAAGCAGTAATTTCGCTGGTCGCCAATGATCTACCCTCGCGTCGGCTCAGGACGCTGAATTGATCCTACGAGGGCCATTGTACTCGAACCTCAATTCGTAATCAGCCTATCGAGGCCGGATCCGGGATTCTCTTTTGGACCGCCCCCGGCTCTCAGCTTTCAGAGTTTTCGATTTCGCATGATGGCCGCCGCCCGCAGTGCTCCACGCAAACGCACAGTCCAGCCTCGCGCAAACTGGAAACCCATGAATCCTTCCATTTGCCGCGCAAAGTCTTTCCCGTACCCATACCACCAGACTTTTTTTATCCCGGGCATGCGGTCCACATCCAAATATTTAAACCGAACCATTTCGTCGAGTCCGAAACGGCCATGAGTGCGGCCGACGCCGCTGGCCTTTACGCCTCCGTGCGGAGCTTCACTGATGCCGAAGCACGAAATAACATCGTTGACCATCACGGTGCCTGCCTGAATGCGCCGTGCCAACCCTTCCCCGCGAGCGCGATTGCGCGTCCAGATGCTCGCTGCCAATCCAAACTCCGAATCATTCGCCAGATTGATTGCTTCTTCATCGCTGTCGAAGGGCATTACCGGCAAAACTGGGCCGAATGTTTCTTCGCGCATGATGCGCATCCCATGCGTAACCTCGGCCAGCAAGGTCGGCTTATAGAAATTCCTGCCCAGTTGCGGAGCGCGCGAACCTCCCGCAAGGACGCGTGCGCCCTGCGCTACAGCATCTTTCACGTGAGCTTCAACAATTCTCAACTGGCCTTCGTGAATCATCGGTCCAACATCTGCCTGGGGATCCATTCCCGGCCCAACATGCAACTTGCTGATTTTATCGACGCATGCATCAAGAAATGCACGGTAGACGCTTCTATGCACGTAGCAACGTTCGACCGACAAGCAGGTCTGACCCGCATTCATGAACGCTCCCCACACCGCCGCGCTTGAGGCCACGTCGATGTCGGCGTCGTCGAGCACCAGCATGGGATCTTTGCCGCCAAGCTCGAGCAGGACCGGCAACAAGCGCTCGGCCGCAGCTTTTGCAATGCGTTTGCCGGTGGCGACGCTGCCGGTAAAAACCAACTTGTCGATAGGTGAATCAACGAGCACAGCACCGGTCACCCCATCACCCAAAACAACCTGAAAGATATTTTCAGGCAACCCTGCAGCACGTAAAAGAGCCCCGAACTCGAGCGCCACCAGCGACGTAAATTCTGATGGCTTGAGTACGACCGCATTGCCGGCGACCAGCGCGGCGAGAGTTTCGGTGGCGGGAATCGAGAACGGATAGTTCCACGGCGAGATGATTCCGATCACGCCGTAGGGCTCGCGCGCCAGATATCCAGTCTTGAGCTTCGCGGCCAGATTTCCGTGAGGAACAGGTTCATCGCGCAGCAGGCGGTATGCGTTCTCGATCAGGAAGCGTGCTGCATCGAGCACGACCAGCACTTCCGTAGTCAGAGCTTCAGCCACAGGTTTACCCGACTCCCGGGTAATCGCTTCAGCGATCTCGCGTTTCTTCTCGGCCAACCTGCGCTGAAACTGGCGAAGCACGTCGATTCGCTTTCGTACGGCGCTCTTCGCCCACTGACGCTGGGCCTCGCCCGCGCGCAACACTGCCGCGCGAACTTCACCCTCGGCAGCGCATTCAAATTCGCGCAGCATTTCGCCGTTCGCCGGATTCATCGAGACTACTTTGCGAACGCCGATTTGCAGATCGGTGGCCATGGATCTTAGGGCCTAGTATTCCACGTTGACTAGATATAAGCCGCCGGCAGGAGCTGTGGCTCCTGCCGCCGAACGATTGCGGGCTTCGAGTATGCGTGTAACATCGCCGGGTCGGAGCGTCCCTTTACCGACCAGAATAAATGTTCCTACGAGATTTCTGACCATGTGGTGGAGAAATCCGGATCCTCTGACCGTATATACCAACTCATCGTTCTCCCGCAGCCAGTGGGAAGAAAAGATGCGGCGTACATTTGACGCGGCCTCATCGCCGCTGCCCCGCTCCGGATCGAGAGCGGCGAACGACGTGAAATCACGCTCACCCTCGACCAATGCCGCGCCTTGGGCCATCGCCGACTCATCCAACGGGTAAGGATAGTGCCACACGTAGCGGGCGAGAAAAGGCGGGCAGATCGGGGCACGAAGAATACGATATCGGTAAGTCTTCGCACAGGCCGATTTGCGCGCGTGAAAGTTTTCCGGGGCTTCGGTCGCTTCGAAAACCCGCACCGAAGGCGGCAAAATATCGTTCAGAGCCTTGACGAAATTTGCCGTCGGCACCGCAGACTCCGTAGCAAACGTCGCAACCTGCGCCAGGGCGTGAACTCCGGCATCGGTCCTACCCGAGCCCTGTGGCGATACCTTTTCGCCAGTGATTCGTCCAATCGCTGAGGCCAGAACACCCTGAATGGTCATAGCGTTGGGTTGTACCTGCCATCCGGCAAAATCCGTTCCGTCATAGGAGACGATGAGTTTGAGATTGCGCATGCGATCTTCCAGAGTGCCAGCACTTTATCAGCTTCAGGCGGTTCACGGTTATACTGGTTTGTTTAATTTTCCATCGCCAAGAATTTTCGCCGTCGTTGCTCCACCCGGGCGTAGGAGCAGGAGGAAAATACTGGTTGCGAGTGGAACCGCCGGGGCCGTCCCGAATTACCGTTTTGAAGGAACCCTGAAGCCTATCTTGACGTACCAACATCTGAGTAGGACTGCCGTTTTCCAGTAGTTCCGCAGTCCAGATCGAAATCGACATTTTTTGCATTGTTTCTATGAATGGAGATGAGTAGATGCGATTGCCTCGTTTCGCTTCGGTAGCGCGGCTGACAGTTCTCACAATCCTATTCGCACAGTTCGGGCTTGCAGCTTGGGCTCAGGAGCCACCCTCTGCGCCTGCGCCGCAGGGCAGCACTGTCACGCGGCCGCTGGCGGTGCTCGACTACGCCAAGCCAGTTTCGCATTTTCCCAATCCGGTTGCCCCATACGTGCCCCGCCACCTGCCGGCGCCCGACTTGAGCAATTCTCCGCGAATCGACGATCTGATGCACGATGGCAAGCTTTATCTTTCGCTGAACGACGCTATCGCCCTGGCGCTGGAGAATAACCTCGATATCGCGATCGCCCGTTACAACCTCAATATTGCCGATACCGATGTACTGCGCGCTCGAGCAGGAGCTTCAATTCTTGGTACGCCGAGCGGAACAGTGTTGAATACTCCAGGCGGCGGCGTGGGAGGCATTGGCGCGAATGCAGGAGCGGCCAGTGGCGGCACCAGCCTCGGCGCAGGCGGAATCGGCGCCGGCACCAACGGATTGGTAAGTTCGACTCTTGGCTTTGGGCCTCCGATTGGGCCTTTCGACCCGGTCATCACAGCGACGTTGCAGGATGATCATCTTAGCCAGACGGCCACCAGCATTTTTCAGGGAGTTCTCCCGGACACTACCTTGGCTCAGAACACAGGAACTTTCGATTTTGCTTACAACCAAGCCTTCCACTGGGGCATGAACCTTTCTGTGGGCTTTAATAACACACGGCAAACGACCAACAGCTTCTTTTCCAGTGTGAGTCCGGCATTGAACTCCAGTTTCAGGGCGACCGTCACGCAACCGATACTGCAGGGTCTGGGATTCGCGGCGAATACACGCTTTATTCGGATCGCCAAGAATAACCGCGAAATCTCCGATGTAGCATTTCGTCTGCAGATCATCGATTCAGTGGATCAGATCGAGAACATTTATTGGGATCTGGTTTACGCCTATGAAAATGCCCGCGTGCAGAACGAATCGCTGGCGTTCGCGCAGAAAACTTTATCGGATACCAAGAAGCAGGTTGAGATCGGCAGCCTGGCACCGATTGAAACGGTTCGCGCGCAAAGCACAGTTGCTCAGGATCAGCAGTTGGTTACGACCGCGCAAACCAATCTGCAACTGGAGCAACTGCTGATGAAGAATGCACTGACCCGCTCGCTGCACGATCAGCGCCTGGCCACGGCTGACGTTATTCCATCGTCGACGATCGATATTCCGGCGCAGGAGCCGGTCGCACCCACAGACGATTTGATTAACGATGCTTTGCGCCACCGCGCGGAATTGGTGGAGTCGCGCATCGATCTCAACAGCCGTGACATGAGCAACCGGGCGGTGCGCAGCGCGCTGCTCCCAACGGTGAACCTGTTCGCTTATTACGGAGGAGCGGGTGTGGGCGGCACACAGAATCCTGCGAACGAGTGCTCGACTCCCGAGACGGAGCTGCAGCAGGCATTCGGCTGCGCTGCGCCAGGACCTCTGAGTGCGAGCAACCCCGAGCCAGTCTTCCCGACCACCCCCCTCGGACCCACGCTGAACCAGTTGGTGAACTCTACGAACCCTGACAAAGGTTTCGGTTTGAGCCTGAACATTCCGATCCGCAACCGCGCCGCTCAAGCGGTGCAGATACGCTCGGAATTGGAGTTTCGCCAGGCGCAGATGCGCCTGCAGCAAATCGAGAATCAGGTCGGAATCGAAGTTCGCAACGCGCAGTACTCCGTGCAACAAAATCGCGCCAGTGTCGAATCGGCGCAGGCTGCACTTGATCTGGCGCGCCAATCTCTGGACGCGGAGCAGAAGAAATATCAGTTCGGAACTTCCACGACGACGCTGGTGCTGCAATACCAGAGCCAACTGGCGACCGCGGAATCGACTCTGGTGAATGCCACCGTCGCGTATGAAAAGGCAAGGGTGGAATTGGCGCGCTCGACCGGCACGCTTTTGGATGAGGACCGCATCAGCATCGACGACGCGGTTCGCGGCCAGGTCACGCACATGCCGAATGCTCCTTACGTCGCGCCTCGCAAAGCTCTGCCTTCGGTTGCGCAGCCTGCACCCGGAGGAAACGCGCCATAGTGACGGCGCAGGGAAAAACACTAGCGCAGGAAACAAAACTACTACGGCTTCTAACAATTCTTTACAATCTGCACGCGCGTCGTTCCCTCTGAGTCCCGCTAAGATGGAACGACGCTTTCATTTTTTTTGCCCGTCAAAATCCATCTTGCACTTTTCAAAGATGCACGATTGTTTCGATTCCAAGGAGACAACCCATGCCTTTGCCCTTGCCTTCGCGCGAAGAGACCGCTCGCACGCGGCGGATTGCAGCACAGTTAATGGCCTTCGCCATCACGCTCACTGCGTTGCTTCGAACTTCTACGCACGCACAGGAGGTTCCTGCCGCTCCCACACCACAGTCGACCTCCATCTCAGCCCAGCGGCGATCGGCGGACCTGCCGGATTATTCAAAACCTCTTCCAGCGTTTCCGAACATTCTGAAGTCGTATGAGGCGCGAAACGTACCCGAGCCGAATTTGGCGAATTCGCCGCGCATAGACTCGCTGATGCGCGATGGGAAAATATATCTCTCGATCGATGACGCGGTCGCACTGACCCTCGAAAATAATCTCGATCTGGATATTGCGCGCTACAACTTAAACATTGCCGACACCGACTATCTGCGGGCGAAGTCGGGCGCCAGCATTCTTGGCGTAAATGCCGGCATTGTCCAGAACACACCCGGCGGCGGGGTAGGCGGACTCGGCGGAACCGTCGGCTCCGGCACGGGCGGTACTACGATCGCCGCGAGCGGCATCGGTACGGGAACAAATGGCTTGGTGAGTTCGACGCTTGGCATTGGTTCACCGATTACGAGTTTCGACCCCGTTCTCACCGGCACGCTGCAGCTCGATAAAGACAATGCGGAATCCACTACGCTTTTAAGTCCGGCTCCAGTAGTTGCACAGAACACCTACACCGGGAACTTCTCCTACAGCCAGGGTTTTCAATGGGGGACCTCGCTGAGCGCGGGATTCGACAATACGCACACAACTTCGAACCTGATAACCAGCGAGATCACGCCTCTTATCAGCTCCAATTTCCAGTTCCGATTGACGCAGAACCTGCTGCAGGGGTTCGGCTCGCTGCCGAACTTACGATTTATCCGCATCGCCAAGAACAATCGCGAGATTTCCGACGTGGCCTTCCGCCTGCAGATCATCACCACCGTCGATCAGATCGAGGATATGTACTGGGATCTCGTCTATGCCTACGAAAACGTTCGTGTGCAGCGGGAAGCGCTTACCTATGCGCAAAAGGCTCTGGACGATTCCAAGCAGCAGGCAAAAGTTGGAACTGCACCTCCCATTCAGGTAGTGAGCGCGCAGAGCACGGTCGCGACCGATGAGCAGAATCTGATTCTCGCGCAGAACAATCTGCAGCTCCAGCAATTGCTGATGAAGAACGCCGTGAGCCGCAGCATCGAAGATCCGACATTTGCCGAAGCCGAGGTAATTCCCATGTCGACAATGCTGATCCCCCAGCAGGAGGAAGTGACTCCGACGCAGGACTTGATCAATCAGGCGATCAATCATCGAGCAGAGCTGGTGGAGTCGCGCATCGATCTCAACTCGCGCGATCTCAATGCTAAAGCCGTGCACAACGCCCTGTTGCCGACGCTCGATGCCTTCGCCTATTACGGCGGATCGGGCGTGGGTGGAAATGTGAATCCGGCCGTTCCTAATTGCGCTGTTGCGCCGGCCGCTAAATACTGCTTCACGACGCCGACGCTGCCTCCGCCATTTCAAAGTGCGAACTCGGTCGGCTACGGCAGCACGTTAAATCAGCTCGTCAATTCCACGGCTCCAGACAAGGGTGTTGGCTTGAGTCTGAGCATTCCGCTGCGCAATCGCGAAGCGCAGGCCAACCAGGTGCGCGCACAACTCGAATACCGCCAGGCGCAGGTGCGCCTGCACCAGCTCGAAAACCAGGTGCGGGTCGAGGTTCGCAACGCGCAATTTGATTTGAAGCAAAACCTTGTTGCCGTCGAGGCTGCACAGTCGGCTGTCGATTTTGCCCGGCAAACATTAGACGCTGATCAGCAGAAGTTGAAAGTTGGTCTTACCACCACAACTGCGATCCTGCAGGATGCCTCGTTATTAACGACATCGGAATCGAATCTGGTTTCTGCCAAGGCAGCCTACGAGAAGTCACGTGTCGAACTCGACCGCGCTACGGGGTTGTTGCTCGATCATTCCGGCATCGATGTCACGGAGGCAACGCGCGGCCAAGTCACGCACATGCCGCAAGTACCAGATGTCGCTCCGCGGCAGGATGTACTGCCGGGAGTCGCGCCCTCCGTGGGACCATCCGGACAACCGTAGCCCTGGAAGATTCGCATCCGCTGCATTCGTTGACCTGCCGGTGCCATCGACGTAAAATTCGCGCAAGTGATTGGGCGGACTATCTCGCATTACCGCATCCTTGAGACGCTTGGACGTGGCGGGATGGGGGTGGTCTATAAAGGCGAAGACACGCAGCTCGGACGCCTGGTTGCCCTGAAATTCCTGCCCGAGGAAGTTCATCAGAGCCGGGTCGCGATGGAGCGATTCCGGCGCGAGGCGAGAGCCGCTTCGGCGCTAAACCACCCCAACATCTGCACAATCCATGACATAGGCGAGGAGGATGGGACCGCCTTTATTGTCATGGAGTTCCTGGACGGCGTCTCGCTGAAGCACCGAATCGGAGGTCGTCCGATGGAGGTGGAAGAGGTGCTGTCGCTGGGAGTGGAGATTGCGGATGCTCTGGAAACAGCGCATGCGGCTGGCGTAGTCCATCGCGACATCAAGCCGGGCAATATTTTTTATACCAAGCGCGGCCATGCCAAGGTTCTTGACTTCGGTTTGGCCAAGATCGTGGCAGAGGCCATCGTGAGCGACGTGGACGCGACCCAAAGCCATAGCGAGGGTGGCTTGACGGACGCGGGCAACCCGGTGGGCACCATCGCATATATGTCGCCCGAGCAGGCCTTGGGCCTCAAGACGGATGCTCGCAGCGATCTGTTCAGCTTCGGCGTGGTTTTGTATGAAATGGCAACCGGAAAAACGGCCTTTGGAGGAACCACCTCAGCCGCGATCTTCGACGGAATTCTGCACGGCGCCCCTGTCGCGCCGGTAACCTTGAATCCGCAAACACCTCCAGAACTGGAACGGATTATTAACAAGGCGCTGGAGAAAAACAAAGAGCTGCGTTACCAGTCGGCGACAGAGATGCGCGGTGACCTGCGCCGGTTAAAGCGGGAAACCGAATCGGGCAGAGCGGGTTTGGTCGGTGTGGCAGATCGCGCATCGTCGCTCACAACGAAAACGAAAAAGAAACTGGCGCCATCCAAATGGGTTCGCTCGAAAGGCATGTTTTGGCTGGCGGCCGTGATCGTCGTTGCCACGGCTATTGCAGCAGGCCTGTACTGGCATGGGCGACGGGCGGCGAGGCTCACGGAAAAAGATACGATTGTGCTTGCGGATTTTGCGAACTCCACGGGTGACCCGGTTTTTGACGATACTCTGAAGCAGGCGCTGAGCGTCAGCCTGGAGCAGTCGCCTTTTCTCAATATTCTTTCGGACGATAAGGTCGCGGCAACTCTGCAATTGATGATGCGTCCGGCGAATACTCAACTGGTTCCCGCGGTGGCGCGCGAAATTTGTCTGCGTGCAGGCAGCAAGGCGTATATTGCGGGCGCGATTGCTGCCCTGGGCAGCGAGTTTGTGTTGGGATTGAAAGCGGTGAATTGCCAAAGCGGGGAGGTGCTGGCGCAAGAGCAGGTGAGCGCTCCAGCAAAGGAAAAAATCCTGGAAACGCTGGGCGATGCAGCTGCCAAGATCCGCCGGAGTCTGGGCGAATCTCTCGCTACTGTTCAACGCTTCGATGTTCCTCTGGAGCAGGCGACTACCTCCTCGCTCGATGCACTAAGAGAGTACAGCCTGCAGTACAAGGCGATGCGAGAGAAAGGTTCGGCGGATGCGCTGCCGCATGGACTCCGCGCGATTGAACTTGATCCAAATTTTGCGATCGCGTATTGGGCAGTGGGGGGCAACTACAGCAGTCTTTCCGAGGTCGCACGGGCGAGCGATTACTTTTCCAAAGCATTTCAATTGCGCGACCGAGCCAGCGAAAGGGAAAAGTTGTTAATCGCCTCCTACTATTTCCAGGATGTGACCGGGGAACTGGATAAAGCGGCGCAGGTGTACCGGCAGTGGATTGAAAGCTATCCCAGAGATTACATCGCTTATGGAAGCCTCGCGATCTTGTATTTCGAGCAAGGACAAAACGATTTGGCCGTGAGTACGAATCGAGAGTTCCTGCGGCTCTCACCCGATAATGTGGTGGGTTACGAGAATCTGGCGGAGGCGTTGCTGGCGGTGCAGCGCCTCGATGAGGCACGTCAATTACTGGCGACGGCGCGGGCTCGGGGACTCGATGATCTGGATATTCATATTTACTCCTACGTTTTGGGGTTTTTGGCTAACGACACCGCGATGATGGCGAAAGAAATCGCGTGGCTCGAAAGACGCCCCGAATATACCGCCCACGGTTTTGGCCTGGAATCCGACACGGAAGCGTATCGAGGCCACCTTCAAAAGGCTCGGGGACTAATGACGCAGGCCGTGAACGCCGCGATGCGTACCGGCGACAAAGAAAATGCCGCGCTTTATCAGGCAAGTGCCGCGCTGCGGGAGGCTGAGTTTGGGGACAACAAGGAAGCGACCAGGCTGGCCGGGGAAGCTCTGAAGCTTTCTCCAAACAGTCAGGGCGTCGAAATTGAGGCGACACTGGCGTTTGCAATCGCTGGAGAAACGAGCCGCGCAGCAGAGCAATCACGAGATCTGGCCAAGCGGTGGCCGCTGGACGCTCAAATGCAAAGTCTGTGGCTGCCGACCATTAACGCAGAATTGGCTCTTGCGGCCAACGACGGGTCGCTCGGGGTCCAGCGATTGGAGGCGGCGAGGCCGATGGAATTGGCCTTGATTCCATTCCTCGCGAATACTTCGTGCCTTCAATGGGTATATGTGAGAGGTCAGGCGAACCTTGCGATGGGAAACGGGGCGGCGGCGGCGGATGAGTTTCAGCGAATTCTCGATCACAGCGGGATCGTGTGGAGCTGCTCAACGGCGCCGATGGCAAAGCTGGGCCTGGCTCGCGCCTATGCGCTGCAAGCCCGAGGAGGGCAACGCAATGGTTCCGACCTTGACCGGCAAAGAGCCGCGGTTGCCTATCGTGACTTTTTGGCCCTCTGGAGCGACGCTGACCCAGGAATACCCGTTCTTAAGCGAGCGAAGGCGGAGTACGCAAAACTGCAGTAGCGGACCGATCATCGAGCATTGGTGATTGCGCAAGCACTTCTACTGCCGTTCTTGCCTGCTAAACTATCGTCGATGGCAAGACCCTCGCGGCCTGCAGTGCCTAAGTCTGTTCTGTGGCTTGTGCCGCTTTCCTTCATCATTCAAGTTGCGCTGATCGGATTGCTCCACCAGTACCGCACGCGGACGCCGGAAGACCATTTCGGCTTTGGTTTCGAAATGGGTCGCGTGGGGAGATCGATCGCCCTCGGAGAAGGATTCAGCAGCCCTTACGGAGGCGAGACCGGTGTGAGCGCGTGGGAACCGCCGCTATATCCCTACCTGATCGGGGGGGTGTTTAAGATCTTCGGAATTTACACGAACACATCCGCCTGGGTTCTGCTCTCCATCAACAGCCTCCTGGCGTCACTCACTACAATTCCGATATTTCTGATCGCATTTCTGACATTCAGCCCACGAGTTGCAATCTGGTCGGCCCGGGCGTGGGCGCTCAATCCTTATATCTGGTACTGGTCGATTCACTGGATTTGGGACACGACCCTGACACCTTTAATGCTCGCGCTTATTTTCCTGATGGCGCTGGAGTTGGAGCAGTTGCCGGGCTTGCGAGGCTGGATTCTTTTCGGCGCTTTGTGGGGAATCGGAGCGTTGGCCAATCCTTCGATGCTGGCTTTTCTTCCGTTCTGCGGACTTTGGATCTGGTGGCGAAGATCTCGTCGCGGATTGCCGTCGGTAGCGGGAGTTGCGCTTTCTTCCCTGATATTTTTTCTGGTGCTGTCGCCGTGGCTAATCCGAAACTATGAAATCTTTGGACGGTTCGTCTTTATCCGCGATGATTTCGGCCTGCAGCTTCGCCTCGGCAATAACAAATTCTCGGATGGCATGCTATTCGCGTCTTTGCAGCCTAATCTCAACCGGCCGGAATTTGAAAACTTCAAGCGCATGGGCGAGTTGGGTTATGAAACTTACTGCAGACAGCGGGCGTTCGAATGGATTCGCGCGAACTTTCAGAGATTCGCCGTCATCAGCTTCAAACGTTTTTTTTATTTCTGGAATGGCGTGCCTCGGCCCACCGACAGCCTGGCACCGGTCGACTTCCGCAGTTCTCTCTTTCTGGCTTCTTCGGTGCTCGGAATCTGGGGCGCTGGGCGCGCCATCCGGCAAAAGCGGCCCGGGGCTTGGCTTTTCGGGGGGCTGATGCTGACTTATCCCGCAATCTATTACTTTGTTTTTCCGCACGCTCGCTATCGTCATCCGATCGAGCCGGAATTGTTTATCCTTGCGGTGTTCTTAATTTCGGAGGTCGGAAAGCGAAGCGGGAGCGGGATTGAGATTGCTCCTGCTAACGAGCAGATGGATGCCGGGAAAGCCGTTTGACTTCGGCTCCAACTAATTCGGCAAACAACCGGTTCTTTCTATGACTCTTTCCGTTGCCATTGTCGCGATGGACGAGGAGGCCAATATCGGCCGCACTCTGGCAAGCGTGCGCTGGGCCGACGAAATCGTGCTGGTCGATTCTGGATCCAAGGATCGCACTTGCGAGATCGCCCGGGAACGCGGAGCCAGAGTCATCGTCGAACCGTGGCGAGGCTATGTTGCACAAAAACAATACGCCATCGATTTGTGCACCAAGGATTGGGTTCTGCTGCTCGATGCTGACGAGGAGGTGAGTGCGGGCCTCGCTGAGGAAATTCGTGTGGCAATCAGCGGGTCCAATGCGGCCAACGGCTACTGGCTGCCGCGCAAGAATTTCTTTCTGGGCCGCTGGATCAGGCACGGAGGTTTCTATCCCGATCCCAAGCTGCGCCTGTTCCGCCGCGGACAGGGTTTCGTTGCCGGCCACGATCCGCATGATCGCTGCGAGTTAATGCCGGGAGTTCCGCAGAACACTGCCCGCTTTAGGAACGCGCTGCTGCACTACACGTACCCAAACCTCACGCTCTATATCGCCCACATGAATCGCTATTCCTCGCTCGGCGCGCAATTGGCAGTTGCAAAAGGGCAGGGTCGATTCAGCGTCGCGAACATCGCTCTTCGACCGCTGGCCACGTTTGTTTACAACTACTTTTTTCGGTTGGGATTTCTCGACAGCCGCGAGGGGCTGCTTCTGCACCTTTATCATGCCGCCTATGTTTCGTGGAAATATGCCAAGGCATGGGAGATTTCACGAAAGTCTGAGTAAAAGAGGAAGTTGACTAACCGACCGGTCGTTACAGGCTTTGATGTGCGTCTTGCCCATCAGCGCGCCCTTCCCTATCATCGAAACAGAATACTGAGGTTCTGATGCCTGGGAAAAAATCGACCAAACCGCAAGTAGCCGATAGTCCTGCAGCCGACGTTTTTGAAAATCGGCATCCATCCGCCGCCGAAAAGAAATGGGCTGAGGAGACCCTGGCTCCGACGCTCGAAAAAGCTCCCGAGCGGCCGAGCGGCGCGGCAAGTGGAACGAACGTCGACGAGCAAGGCCAGGCCCGGTTCACGACCATCTCTGGTATGCCCATTCGGCGGCTCTACACTCAGGCTGATCTTCCAGAGGACTGGGGCGAAGAAAAATATCTTGGCTACCCCGGAGCGCCTCCCTTCACGCGCGGCATTCATGCGACGGGCTATCGCGGCAAGCTTTATACCATGCGGCAGTTCTCCGGCTTCGCCTCGCCGGAAGAGACCAACCAACGCTACAAATACCTGCTCGAGCACGGGGGTGGCGGTCTTTCCGTTGCATTCGATCTGCCAACGCTCATGGGTTATGACTCAGATCACCCCGCAAGCGAGGGTGAAGTCGGCAAGTGCGGCGTAGCCATCGACTCGCTCGAGGACATGGAGATCCTGTTTGACGGAATCGACCTCGAAAAGACGACCGTGTCGATGACGATCAATTCTCCCGCATCGGTCTTGTGGGCAATGTATTTGGTCGTGGCTGAGCAGCAAGGTGCCGACTGGAGGAAGATTTCAGGCACGATTCAAAACGACATTCTGAAGGAATACATCGCGCAGAAAGAATACATCTATCCCCCGGCGCCGTCGATGCGGCTGGTAATCGATACATTCGAGTTCGGGTCGAAATTCACTCCACGGTTCAACACGATTTCGATCAGTGGGTATCACATTCGCGAAGCCGGATCGACGGCTCTGCAGGAACTGGCGTTCACCCTGTATGACGGCATCGAGTACGTGGAATGGGCGAAAAGACGTGGTCTCGACGTGGACGAGTTTGGTCCGCGGCTGAGCTTCTTCTTTAACGCGCATAATGACTTCTTTGAAGAAATCGCGAAATATCGCGCCGCACGGAAGATTTGGGCTAGCGTAACGAAAGATCGCTTCGGCGCGAAAAATCAGCGCACTTGGCTGTTACGCTTTCACACGCAGACCGCGGGAGTTTCGCTGCCCGCACAACAACCGATGAACAATATCGCGCGTGTGGCTTTACAGGCGCTCGCGGCGGTGCTGGGGGGCACCCAGTCTTTACACTGCGACTCCTACGATGAAGCCCTTGCACTTCCAACCGAAGAAGCCGCACGGATCGCCCTGCGAACCCAGCAGATCATCGCTTACGAATCCGGAGTCACCCAGACAGTTGATCCCTTGGGCGGATCGTATTTCCTGGAAAATCTCACGCTCCAAATGGAGAACGGTGCCTTCGATTATTTCGGCAAACTGGATGCGATGGGCGGCATGGTGAAGGCGATTGAACGGGGCTACCCGCAGAAGGAAATCGCCGAGGCGTCGTACCAGTACCAGCGCGCAGCGGAAGCTAAAGAAAAGATTATCGTCGGCGTCAACGAGTTCGTGATCGAGGAAGAGCCGCCGCATATTCTCTACATCGACGAAAGTGTCGCTCGCCAGCAAACGGCGAAGCTGAAGGCGCTGCGCGGACGCAGATCGAATGACGAGGTAAAGCGAACTTTGGATGCGCTCAAGAAAGCTGCTGCGCAGGAACCTCGGGTGGCGGGTGGAAATGGAAATGTATCTGCCGCAAACACCATGCCCTTCATCGTTGACGCGGTTCGAGCGTACGCCACGGTCGGCGAGATTTGCGAAGCGCTTCGCGATGTGTACGGGACCTACACGGAGACGAGCATCACCTAGCGGGAAAGCAGCTTCGAAAGGCCAAGCGTCTTGTTGGCCCAAAAGCGAACTCAGCAAAATCTTTGGCTGAAGAGCAACCATAGTCGCGGACGTTTCTGATCTATGATTGAGGTCGCAATTTGCGACCTCAAATGGCCAAGTCAAAAGTCACCGCACTCTCGAAAACATCGAAACATCGTCTCACCCCCGTTTACGCCGTGGAAACGCGCGTATTGTTCCTGCGCCATCAACGGGTAATGCTCGATGCCGATATTGCTGAGCTTTATGGGGTGCCGGTCAAGCGCCTTAACGAGCAAGTAAAGCGCAATCGAGAAAGGTTTCCATCCGACTTCATGTTTCAGCTTACCGGAAAGGAACGTGCCGCTTTGAGGTCGCAATTTGCGACCTCAAAGAAAGGCCGAGGCGGCCGGCGATATCTGCCGTATGCCTTCACCGAACACGGTGCGATCATGGCTGCGACCGTCCTCAATTCAGAGCGCGCCATTCGAATGAGTGTTTTCGTAGTGCGCGCCTTCGTGCGTCTTCGTGAATTGCTGGCCACCAATCGGCGACTCGCGGCGAAGATCTATGAATTGGAGAATCGCGCAGATACTCACGATTCAGTGATTCGCGATTTGATCGAAGCGCTTAACGAACTCACGGCTCTTAAAGAGCCGGCGCGCGTGCGCATCGGTTTTCGGCTTCCGCCGGCCGATGCCGGGGAAGGTTCTTCGATCAGTACAAGCTTACGGACCCTTCTCCGCAAGCCTCGCCGTTAAGTATTGCCATCTTCGACGTCTGTTCGCCGCCGGGAAGAGGAGAGTCTTATGATAGAAGTATTCCATGCGCAAGGTCCTAACGCACCTGAAAAAATCCGATCCGGTACTGCGAAAAATCATTGCTCGCATTGGCCCCTTCCGCATGCAGTACGGCCTGCCGGAGTTTCATAGCCTCGCCGAAGCAATCGTGTATCAACAGCTCAACGGCAAAGCCGCCGTCACCATCTTCAACCGGTTTGCGGCTCTCGCCGGCGACCCGCTGACGCCAGAAGGCATCCTGAAGCTGAGTGACGAACAACTGCGCAGCGTTGGCCTTTCGAAACAAAAATCTTCCTATTTGAAGGACCTGGCCGCCAAGACAGCTTCAGGGCAGCTCGATTTTTCTCGCCTCGCCGACCTGCCGGATGAAGAGGTGATCGAGCACCTCACGCGAGTTAGAGGCATTGGTGTGTGGACGGCACAGATGTTTCTGATGTTCTCCCTGAGACGTAAAAATGTCCTGCCGACTGGAGACTTCGGAGTGCGCATGGCGATGTTCAAGCATTATCTCGATGTACGACGAGCAAAGGCTTCGAAGAAGCCGGCTGCGCGAAAAACTGGCCGCAAACGCAAAATCAAGCTGCCGACGCCGGAACAAATGGAAAAAATTGCCGAGTGCTGGAAACCTTACCGCAGCGTGGCCTGCTGGTATCTGTGGAAGAGCCTGGATACGAAGATTCTTGCGGGCTGACTCGCTGGCGGAAGTGTGCGCCCCGCTGTTCTGTGTGGTTAAATGGAGGCGATGGCTGATCCGATTGCTGGAATAAGGATTCGCGTTCTCGTGGCCAAGCCGGGCCTCGACG
Organism: uncultured Acidobacteriaceae bacterium; assembly: GCA_964530145.1. Classification (GTDB taxonomy): domain Bacteria; phylum Acidobacteriota; class Terriglobia; order Terriglobales; family Acidobacteriaceae; genus Sulfotelmatobacter. Next base: position 52,184 of record CAZGXY010000075.1, on the reverse strand, counting down.
GGCACGACCGCGGCGCCAAGGTGATTGCCCGCGCCCTGCGTGACGCCGGCATGGAAGTGATCTATACCGGATTGCGCCAGACACCGGAAATGATCGTCAGCGCCGCGCTTCAGGAGGATGTGCAGGTCATCGGCTTATCGATTCTATCGGGCGCGCATAATGCGATCGTGCCGCGCGTCATGGATCTGCTGAAGCAAAATAAGATGGATGATGTTCTCGTGCTCGTCGGCGGCATCATCCCCGATCAGGATATTAATAACCTCAAGAAACAAGGCGTAGCTGCAATTTTCCAGCCCGGCACGGCGATGGACGACATTGTCCAATTCATTCGCGCCAATGTGAAAGGCGCAGGAGTAATTTCCGCCGGCTGAGCCATCGGCCCGTTAGTCCTCAATACAATGGAGATCCAGTTGCTGTGGCCGAAAAGCCGCGTTTGGCACGGGATTCGCCCCCTACATGATGCTGTCTCGGGCCGCCCTTTGCGCTCCTATTGTTCAACCCCTATCTAGTGAGTTCGGTGAATGCATTGAGCTGGAGGCGAATTCTCTGGTCCCCCGCCATGTCTTGCTCGATTGCCGTCGAGCCACTTTCGCCGCTGACGGCAGCGACAGTCCCATCGATAACGCCTTCAGAGCCGCCGCAGTTGTCGACTGCGTACACGTTGTAGTGCGGCGGCCGGTTCGAAGAAGTAATTTGCGAGTGAAAAATCTCCCCCGGTGGGGTGGAATTGTTCGGACAGTATTTCTGGGTGTAATTCGTAGTGCAGTTGTTATTGTTGGGGTTGTAGACGCTGACAGAGCCATGCGGTTGTCGCCGTGCTCGAGTAGGTGAAGGTCGGCGTCGCCAAGTGCCCTGGTCGACGATGCTTTGCGCCAGCCAACATGATACCCCTCGATTGCGCCCTCCGGCGTGGCTGGTATACCGTAAACAGTCCGACCTTTCAGCCATGGCCAACCGCAGCGAAACTCTTCCAGACACCGCCACCAAGCCAGCAAACATGCTGACCACCCGCATCGATCCTACTTCGGCGCGTTTCGAAGCCAACATGCGCTTTCTGGCCGACCTTATGTCGCAGGTGCGCAATGAAGGAGAGAAAATCTGCGAAGGTGGCGGCGCCAAGGCGATTGAAAACCAGCATGGCAAAGGGCGGCTGACGGCGCGCGAGCGAATCGATTTGCTGGCCGATTCCAAGACATTTTTCGAGTTAGGCCTGTACGCGGCTAACGGCATGTACGAAGAGTGGGGCGGGGCGCCCGCCGCCGGCGTGATCACCGGCCTGGCGCGCATTCACACTCGCATGGTGATGATCATTGCCAATGACGCAACCGTGAAGGCCGGCGCGTTTTTTCCGATGACTTCGAAGAAAGTGATTCGCGCGCAGAACATCGCAATTGAGAATCGCATTCCAACGGTTTACCTCGTGGATTCTGCCGGCGTGTTCTTGCCGCTGCAGGAAGATGTTTTCCCCGATACAGATGACTTCGGACGCGTCTTTCGCAACAACGCGGTCATGTCGGCGCTGGGCATTCCGCAAATCGCCGCCATAGTGGGCATGTGCGTAGCCGGTGGCGGATATTTGCCGGTGATGTGCGATCACGTTCTGATGACCGACGGCAGCGGACTTTTCCTTGCCGGCCCCGCGCTGGTGCAGGCGGCGATTGGGCAGAAAGTTTCCGCGGAAGATTTGGGAGGGGCGGCGATGCACGCCGCGATCAGCGGTACCGTCGATTTTCGCGAACCCGATGATGAATCTTGTCTCGCGCGCGTTCGCTCGATCGTCGAGAAATGGGGATACCGCCGACAATCTCCCTGGGACCGAAAAAAACCGGTCGAGCCGGCGCTAGCGGCCGAGGAAATCTACGGCATTTACGACTCGTCGCCGGCGCGCCCCTATGACATGAAGGAAATCCTCGCGCGCATCCTCGACGGCAGCCAATTTGACGAGTACAAACCGGAATACGGAAAGACTTTGATCTGCGGTTATGGACGCATCGGCGGCTTCGCCGTTGGAATTGTCGCCAATCAAAAATTGCACGCGCAACAAACCGACCATGAAGGTCACAAGCGCGTCGAGTTCGGGGGGGTCATCTATACCGAGTCCGCCGAAAAAGCCGCGCGTTTCATCATGGACTGCAATCAGAACCTGATTCCGCTGGTTTTCATCCAGGATGTGAACGGATTCATGGTTGGGCGCGACGCGGAGTGGAGCGGCATCATCAAAGCTGGTGCGAAGATGGTAAATGCCGTGTCGAATTCCGTCGTGCCGAAAATCACGGTGATCGTAGGCGGCTCGTTCGGGGCTGGACACTACGCCATGTGCGGCAAAGCATATGATCCACGGTTCGTATTCGCGTGGCCAACCGCCCGCTACGCTGTGATGAGCGGGGAATCGGCGGCAGGAACCCTGGTTGAAATCAAAGTGAAGCAATTAGAGCGTGGCGGCAAGAAGTTGAGCGATGAAGAAAAGAAAGAACTCTACGACTCGGTAAAGCGCACTTACGACGAACAGAGCGACCCGCGATACGGCGCCGCCAGGTTGTGGATCGACAAAATCATTGATCCGATCGAGACACGGGATGCCATCACTCAGGCGCTGGAAGCGGCGGCCCTGAACCCGGATGTGGCTGAGTTCAAAGTTGGAGTGCTGCAAACGTAAGCATCGAGTAGTTGTGTAATTTTAGTAGCTGAGTGATTTAAGACTATTAACAATTTAGGGTGCGGAGTACTGGTGATACTGGGATTACGCAGTCACTGAATTTCCCCATTACTCAGTGCCCGTGATCTTCGAATGACTGAGATCGTCAAACTGATCGAATGTCCGCGCGATGCCTGGCAAGGGCTGAAGGGCCAGATTCCGCCCGACATCAAACGCGCTTATCTGCAAGCGCTCATTAGTGCGGGCTTCAAACACATTGATGCTGTCTCGTTTGTTTCGCCGAAGGCGGTGCCGCAGATGGCTGATTCGGAAGAAGTGCTGAAAGAACTCGATCCGCCGGATGACGTAGAGCTTATCGGGATCGTGGTCAACGAGAAGGGCGCCCAGCGTGCTATCGAGACACAAGCGGTGAGGACTCTCGGCTTTCCTTATTCGATATCGGAGACTTTTCTGCGCAAGAATCAAAATCAATCTGCCGAAGAGGCCCTCGACGAATTGGAGAAGATCCAGAAAAAAGCCGACGATGCAGGACTCGATCTGGTCGTCTACATATCGATGGCATTTGGGAACCCCTACGGCGACTTGTGGAGCATCGAGGAAGTAGCTGAAGCCGTCAGCCTGCTTGAGTCCGAGGAAATTCACACGATTTCTCTTGCGGATACCGTTGGCATGGCGACGCCGCAACAGATCGGTGAACTCCTGGGCCGGGTAATTTCACAATACGATTATCTGGAGGTCGGGGTGCATCTGCATAGCCGCCCGGAGCAGGCAGCGGCAAAGATTCTGGCGGCTTATGACGCGGATTGCCGCCGCTTTGATTCGGCCTTAGGCGGATTGGGGGGCTGCCCCTTCGCCCAGGACGCGCTAGTCGGGAACATCTCGACTGAAACCCTCATTTCCGTTTTAAAGGAGCGCGGCGCTGCGTTGCCGCCGTTGAAATCGCTTGACGCTCTGTTGAAAGCAACCAACGAAATCGAAGCCCGATACACTCACGCTGCGGCAGCAAGTTAGCGCTTATGAACTACAAAACTCTCGAAATCGCGCTCGACTCTGGCGTCGCCACGATCACGCTAAACCGTCCCGAGAAGCGCAACGCGATCAGCTTCGAATTGATTGACGATCTTTTGCAAGCACTCGAGGAAGTGGAGAAATCCGGCGCGCTCGTGCTTATCTTGACCGGGGCGGGCAAGGCCTTTTGCTCGGGCATGGATCTGGAAAACCTGAAATCATTGCTCGGCCGAACGCCCCAGCAGAACCTTCACGATTCCGAGACTATGGTTCGTCTCTTCCGCTCGCTGTATGAATTTCCCAAGGTCACGATTGCAGCGGTGAATGGGCCTGCCATCGCGGGGGGTACCGGGCTGGCTCTGTTATGCGATTTCACGTTAGCCGTGCCAGAAGCCAAATTCGGGTATACCGAGGTGCGGATCGGCTTTGTACCGGCAATTGTTTCCACGTTCTTGTTACGGCAGACCGGAGAAAAATATGCGCGCGATCTTCTGCTGACTGGAAGAATCATTGGTGCTGAAGAAGCGGCGCGCATGGGATTGGTCAACGAGATCACGGAGCCGCAAAACCTGATGGCTCGCGCCCGCGCCTTGGCGGCGCAGTTGATGGAAAATAGCCCATCCTCGTTGCGCGCGACCAAGAAATTATTAAACGAACATGCTCGTGCCGAGCTGGATGTGCAGATCGCATCGGCAGTAAGAGAAAATGCGGCGGTGCGCACCACCGCCGATTTTCGCGAGGGGATTACGTCGTTCCTCGAAAAACGCAAGCCGGTGTGGAGCGGAAAATGACTTCGCAGCATCAACCGGTCGTAAATGAGACCCGGCTGCGCGTGCGCTATGCCGAGACCGATCAGATGGGAGTTGTTTATCATGCGAACCACTTCATTTGGTTTGAGATCGGACGCGTCGAGCTTATGCGGCAACTGGGCTTTTCCTACCGTGACATGGAAAAGCAGGACGGATGCTACGTCGCAGTAGTCGAGGCAAAGTGCCGCTACCGCGCTCCGGCGCGCTACGATGACGAGATCCTCGTGCGTACGCGATTGTTGAATGTGAGAGAGTCGGTGATTCACTTTGGATATGAATTGCTGCGAGCCGAGGATGGCACGTTGATCGCCGAAGGCGATACCACGCATATCGTCACCGATCCCAACATGAAAATTGCTGTGCTGGCAGAAAAATATCTGGACACATTTCGAGCCGCCCTGGGAAAAGCGCCACGGTCTCCCGTGGACGGGGGAAGCTGATTAACGGGAAACCAATCTTGAACGCTCTTCACATCAGCGGCAATGATCTCACTCTGGAAGCCGTGCGCGAAGTCGCGGTAGAGCGGCGCGCCGTACTCTTAGCAGCGGACGCGCGCGCCGGTGTAAATAAAGCGCGCGCTGTAGTTGACGATATTGTCGCCGCAAACAAGCTGGCGTATGCGATTACGACAGGCGTCGGGAAGCTGAGCGATGTACGCATTGCGGGCGACCAGATTCGCGAACTGCAGATCAATCTGGTGCGCTCACACGCGGCTGGCATCGGAGAACCGCTTTCTGCGCCGGAAGTGCGCGCCATGATGCTTTTGCGTGCCAATTCACTGGCAAAAGGTTTCTCGGGCGTTCGTGCGACCGTAATCGATACTTTATGCGAAATGCTGAACCGCGGAGTCACGCCCTTCGTTCCTTCGCAAGGCAGCGTGGGCGCCAGCGGCGACCTCGCTCCTCTCGCCCACCTGGCGCTGGCCATGATCGGCGAGGGTGAGTGCATCGAATCGACCGGCACGCGTGTTGCCTCTGCCGACGCGCTGAAGCGAGGGCAGGTCAAACCGCTGGTGCTGGAAGCCAAGGAAAGCATCTCGCTGATTAATGGAACGCAGGCTATGCTGGCGGTCGGAACTTTGGCGCTGCTTGCGGCGGAAATCCTGGCCGATTCCGCCGATGTGCTCGGAGGCCTGAGCTGCGATGCGCTCAAGGGCACTGACGCGGCCTTCGACGAACGCATTCACAAAGCGCGCCCTCACGCGGGGCAGATGAAATCGGCCGCAAATCTCCGCAAGATGCTCGATGGCAGCCAGATTCGCGAGTCGCATCGAAGCTGCGGCCGGGTGCAGGATGCATACTCTCTGCGTTGCATTCCGCAGGTGCATGGCGCGGTGCGCGATACGCTGGCGCATTGCCGCGCGGTGTTCGAGGTTGAATGCAATTCGGCCGTGGATAATCCGCTGGTGTTTGTGGCCAGATCTTCCGATTCCGGCGACGACGTGATCTCGGGAGGAAATTTTCACGGCCAGCCGCTTGCTTTCGCCCTGGATTTTCTGGGCATCGCCTTGAGCGCGTTAGCCGGCATCAGCGAGCGTCGCATCGAGCGGCTGGTTAATCCGGCGCTGAGCGAGGGATTACCACCGTTTCTTGCGCAGGGCGCGGGACTGAACTCCGGTTTCATGATGGCTCAGGTAGCGGCTGCGGCATTGGCCAGCGAGAACAAAGTGCTCGCCCATCCCGCATCGGTGGATTCGATCACAACCTCGGGCAACAAAGAAGACTATGTCTCGATGGGCATGACGGCGGCGAACAAGCTGAAGCGCATCGTCGAAAACACGCGCAATGTGCTGGCGATTGAGGCGATGGCCGTAGCGCAGGCAATCGACTTCCTGGCTCCGCTGAAATCTTCCAAGCGTGGTCAGGCGGCGCACGCGGCGATTCGTTCGGTATGCCCGACCGTGGATAAGGATCGCGTCATGTACAACGACTTCGCGATGATTGCGGAGTTGATCAGCACCGGAAAGATCGCAGAAGCGCTGCGCTGAGCGCTCAGTTCGCCTTCCCTGCGCTTCCGTCCAATGCCAACCCAGCGGCAATCGGTTTCATCGCCTCAATGCAAAACCCAATGTGTTCATCCAGATCCACACCCAGAGCCGCCGCGCCGGTAACAATGTCTTCCCGATTCACCTTCCTAGCGAACGCTTTGTCCTTCATCCTTTTTCGCACCGACTTCACGTCAACTTCGGCCAGAGATTTGCTGGGCTTGATCAGAGCTACGGCAGTGATGAATCCGGCAAGTTCGTCGCAGGCGAAGAGAGCTTTCTCCATCGGAGTGTCGCGCGTCACGCCGGTATATTCGGCGTGCGACATTATGGCGCGGCGAATGACCTCCGGCCAGCCGCGTTCTTCGAGAATTCCATTCCCCTTGTAGGGATGATCTTCCAGGCTGGGATATTTTTCGTAGTCGAAGTCATGAATCAGTCCAACCACCGCCCACAACTCTTCCTCAGATATCCCCAGTTCCCGCGCCTGACTCGCCGACGATCCCCCAAATCTTCCTGCGCATGCCTTCATGCACGCCTCCACCGCCAGCGCATGCTTGCGCAGACTTTCCGATTCAGTGAACTCGGTGAGCAATTTCCATGCTGCTTCACGCGAAATCGTAGACATGCTTCTTAAGATACCTCTCCTTGAGAATAACTCTGGCCGAACTCGTGTTAGACCGGCTCGTTTGATCGCAGTTCCGGCGGGTGATTTCAACACTACCCGCTGGAAAATTGCTACTCCAGTCTAAGGCGAATCCCCTAACTCCAGGGTTCCCAAACTTCTCAAACCTGCCCGAAGTCATAGCTCTCGCAGACAATCGATAAATGAAATCCAGCCTTCTCTTCGTTTTCTTTTTTCTTCTATTGGCTGTTTGCAACTGTGTGGCTTCTGCGATCGAGATCAATACCACGTCGGTGCCCAACGGCACCGTTGATACAGCTTACTCTGCGGCTGTGAAAGCTTCGGGTGGTTGCACTCCCTACAAGTGGTCCATCTCTTCGGGAAAGCTTCCCAACGGGATCACTGCCAAGGCCTCCGCCAACTCGCTCGATCTCGACCTTGACGGAACTCCAAGTAAGTCGGGATCGTACTCTTTCACTGCCTCGGTGACCGATTGCGGCGAACATGTTGCCAAAAAGTCGTACGCTCTCACGGTTCAGGCTTCGGCGGAACACGTGGTGAGCCTGAAATGGAATGCTTCCACATCGAAGGATGTTGCAGGATACAACGTTTATCGCGGCCCCGATGGTGTGAAGTGGACCAAAATCAATGCGGGCCTGATCGCCGCAACCGATTACGACGATTCTTCCGTTTCCAATGGCAGCACGTACTATTACTCGGCCACAACCGTCAACACCTACGGTGAGGAGAGCAGCAAAACCGCGTCCGTTAAGGTATCGGTCCCGTAGCGATGACCAGGAACGCAAGCGAGCCGTGGTCGTGCGATGAACGGGAGCAGGCTGGCTGAGCCGAGGAACCTGTCTAGTTAACAGCTCGATGCTCGACAGCGGAATCGTGTTTCCGCACAGCAGGCATGCCGCTTTTTACGGCGCGACTTCAAGTTTCATCGCGAGGAATTGATCGCGGGGAATATTTTCAGCTTGACTTCCACAGGCCTTGTACCGCAGATTGTCCTGCAAGCTGAACCTCTCCCCCAGGTTTATAGGTTCTGCTGATAGTACGGAGAGCCCGCTCTGGCACTCCCACAACCCGATGGCCACGACTCTTGCCCCGGTCGATTCTAGGGAAGTCGTACGTTGCGATCACTGCCTGTTGGTTCAATTCCGCACCGTCAACAATAACTGCCGCCGCTGCCACTCGTCGCTCGATGAGGAACCCGAGCCTGAGCCGGTAGTCATGGCGCCTCCGGTGATGATGCCGATACCCGGGACGGGCCGCGGGCATCTCAACCTGGCAACGTCGATCCGCTCGCTGCGCCTGCGCAACGGACTGAGCCAGCGTCAGCTCGCCGGGCGCATGGCCGTGCCCCGCACCTACGTCTCAAAAATCGAAAACGAGAAAGCCACGCCCACGCTGTCGTCACTGGAGCGGCTGGCGCGAGCACTGGAGGTAACCGTGCCGGAACTGCTCAGCGGCGGCGAAAAGAGCCGCCAGGAAGAAGTCAGCGAACTGATGAAAGATCAGTTCATCGCCGAAATTCTGCCTTTCGTTTCGCAGCTGAACGGGATGCAGATGTCGAGCATTCTGACCCAGGTGCGCGACCTGACTGTAAGGCCACGAAGGACGGCGTAGGTTTTTGTCATCCTGACCGAGGCGCTCTTTGCCAAGCGAAGGATCTGGGCGGGCCACCGCGCGCTTCGACGCTTTGCGTCGAAGCATAAAGCGCGAGGCGAGCATCCAAATTTATCCGGGCAACACGCCAACTGCATGCCGGGACCAAGTCTTTGGTCCCGGCTTTCTTGCGTTAGTTTTCGGCGACCGTCCGTGCGCGCTTTATTGTGCCAGGCTCCCATGAAGGACAGACGCTTTAGTTTCTCCTGAAGGCATAGCAGGCCGTCTTCCAACTCTGCGCCTGTTGCACGGAGGGACTGGCCATGTCTACCTCCAGCGCCTGATAGGCGTTGTTGCAGACCTGCTGTCCGCCTTGTGTTGTGCAAGTCTGCCCGTTGTAACTCACGCCACCGTAGGCTGTAGTGCCCTCCTCGACGTCCTCGCTGTAAGTGCACACCACGGCATTGACCAGGAGGTAGTTGCCAGTCTGGGATTGCTGGGTGAACTGAGCGTAGTACAATCCTGCCTCCGATTCAGAGTTGTTAATCTGCGCCCCCAGCTTGGAAACGCTCTGGCACAGAAAAGACGATATCCCCGTGCTCGGGTAGTTGAAGGTCGGAGCATAGCCAGGGCTAGACCCGACAACGATGCTCTGCGCTGTCCATCCGTTAACACCGGAGGAATAGTTTGTGGGATTACTGCCTGCGCAGGGCGCCGTCGGGTTGGTAGCGGCATTTCCCGTCCACTGGTCTACAAAGCTCGCGTCGCCGGGAACGTATTCCAAGGAGTAGCCGGGTGGGTCTTCACGTTGAACTGGCCAGTTGCTGCACCCGTTGCCTTGGTTGCCGTTACAAATAAAGGTGTACTGTCCGTTGGGCACAACGCATCCGCGATTGATATCGCTGAACACTGGTCCGTTCTCCAACAAGACCCGGTCCAAGAAGGATCCGCCGTTATACTAGGTGAGCGTGTAAGCCGCCGCGCCGGCACCGCCGCTGTTGGCGTGGACGCACATCCCCGTGCCCGCGCTCCAGATCGTGCCGCCGTTTCTCACGTAGCTTAAGAACGTCGCGGGCCGGCATGCCGCGTTGAGGATATTGGCATTGTTCGAGCTATCTGGATTGGAATTTGCAATCTCCCACGCGGTTCCATTCCTTTGGGCTCCTGACCCCCAGGCGACCTCTACCACTTGATAGCCGATGCTCAGGTAGTACGGCCAATAATACATCGCGAAGGCCTGCGTGCTGGCATAGGTGCCACCATCCCCTGTGAGAAGCACGATCGTCCCCAACAGCTGTGTTCCCTGAGCAGGCGGCGTGACCGCGTAGGCGAATGACAGGTTATCTGCATTTGGGCAATTGATCACTTGTGCGGTAAAGCACTGGGTGCTCGAGTTAAGGTCGAAGCCCTTCTGCAGAAGCGGGCAAGCCGTGTTCGTAACGCCTGAAACCTGTCCAAGTGGCAATGCCTGTGCTTCGGCATGAGGCAGACAGAGCAACGCGACGGCGGCACCCGCGAGCAGGCACACAACTACTCCCGCCAATTTTCCGGACATGAGAGTCCCTCCTAGGCTGTGATTGGCCCTTCGCGACAAGGACGATAACACACTTTCGGCCCTACCGCGTTAATCCCCTGTGTTCCAACCCCAGGCCCAGGGGGCGGGTAGCGTGCTGTATTGCACCTTGAAATGGCTAGCCGCTGCGGCGCAAATGGCATTGAGCAGCGCGGGAGTCGGTGCTAACATTATGCGCTGCCCCTTCGGAGGCGTTATGTTCCGGCGCATAGTCCGTACATCAGTTGTCCTGGCGGCGTGGATCGCAGCCCTCGGTATGCCGGCCCCAGCCCAATTCGAGACGCGATCAAGCATCCTCGCGGCTGACGGGGTCACCGTCGTTGTCGGCGATTTCAATGGCGACGGCGTCCCCGATCTGGCCGAAGTGAACAATACTCCGACCACGGGAGAAATTCAGATACTCCTCGGAAAAGGCGATGGAACGTTTCACTCCGGAGCAAACTACATCGCCGGAATTTTCCCGCTTTACGGTGCGACCGCAAGCCTAAGGAACAACGGAGTGCTCGACCTCGTCGTCAACGATAAATTGAACGACAACGTCTGGGTGCTGCTCGGCAACGGTGACGGGACCTTCGAGCCAGCAGTGGGGTACCCGACAACCGCTGAGTCGTACATGGTCGCTCTAGGGGACTTCACCGGCGATGGGATTTTGGACATAGCCGCGATCGAGGGAGAGAGCGTCAGCGGAACCAATTGCAGCTGCCTCGAGATCCTTCCTGGCAACGGCGATGGAACCTTTGGAGCGCCCATCACAACGCCACTGCCCCACGGACTAACGGCATACGAACTTACTCCCGGCGATTTTAATGACGACGGCCTGTTGGATATCGCGACCGCGGGCGAGGCTTTTCCTAATTTTGAGGTCGCGATTCTACTGGGAAACGGCGACGGAACATTCACCGCCGACGGCCGGTACTCTGTCTCGCCAGTTCCCCAGTCACTCGCGTCGGGATATTTCACCGCCAGTCGTAGGAGGCTTGACCTTGCCGAGGTTAGCGAGGAGGACAGCAGCCTGAACGTCCTGCTCGGGGAAGGCAACGGAAGGTTTGGACAATCCGTCTACTACAACATTTCTTTTCCCGGCGGGGTAACCGCAGGCGACTTTACCGGGAACGGCAGAGACGATGTTGCGGTGTCCTATTTCCAGTTTCCGTCTGAGGCGGGAATAAGCGTGCTCGCGAGCAACGGCGATGGGACACTGCAAGCACCAGTAATGTATCCGGCGGAAGTCGGTTACCTCGCGACGGGGGACTTCAACGGAGACGGGAAGCTTGACATCGTAGGCGAGGGCGGCAATCCCGGCTACATAACGATTTTGCTTAACACGGGCGTGGTCAGCTTCTCACCGACCACTCCTTTGAACTTCAAGACCCAGTCAATAGGCACCATGAGCAAGGCGCAAACCGTCACCCTTACCAACACCGGCACGGCCGAGCTGAAAATCAAGTCGATGAAGGCCAGCACCGGGTTCGCCGTAACCTCAACCTGCGGGTCGAGCGTGGCGTCTGGCGCGAAGTGCACCATCAGCGCCACGTTCTCTCCAACGAAAAAGGGCGCGGTGCAGGGCACCATCAGCATCGTCGACAGCGCTTCATCCAAGCCGCAAGTGATCGAACTCCTCGGCACCGGAACCTAGCCTTCGCGATCCGGCACTTTAGCGGCAAAAGCGGCAGATACCCCCACTGAATCCCCGTTACATCGACCAACATCTATCCACACATGAACCTGGAAGAGGTTGGAAAAGTTCTTTCTGCCTTCACAATAAGTTCGGCATCGCCGATTGGATCGGAATTCGCGGCGGATGGTGCTCTCCGTGACACTCCGGTGATCGCCAGCTCGAGCAACCCGGATGCTCCCCTTCTCGACGCCTACTCCCGCGCCGTCGTCAACGCGGTCGAGCAGATCAGCCCATCGGTGGTCAATATCGAGGTTCATCAGTCTGACGGCCGCACGCCCTCGGGTGAATCCCGCGAGCGCCGGGGCGGCGGTTCCGGCTTTGTATTCACTCCGGACGGCCTCATTCTCACAAACAGTCATGTGGTGCACGATGCGAGTCGAATCGGTGTAACTTTCGCAGATGGTCGTCATATGCCCGCCACTGCCATCGGAGACGATCCCGCGAGCGATCTCGCTGTAATTCGGGTAGACGAGCCGAACGTTACCGCGGCTGCTCTCGGCGACTCGCAGCAGCTCCGCGTGGGGCAACTGGTAGTCGCGATCGGCAATCCCTACGGATTTCAGTCAACCGTGACCGCCGGGGTCGTAAGCGCACTGGGGCGTTCCCTGCGCTCATATTCCGGGCGCCTGATCGACGACGTCATCCAGACCGATGCTGCGCTGAACCCGGGCAACTCCGGCGGGCCGCTGGTTGATTCTGCAGGGCGCGTCGTTGGCGTAAACACCGCGACCATTCTGCCCGCGCAAGGAATTTGTTTCGCGATCGGCATCAATACCGCGAAATTCGTAGCCAGCCGGTTGCTGCGGGATGGTCGAATCCGCCGCAGCTACATCGGAGTGTCCGCGCAAACTGTGCCGGTACACCGGCGCGTGGTGCGCTTTTATGATCTGCCGAAGGAATCCGGAGCGATGGTGTTGTTGGTCGAAGAGAATAGTCCAGCGAAGCGGGCGGGGTTGCGCGATGGCGACATCATTGTCGCTCTGGAGGGTAAGCCGGTGGCAGGCGTGGATGACCTGCACCGACTGCTGACAGACGTGCGCGTCGGACTGGGGGGCTCGCTAATCGTATTGCGGCGGACGGAAAAGCTGGAGCTAATGATCATTCCCGAAGAAGCGAAATAGAAAGGGCGGATCCTGCACCGCGCGCATTGCAACCCGCTTCGCCGCTGTGGTAGCTTCAGGTTCGGAAGGGGCTATCGCCTTGCAGGCAAAGGTTCCCGCCGGGCTGGATCATAAGGAAAGCGAAGTTTACCGCAAGCTCGATCCAGAGCGGCTCCCTCGACACATCGCGATCATCATGGACGGCAACGGGCGCTGGGCAAAACGGCGCCATATGCCGCGCGTGGCCGGGCATCGCGCCGGAGTAGCTGCTGTCCGCTCGACGGTCGAAACCGCCGCGCGCATCGGCATTCATGCGATTACGCTCTACGCCTTCTCCGAGGAAAACTGGAAGAAGCGCCCCAGGAGCGAAGTCGACTTTCTCATGCGCCTGCTCAGCCGCTATCTAAAAGCAGAACTGCCTACGCTTAACAGCAACAATATTCGGCTCGAATATATTGGACGCCAGCAGGAACTGCCAAAAGACGTACAGGAGCGCATGGAGTGGGCGCGGCAGAACACGGCCAGAAATAGCGGCACCGTTCTGACGCTTGCCCTGAACTACAGCGCACGCAGCGAAATCGTTGACGCATTCCGCTCACTGGTCAAAGCGGCATCGCGAAATGGGGGCCTCGAGCACCTCCAGATTAGCGAGGAGAGCGTCGCCGAGCATCTTTACACGAGTCATTTGCCGGATCCGGATTTGGTTGTGCGAACTTCTGGAGAAATGCGGCTGAGTAATTTTTTATTGTGGCAATTGGCCTATGCGGAAATTTATGTGACGCCAACGTTGTGGCCTGATTTCCGCGGCGTTCACCTGCTCGAGGCCCTCGCTGAATACCAGAAGCGCGAGCGCCGTTACGGCGGGCTTAACCATAACGACACAAACGTCACTGCACAAAGCGCGCACCACTCCACTCCTATCAAGCCAGGGACCGACTCAGGAACAAACTCGAACCACTCACAAGATCATGACGCCAAGCTCGCTCACCGTCACTGAAACCCACGTCTCCGGGGCCTTCCTGCCTTGCTGAAGCGCCTCGCGACCGCCGTCACCCTCATTCCAATTGTGCTGGTGCTAATACTGCGCGCCCCCGTAATAGTTTTGGTTGCAGTAGCTGCCATCGTCACGCTGGTTACACTCCACGAATTTCTCAAGCTGACGGAATCTTACGGAATACGACCATTTCGCCCGCAAACCTACGCTTTCGTGGCGCTGTGGTTTGTTTTGCTCGCCGCTTCCTCTTTTTCAGAAACGCCGCAGATATCTGCGCTGAAGTTTGTGTTGGGCCTTGGCTTTGCTTGCGCGATCGCTCCGTTTCTCTTTTTGAGCATCGCCATGCGGCGCAGGGAAATGGCGGAAGCGTATCCTGCGGCAGCTACGTCGGTGTTCGCGTTTGTTTATATTGCTGTTCCCATGGCGATGCTGGTGCAACTTCGCCAGCAAGTCGCAGGTGCTTTCTGGCTTCTCTATCTGCTGCTGGTGGTGTGGGCGGGAGACATCTTCGCCTATTTCGTAGGCCGCTCTCTGGGGCGACATTTAATGGCTCAGCGTATCAGCCCGAAAAAAACCTGGGAAGGCGCCGCCGCCTCGCTCGCCGCAAGCCTGACCGTCGGCATCGCCCTATTCACCTACGCGCTGCCCATAAGCTCGTTTCTTCTGCGCACCAGCATGATCGAGCGCCGCGACGGATTATTCGGCCTGGAAAAGCCCGACTTCTGGCCGATTATCCTGTTGACGATTGCCGTGAACGCCGCAGCACAACTCGGCGATCTGGTGGAATCTTTGATTAAGCGCGGTGCGGGCGCGAAAGATTCGGGCACGATTCTTCCCGGCCACGGAGGAATGCTGGACCGCATCGATGCTTTGCTCTTCGCCGCCCCTGTCTTATGGCTTTACGCCTCAGCATTCTTCCCACCCGCGCGCCCGTGGTAACAGGTAAAATGTGAGTTTGCCTGCGACGCGGCTGCTTTTCTCCAAACGCATGAAGCGCATTGCCATTCTGGGCTCCACAGGATCGATCGGTCGCAGCGCGCTTAGTGTAGCCGAATCCTATCCTGATCGATTTCAGATCGTAGCCCTGGTCGCGGGCAACAACCTCGAAGCGGCTTTCGAGCAAATTCAATGCTGGCGCCCGCGCGTGATGTCGATATCGTCGGAGGAGAATGCCGATATCCTGCGCTCACGTATTAAGGCCGCAGGAATCAACAATGTCGAGGTGGTGTACGGGCCGGCGGGTCTCGTCGACGTCGCAACGCGACAGGACGTCGATTTTGTGGTTAGTGCCATTGTGGGGGTTGCCGGACTCGAAGCGACTTACGAAGCCGTAAAAGCAGGAAAGACCGTCGGCGTGGCGAATAAAGAATGCCTCGTCGCTGCCGGCGAATTGATTACTGCCGAAGCCCGAAAACAGGGAAACCCCTTACTCCCAATCGACAGCGAACACAATGCCGTGCACCAGTGCCTGCGTGCTGGACGAATGGAGGAAGTTGAGCGCATCTGGCTGACGGCATCGGGCGGGCCATTCCTGAACACTCCAGCTTCGGAGTTCGCCTCGATCACGGTGCAGCAAGCTCTCAACCATCCAACCTGGAAAATGGGCAGGCGCATCACCATCGACTCAGCCACATTGATGAACAAGGGTTTCGAGGTGATCGAGGCATGCAGATTATTTCGCATGCCCCCCGCGAAAGTGGAAGTCATCGTCCATCCGCAATCGACTATTCATTCGATGGTCGAGTTCGTCGATGGCAGCATCCTGGCACAGTTTTCCGTGACGGATATGCGCCTGCCGATTCTCTACGCCCTAACATATCCCGATCGGATTCAGTCGGATATGCGGTTTCCCGTGAGTAACTTGCGTCATCTGGACTTCACCCCTCCTGACATGAATAAATTCCCTTGTCTGAGGTTGGCGTATGAGGCTGCGGAGGCGGGAGGGGCGAAGACCGTGGCTCTGAACGCTGCGGACGAGGTTGCGGTCGCTGCGTTTCTCGAAGGCCGCATCGGCTTTAACGATATTCCGAGGATCATCGAGGACGCTGTTTCAGCATCTGATTCGGGAAAGTTGGCATCGATCGCCCAAGTGCTTGAAGCGGATGCCGATGCGCGCCGATATTCCCAGGAGCGGATTGCAACTATCAAAGAAAGTATTCCATTCCGCGCAACATCGGTGATCTAATTGAATCTAATTGGGGGAGCTGTTCGTATTTCCTTTTATGTCTGACATTGTAATTTCCATCGTTTCGGTCGCGGTCGTTCTCGGTTTCATGATCCTGATCCATGAATTTGGCCACTATGCCGTGGCCAAGCTGCTGGGGGTACGCGTCGAGCAGTTCGCTATTGGGTTTGGCAAACGGCTGTTTGGCATCCGCCGCGGTGAGACCGACTATCGGATTAACGCCATCCCTCTCGGCGGTTACGTAAAGATGAGTGGCGAAAACCCGATGGATGAGCGCACCGGCGATCCGGGCGAATTCATGTCGCATCCCCGCTGGCATCGGTTTCTGATCGCCATCGCTGGGCCAGCGATGAACATTCTGCTGGCGATTTTTCTGCTCACTGTGGTTTACATGGTGCACTACGAGTATCCAGTTTTTCTCGACCAGCCCGCGGTCATCGAAGGGATCAAGCACGATTCGCCGGCGGCCAAGGCGGGCTTGCTGCCCGGCGACCGCATTGTGAAGGTCGATGGAATTGAGAACCCTACTTGGGAGCAGTTGCAGCCCCGAGTGTGGTTGAGCCCCAATCAGCCGCTGAACATCACGATTGAACGCGGCAATGAACTTCTCCAGAAAACCGTAGTTCCGCAGTCGGTCACCACTTCAGAGGTGGGTTCGGCAGGTTGGTATCCGCAGGAACCGGTCATTGTCGGCCACGTTGAGGCCGACACGCCGGCTGCCGAGGTCGGACTCAAAGAAGACGACAGAATCGTCGCCATGAACGGCCAAACGCTGGTCTCGATCGAAAGCATGATCGAGCGGCTTCAGCAGACGAAGGATGCACCCGTTAGCCTCACCGTGCTGCGCGGCGGTCAGACCTTGAGTTTGCAGGTAAAGCCCGTGCTTTCGAAGACCGAAGACCCGAAGGAGCAACGTTACCGCCTGGGCTTCCTGAACAAGAGCGAAACCAAGGTTACTACTTTGCCGTTTGCTCAGGCCTTGAGCCTTTCGCTGGACCAGAACAAGAAATATTCCGTCCTGATTCTTGAACTGGCCAAGAAGATCGTGCAGCGTAAAGTCTCGCTGCGCGCCGTTTCCGGCCCGATTGGCATCGCGCAGGATGCCGGCTATGCGGCGCAACAGAAAGGCTGGACCCCGCTGATGGAACTGACCGCTGGGATCAGCCTGAACCTTGGCATCTTCAACCTGTTGCCGATTCCAATTCTGGACGGCGGCGTGATTCTCTTTCTTTTGATTGAAGGCCTCATGCGTCGCGACGTCAGCCTGCGAATCAAAGAGCGCGTCTACCAGGCGGCGTTCGTTTTCCTGGTTTTGTTCGCGGTAATGGTGATCTATAACGACCTGATGAAGACGCTGCCAGGGCTGATGGACCGGCTGCCGTAGCCGCGTCGTGCTCGTGCAGGGTAGCCGCCATCGTCCAATTCGGCCGCAATTTCAACTGTAATCGGGACTTTGACTGTTCGAGTCGTGACGGGCACTATTTCATTTCGCAGAGAAACTTGAGTTCGGGTATAACAAATGTCTCTTTGTGCGCTGCCCACCAGAGTAGCCACTCGTTCTTTAATTTCTGCGCGGACGTCGTATCTGCGGCGCTGTTTCCGAACGATTGTCCCGTAATCTCCTTTAAGCTCGTGAGCACTCTTTCCTGCACATCCGAATTCTTATCGGGAATCCCATCGATCAGGACCTCGATAGCACCGGGAGATGTGGAGTACCGCAGTCCGTAAGCCGCATTCTTACGGGTCACGGGATCAGAGCTGAGCAGAAAGCGGTGCAATTCGGGGACAGCCTCTGTCTTTCCAAGCTGTGCGATCGCGATCATCGCGGCCAACTGTACAAATTCGTTTTTATCGTCGGTATAGCGTTCGATGAGACTCTGATAGCTATCATCCCCACTCCTCCCCAAAGCCTCGATCGCTCGGATGCGAACGACACCATAGTCAGTCACAGGTCTGTTAGGAGAAGATTCCGCGGTCGACTTCCCTGGAGCAATAACAGCAGCCAATGCCGCCCGAGTCTCGATCGTATTAATTTGGCCAAGGGCCGCAACCGCATGCAGGACGACAAAGGGATCTTCATCATGAGAAAGCCTTAACGCAGCATCTTGAAAAAAAGCCGGCGCACTGGTCGCAAGTACATCCAGCGCAGCATGACGAACGTCAGGATCGCTGCTATGCAGATTCCGCTCAAAATCCTGCAGGATGGCTTGCACCCGCACCGTGTCTGTAGGTTCCAGAAGCACATCGAATTTGGACGAGAACGTAAAATCCTGAATTTCTCCGCGACCGTTACGGACTGGCACGTGACGAGTTGCGCTCACCTGGTACTTCCCCTCACGTTCAAATCGATACCAGGAATCCAACGGCCACTGCCCGTGGATTGCATCTCCGGGAGCAAGTGCCGACTCGTCATCCTCACAGGCAGAATCCCATACTGCACTGCAAGCTGCGCCGGACCCGGTTACCGAGAATTCATAAGTGTCGAGACACCTCGTAGAGGCTTTTGCTGGGAGAGAGACGCTCTGCTTGCCCGTGTTCTTAATTTCAATGTTAAAGGTCACGGGCTCACCGACCATGTATCGTTCCTTCTCGGAATAGAAGCGGCCCTCCAGTCCCTGAGTTTGCGCGACCACGGAAGCGGCCCACAGTCCGCTGATCGCTACCACACAGATGTTGGCAAATCGGTGACTCATGACCGTCGAGAATGCCCTCCGCCGAAGCATTCGTCCGTGGAAGAAATCGTCCGAATATTGCATCAGATCGTCTCTAATCAGATCGTCTCTAATCAGCCCGTCACAACTTCTGCAAAATCTCTACTCTAGTTCTTTTTCTGCTCAGCAATCCACTTATCCGTCCGCGCCTCCAGCATATCCAGCGGCAGCGTTCCTCCGTCGAGCATCTCGTCGTGAAATTTACGGATATCAAACTTCGGCCCCAACTCCGTTCGCGCCCGCTCCCGCAGTTCGCGAAACTTCAATTGCCCGAGCTTGTAGCTGAGGGCCTGCGCCGGCCATGAGATGTAGCGGTCGGTCTCGGCTTGAATGGTTGGCTCATCCACCGCGCCCGACTTGCGAAAGAACTCAACTACTTGATCGCGCGACCATCCCTTGGAGTGGATGCCGGTATCCACCACCAGGCGCACAGCGCGGAACAGTTCCGACGACAAACGTCCATAATCCGAGACCGGATCCTGATAGAAACCAACCTCTTTGCCGAGTTGCTCCGCATACAAAGCCCAGCCTTCGATATACGCGTTGAATCCCAAGCCGTGCAGCCGGAACTTGGGCAGACCCTGAAGCTGCTGCTGTACCGAGAGCTGCATGTGATGGCCGGGAATGCCTTCGTGGTAGGCGATCGCTTCGTCGTCGATCAGCGAGCGCTCGGCAAAGTTTGATGTGGCGACTACCACTCGCCCCGGACGCTTGCCATCCGGAGTGCCGGTCACATAATGAGTCATGGCCGCGGCCTGAAATTCCGGTATGGCTTCGACCGTCACCGGTGACTTCGGAAGCAGCGTGAACAACTCCGGAAGCTTCGGTTCCATTTGTGCGATGTAACGGCGGAAGTCGTCGAGGATCTGATCGGAGGAAGTCGGAATGTATTTGGGGTTTGTCTTCAGGGAGGCACGGAACGATGCGAGATCGGCGAAACCCTCTTTCTTGGCGATCACCATCATCTCAGCTTCAATGCGATCGATCTCGCGAAGGCCGAGTTGATGAATCTCATCCGGGGTCATGTGGGTGGTTGTGCGGCCGTAGATGTCGTTCTCGTAGCGCTTCTGGCCGTCGGGGAACGAAGTAATGGCAAGAACCGTGCGGCCGTGCGGAGCATAGTCGGTCTGAATAAATGCCGCGAAGGCTTTGTAAGCGGGAATTACGTCGGTATTGATTGCGTCGGTGATTTCCCGGGTCAGGCGCTTCTGATCGTCCGCAGAAATATTCGCCGGAAATTTCTTCGTCGGCCGCAGAAACGGGTCGGCTGCAACAATGCCGTCACACTGTGCGGGAATCTTTTCCGCCAGGAATCTCACCATCACCAACTTATCTTTCACTCCAGTCCGCAGAACCTCTGTGGTCTGGCCAAGAGCCCGCGGAATCTGGTGAAGACGCGAGATGTAGTCTTCGTAATGCTTCACCGAATCAAGAGGCGCCGAGAGCGGCAGATCTGCAAGGTTCGTGTGCGGACCTCCCTGAGTGTTGATCGGCATTTCGTATTCTTTGAGATCGAAGTCGGCGATGCGCTGCTGCAGCAGGCGCACCATGAGATCGTGCGAGAGTTGGTCCTGATCGGAGAAACCGCCGGTGGCGATGGCCTGCAGGCGCTTCAGGAAGGCTTCATCGGTCTCGTGATGCTGCTTGATGCCTTCGAGCGAGTAGTCGTTGAGTCGATCGTTGTAGCGATAGTCGCCGTATGCGGTGGCACGCTCGGGAAAGTTGCGAAGGTCGGTTTCGTATTGCTCATCGAAAAGAGCATTTTGCGCGGCGAGGCGATCGGCCAGCGGCTGGTTATTTTGGCCAAAAACGAAGCTGACGGCTGCAATTAGGAAAAAGAACGCGGAGTAGAAGCGCATAGGTGTAGCAGGGTACCAGAAGCGGCGGCATGGAATAAATAAGCAAATGAAATGCTAAAATGGTGGTTCCATGTCAATTATTCCCCGCAGAAAGACCGTAACCGCCGTTGTCGGCAACGTCCGCGTCGGCTCAGATGCACCGATAGTGGTGCAATCGATGACCAACACCGACACGGCAGACATCCCTTCGACCGTGCAACAGTGCGCGGCTTTAGCTCGAGCCGGCTCCGAACTGGTTCGCGTCACGGTCAATAACGAAGAAGCTGCTGCCGCCGTTCCACACATCGTGGAGCAACTCGACAAGCAGGGTATCCGCGTGCCGATCATCGGCGACTTCCATTACAACGGGCATGTGCTGCTCACCAAGTATCCCGAGTGCGCCCGCGATCTCGCCAAGTACCGCATCAATCCCGGCAATGCCAGCATCGGCGCAAAGGGCGATTCCAATTTCCGCACCATGATCGAAGTCGCGGTGAAGTATCAAAAGCCGGTGCGCATCGGCGTGAACTGGGGTTCGCTAGATCAAGTTCTGCTCACGAAAATGATGGACGACAACTCGCGCCTCGCCGAGCCGAAAGATGCTCGCGAAGTCACGATGGAAGCGATGGTCGTAAGCGCGCTGAACTCGGCTGCGCTCGCGGAGAAGTTCGGATTGCGTCCGGATCAGATTATTCTCAGCGCCAAAGTCAGCGGCGTCCAGGATCTCATCGATGTCTACCGCGCCTTAGCCGCCCGCTGCACATATCCTCTGCATCTCGGCTTAACCGAAGCCGGCATGGGCGCCAAAGGCGTGGTCGCGTCCAGCGCGGCCATGGGAGTCGTGCTGCAGGAAGGTATCGGCGATACCATCCGCGTTTCGCTCACACCTGCTCCTGGCGGTGATCGCACCGAAGAAGTCCGCGTTGCCCAGCAGATTCTTCAGTCGATGGGCATTCGCAGCTTCACCCCGCAAGTCACGGCTTGCCCAGGCTGCGGACGCACCACCAGCACCTTCTTCCAGGAGATGGCCGAGCAGATTCAGACCTACCTCCGCGAACAAATGCCCGCATGGAAAGGCCGCTACATAGGCGTGGAAGAAATGAAGCTCGCCGTCATGGGATGCGTGGTAAACGGCCCCGGCGAGTCGAAGCACGCAAATATCGGTATCTCGCTCCCAGGAACATTCGAAGAGCCCAAAGCCCCCGTTTACGTGGATGGCCGACTGTTCACCACGCTCAAAGGCGACCGCATCGTCGCCGAGTTCATTGAGATTCTGGATGAATACGTCGACTCGCACTATGCCGCGAGGGCCGCGAAAGAAGACGCGCGGGATGAAGAAGTCGCCACCCGAAGCTAGAAATTCTCCCGCGGAAGCCTCGCGTCGAATTCCGTGAACGTTTCTTTTGAATGTTCGCTATTGCCCCGGCAAAAGCAGAATCGGAGCTTGCGAGGGTGGTTCTACGGTGCCGGTACCGGAATCCGCTGTCAGGCCAACGTTCGGATTTGTGAAATAACACTCAAATTGCGACCCTGACAATCCCGTGGCAAGCACCGTGAATGGAATTCCATTCAGAGAAGTTCCATTCTGCAACCCGGAAATCAGAACTCTCTCCCCGGCAGTAAAGTTATTTACCGCGTGAAATGTCACGATGTTGGAGGTTATCGAAAAGGCGGTAACTTTTACGGCCCCACTGCAACTGGCCAGCGTGCACGTTCCGAATGGCGCCGGCAGGTCGGTGATGACTGTATCCGCCGGAACTCCTCCGCTGCTCGGATCGTTGGCGTTGTTATCGGTGGTATTGATCACGGCAATCACGCCGGCATCGCAGATGCTCATGTAAACCCGTGTGCTATCAACGGAGGCGGTGGTGAAAACCCGGAAACGCGTTGTACCGGGCGAATACAGAGCAGGTGCGGCCGGCGGGACGCAGGACGGATTCGGGGGCACCGCATATTGATACTTGCCGCTATTCACGTCCGCCGCAAAGGGAGGATCGGTCAGTAAGGTAAGAGTTGTCTCCAGGGCAAAGTTGTTGGCATCGAACGCCCAGAGACTTGGAACGACGCAAGCGGAATTGGTGCCGGCCAAAGTATCCGGACAAGCGGCCGCAGTCTGATAGCCAGCCACGTAAAATCGAGTCTCGTCGGCCAGAGCTGTGACTGAAATCGGCAAAACCGCCGAGCACCCTGCGTTACATGGCGCAGATGTCAAAGGGAACGAAATCGTCTGCAACAAGGCCGGCGTGTCTTTCGCCCCTCCGGAAACGGCAAATACATAGGCCGTGTTCGTCGTCGGATTGGTCACGTAAAGCCGGTTCAGGTTTGGATCGTAGAAGATGTAATTCGCGCCGGCGCCCACCGCCAGGCTGCTCGTAACCGTATCCGTGGCAGTATCGATTGTCACCAACTGCCCGTCCCCCTGCGTGAGCACGTAGACCTTCTGGCTGTCGCTGCGAGCCACCACCCACACGGGAGTCACTCCTGTGAAACCGGTCACCACATTCGTAGAAAGATCGATATTGCTACCGCTCGTGTTCAAACTGCTGACAGAATTGCTTCCCTGGTTCGCGACATAGAGTTTGAGACCGTTTGGCAATTGGGCCAATGCGACCGGATTTGTTCCGACATTCGCGCTGTTGGTTACGGAATTGGTGTTCCCATTGAAAGCCGAGACAGAGTTGGAATTGAAATTTGCCAGATAGATTGTGCTGTTTTGCGTGGCATTGGCGAAAACCGGCTGAGGTGGAATTGCTGCCGCTCCGCCGATTGTGCATGGACTGCACGGCGCCAATCCGGTGGCCGCATCGTTGTAAGTGAGGGTCGTAGGCGTGATCGCTACGATCGGGAATGTGCCGTTATAGCCGGCTGTTATCTCCCCGGAAATAACGACATCTGTTCCCGGCGAAACGAGAGTTGTGCCGGATGGGCTTACCACCAGCGGATTCGCGAGCGTGGCGGTAACAACGTTCCCTGCCTCGCTCAAGGCGGTGATAGTGGCGCTTTGCCCGGGCAAGCTGGGCAAAGTGGTGGTCGTGACCGGACCGAGGCCGGTCCCGGTGCTGGCCTGAATCGCCGGAGTGAAGGAAGAAACCACGTCAACTCCGCCGGTCTGCAGGCTCCCGGCGCTGGTGATGAATACGCGGCTGTCATTGGGCACTATGGCGGCGTACGTGGGCACGTTGCCGATATTTGGGGCGCTCGCATCGGAACTGGGAGTCTCTCCAATGATACTGTCACCGCCAACATCGATCTGCATTGCGCCGCCAGGATAACTCGCTGCGTTCTGGCTGATGCCGAATACGGCGTGAAAACTCGAAGGCGCCGGAGGCGTTTCCACCGGGCAATTGGGTAGCCCGCCAACCGAGCAAGGGATAACCACCGGACGGTAGACTTGGCCACAAGCCGCCCATAGCACAATCCAAACCACCATGGCCGCCATCTGGCCCACGCGTTGAAAACTCATCTGCACCCCAAAGGAAATTATGGTCTGCGAGGAATTAAACATTCTAACGGCTGTGAACAAACCGCGCCACTGGAGTGGGCACGATACTGCCGTTCGACTGTTTTTGCTTTGGAGAATTCCCACCCGTGGGATGCGCCCATTGGCAGGCGAGTTGGACAGCGCAAACGGCCAATGCCGGATTAGATCGCACGCGAATGGCTTATTTCTTGCGGCGGGGTTTTCCGGCAGCAGCAGCCGCTGTAGCTGGCGCCTCCGGCTTTTCCGTGCCTGCCGGCTTTTTCTTGCCTTCCATCTGGGCAAGGCTCTGTTTCAAGGCAG
Source organism: uncultured Acidobacteriaceae bacterium (assembly GCA_964530145.1). Classification (GTDB taxonomy): domain Bacteria; phylum Acidobacteriota; class Terriglobia; order Terriglobales; family Acidobacteriaceae; genus Sulfotelmatobacter. The sequence goes on along the minus strand of CAZGXY010000075.1, from coordinate 27,631 downwards.
CCATTAAATCCACCACCGGAGCCAGTTTCTTCGGCTTTTCGACCGCGGCCACTTCTCCGCCCTCGAGCTTGGCTTCGATCAGCTTCTTCAGATTATCCTGGAAGGTGTCATGATATTTTTTCGGATCCCATTTATCGGCCAGCGCTTCAATCAACTGGTGCGCGACTTTGACTTCAGCCTCTTTCAGTTCGACATCGGGCGCGCCGAAGCCTTCCACCTTGCGCACTTCCTCCTCGTAGTACATCGTGTGCAGCATTAATCCGCCTTCCGATGGCCGCAAGAAACATGTGTACTCGCGGTTGTGCATGGTGATCTTCGCAATCGCCACATACTCGCTCTCCTCCAGCGCTTTGGTGAGCAGTGCGTACGGACGCCGTCCCGCTTCCTCGGGCAGCATGTAATAGGAGGACTCGAAGTACACCGGGTCGACCTCGCTGGCCTTCACGAATTCCAGAATCTCCATGGTTTTCGCCGTCTGCGGCTCGATTTTTTTGATCTCGTCCGGCTCGATAACGATATATTCATCCTTGCGGAACTCGTAGCCTTTGACGATATCGTCGCGCTCGACGGGAATGCCCTCCGCCTGGCAAATGTATTGCTGCTTCAGGCGCGACTTGTCCGGACGATGCAGCATGTTAAAAGAAATGCCCGAACTGCGCGCTCCGGAAAACAAGCGCACCGGCATGGAAATCAGACCGAAGGTTAAGTGCCCGGACCAGACCGACGATGGCATAATCCCTCTCGCTCAAAAGAATCGAACCGCCACTTCGCAATCCCTGCTAAAACGGCAAGCACAAGGCCTAAACCGCCCAGAATTGGGAGTTTAGCCTAAGAAACGAGATGTTGGATGCATAAATTGCTGTGCCGGAACCGATCTGCGAAGCCCGACTAAATGGGCCCGGCCGAGCGCTGACGCTAGAGGTTGTGGATAATCAGTTGAGTTCCTCGGTCTTCAGAAGTCTTGAGGGGATTGCGCGCCCGTGATTGCTGCAGTTTCGGAGTCCGGAATGGGAGCCGGTCGGCCGATATCTCCGACGTGGAGAGCGCGGTTGGTTGTGTACGCCCACCATAGGCAGACCACGTAAATCGAACCGGCAACCAGCAACTGCGGAATCAGTTGACGGTAAGTGTGCGCAGCAGAGATCCGCTGCATAACAACCAACGCCGCAGCCGCAGGCATGCACAATAAGAGCGGCAGCAGATAAGCCTGGCGAACATAGGTAAAGACCGGAATGTCGAGCTTGGAACACATATGGCGGGGCATAAACACGAGGTACGTAGCCGCTAAAGGAATTGCTGTGCCGAATGCATCGCCCAGAATGCCAAAGCGGCCCACCAGCAATATGCTGAAGATCACGTTGGCCGATCCCTCGATTAGCGTGATGACGGCGAACTTGCCGTGCTTACTCATGCCGAAGAGAATCCGTGAGGAAGCCGATTGCCCCAGCATCAGGGTGTAGGGGAAAATCAGCGCCAGCAGCACGGGATAACCCTGCGTGACATACTTCCTCCCCACCCAGACTTCGATGATCGATTTCCCCAGAATCACGAAAGCAAACGAAATGGGCAAAATAGTGAATGCGCAAGCCCTATTGCCGGCGATAAAGATTTTTCGCAGCCGATCCTTGTTGCCAGCCGCATCCGACTGGCTGGACATGGGCACGAAAATCTGTGCGAGGCTGCTGACCACTTCCCCGGCATAGTCAACCAGGCGCGACCCGGCATAAAAATATGTAATGGCTGCCAGGGAGAGAAATTTCCCGATGACCACCGCATCCGTCTTAAAGCGAAGCTGGCTGGCGACGATGATCATGAAGGTCACGCCGCTATAGTTCGCCATGTGGCGGAAGGCATCACGATTCACGGCGGCGAAAGAAAACTTCACCGGGATCGAACCCAACGCGATCATCGATCGAACAATCGAGGCCAACATGGGCACTCCAACCGTGATCAACGCGACCGTCAGGAGCCCGTAACCGCGGTTCAAATAAAAAACAATCAGGACGACGCGGACCAGCGTGGCAGCGATGTTGGTCCAATTAAGGATGTAGAACTTCTGCAGGCCTTCGAGCACTCCCCCGAACATGCCCAAGGGGAATCCAAGAGCTACCGAACTGCCAACGATCAGCAGCAGCCAGCGTGCCGTGCCTTGAAGTCCGGATTGAACATGAAAGATGCGGTCGACGTAGAAAAACGCCACCAGGGTAATAGCCAGGCACAGAAGCCCGACGCAGCTGTAAGTCGCCAGCGCGGTGTTGAGAAGTCCAGTGATTTCCTGTAAGTCACGCGTCGTGGTGTACTTGGAAACGTAGCGAATAATCGAGGAGCGCACCCCGAAATCGAAGATACCGTAATAGCCGGTGAGTGAAAAAATCAGCACCCATATCCCGAATGCGGCGTCTCCCAGGCGGTGCAGAATAAAAGGTGACAGAAAAACACCGACGATGATGTTGACGCCGAGCGCAAACCAGCTCGAACCTACATTCTTAATGATTTGAATTTTTTCCCGTTTGCGCATTGAGAAAGCTTCGCGGAACTTATCACGCTTTCCGAAATGGGGGCGTCAATTGGTGTTTATCATAGCGGAGGAGCGTCTCTCGTTCCTGGACCCAGGTTACCCGCTGTCCGATCTCTAGCCTCAGGCCGATGAAGGAACTGGAAGGATGCTGAACACCACACCAATTCCGTGAGGTTCCAGATCGATTTCCTGTTCGCATCTTCCAAGTTCGAGGTCGTAAAGAGCCAGATGCGATGGTTTGTGAAGATCGGTGCCACCGTTTTTGATCCACGCCACATTCTCGATAAATTTCGTGGGACGAACGCGAGTAAAGCCCACCCAAAACCGCCGCTCATCCAGCGGCAGCACGCCCCGGCACCAGCCCAGAACCTGGCTATTCTGCCGGCTCATCTGGTTGAGATCGATGGTCCGGTCGATCTGCAGCGTTTTCCGGTTCGCGAACACGATATGACCGTCGACGGTTGTGAAGTAGATTCTGTCCCCGAAAACGTAGCCGTCGTGCGGTCTCTGGATGGCAATGTCGATGCGTAGTTCGGGAGAGGTAAGGCAAATCGCGTCGCGCTGCTCGAGACGTGTAATCCAGACTTCGCCATCGAGTTCAAAAACGTGATTTGGATGCGACTGGTGCGGCTTGGTCGATGCAACTTTGCGGTAGTCGATTTGCCGGGAGAATCGCTGCCATGGGTCGCCGCCAAGCACGCTCCATTCCCGCAATATCTCACCGCCGGGCGTGATCTCAACCACCATGTCAAGACCGGTCACCGCAATCAGTAGAGTTCCGCGATGCGTGGGACAGACATGGTGGAGATCGTTGAAGCAGGGCAAGGAAACGTAATGCAGAAGTCGAAAGCCCGGGAGTTCGTAGATCAGCACCTCGGTGGAAGTGCAGGCGTAGAGCTTATTGGCATGAAGGGATGCCGCTTTAAACAAAATTGCCGGGAGTTCATTGGCGCAGGCTTCGGGCGGAGATACATATTCGATACACGCTCGCGATTTGTTGGTCGACGGATCAAGTTCGATCAAAAGAGCTTGCTCGGAGGATTGCCATTCCTCCAGATTGCGAAAGACCGTACGCCGTTGGCGTCCGCCAGAAATATAGAGTCGGCTCATTGAAAAATTGAAGTGCGCTGGAACGAGAATATCCGATTCGACGAGCGGCGAGCTCAGCAAAACGGAGTGGCAGTTGCCGCTCGGTCGCGCAAATGGGCGCTAACGACCCTGCTCGGCGACGCGCACATGAGGTTCGACCAGGCTGAGGAGTTCATCTTTCATAAATGGTCCGCAGGCGAGGAGACCCGAGAGAAGCGGGTCGCGCCGGTTCGCCAACAGATCGGTCTTTTCCAGCGTGCTGACAAATCCTCCCGCGCTCAGCACGAGCGCGGCCCCAGCCACCACGTCCCATTCGTTCTTGGGAGTGAGCGTGAAGGTCACATCGGCAAGCCCGGCCGCGACCAGAGCGAGTTTGTAGGCGACCGATCCCATTGCCCGGATTTTGAACGGAGAACTCTCGAACGGCTTCCATTCGCCGCGCTTTACTTCGCTGCGGCTGGCGAGCACCAGGGCACCGTCGAGGGTTTTGCGTTGGCTGGTTTGCGCAGGCTTGCCGTTGTAAGTCACCCCTGAGTCAACCGAGCCGAGAAATGTTTCATTCGTTGCGGGATTGTGGATTCCGCCGGCAACTGGCCGGCCGTTTTCGACAAAGCCAATCGAAACGCAAAACTCCGGAATACCCTGCACGAACTCGCGCGTGCCATCGAGCGGGTCGACTACCCAAACGCGGGAGCGCGCCAGGCGAATTGGATCGTCGACACTCTCTTCCGAAAGCCAGCCCTCGCCTTCCCGAAGCAGTTCCTTGCGCAAAACTGCATCCAATGCCCGATCCGCTTCGGTTACCGGATCGTGGCCGATCTTGTATTCGGTTTCGATTGCTCCCGGCGTAAAGCGTGCGAAGACCGCTCGTGAGGCCTCGATAGCTGCATGGATTCGGGCAAGGATATCAGCGTAGGAGTTCGTCGGCATAATTCTCCAATCTGCTTCAAGGTGCTGACGCTTTCTGCGGCGCGAGATCAACTACGAGGCGGCGATGGGAATCGCAGAGGATCCCCGCGATTTTTAAGCCATTAACATGCGTGCGCCCGTCGCCAGTAATACAGCGCACAATATGCGCCTCAGCCAGGGAACCGGCACGCGCGTACTCAAGTACGAACCGAGCAACCCACCCGGTACGGACCCGATCAACAACGCTCCAACGAGGGTGGTGTCGACATTGTGCAGACGAAAATGCAGAAGGCTGGTCACGCCAGTAAGAATCAACGCGTGCACGATGTCGGTACCCACCATGACCTTCGGCTGAAAGCTGTAGAACAGCAGAAGCATCATCATTACGATACTGCCGGAACCGACCGAAGTAATGCCGACCAGGAATCCAGCGACCAGGCCAATGAGCGATATCCAGGCGAAAGACTTCATTGTCGGCGGTTTTGCCGCAGCCCGGTCTTCGATTTTCTTTTGAAAGAACAGGAATGTGGGAATGCAAACCAGCAGGACTCCGACCGCCACGGTGATGAAGTGGTTGACGCCGTTGCCATATTGGTTCCGCAAGTGAACCAGGAAACTTACGCCAAAATAGGAGCCCGGAGCGCTGCCCAAGGCCAGCGCCAGAACTACTTTGCCTCGGACTGTCCCCTTGCGGATGTGAACAATGCTAGCCCCAATCTTGGTGAGAAAGTTGAAAAGCGCGTCTGAACCCACAGCGCGCATGGGGGACACTCCCAAACCGAAAATAAGGATCGGAAGCAGCAAAACGCCGCCTCCAACTCCGGTCATTCCGATCAGAGTCCCTACCCCGAAACCGATCAGGCTCTTGAGCAGCAGATCCATAGTTCAAATGCTTCAGTTTCACTTCCGCTCCGGTGGCCGCCGGAACAGAGTTAGGCCGTCGGCGAAGCTCCGATAAAGCCTTCTCTTTCCAAATGCAGAATGATCTCCTGCGCCGCTTCTTCCGGCGAAAGCTCGGCGGTGTTGATCGTGACCTCCGCATCGGCCGGAATTTCGTAAGGATCGGAGATCCCAGTAAATTCCTTGAGAATTCCCGCACGTGCTTTGGCGTACAGTCCTTTGCGGTCGCGTTGTTCGCAAACATCAACGGACGTCGCGATGTGCACAAGGATGAAGCCCCCGTAAGGCTCGATCATTTCGCGCACATGTTTGCGCGTCGCATCGTAGGGCGCGATCGGGGCGCAGATTGCGATGCCGCCATTTTTGGTGATTTCCGAAGCCACATAACCAATGCGCCGGATGTTAATGTCGCGATGTTCTTTGGAGAATCCAAGCTCGGACGAAAGATGCTTTCGCACCAGGTCGCCGTCGAGCATGGTTACCGGACGCCCTCCGGCTTCGAGGAACTTCGTCATCAACACGTTCGCGATCGTCGACTTGCCCGAACCGGAGAGGCCGGTGAAGAAGATCGTTAAGCCTTGCTTGTGTCGGGGCGGGAAGCTGCGGCGCAACTCTGTCACCACCTCGGGATAGGTGAACCATGCCGGAATATCGCGACCTTCGTTCAGGCGCTGACGAAGTTCAGTGCCGGAAATGTTCAGCACGCGGTCTCCCTGCTTCACTTCGTCGTCGGGAACGTACTTATCCTGATCTTCGAGGTAGACCATCATGTTGAATGGAACCATGGTCACGCCGATATCCGCTTCGTGCTTCTTGAAGACTTCCTGCGCTTCGTAAGGACCGTAGAAGGGCTTGCCGTCTGTGTCTTTGCCCGGTCCAGCGTGATCGCGGCCGACTATCAAATGCGTGCAGCCATGATTTTTCCGGATGATTCCGTGCCATACTGCTTCGCGAGGTCCGCCCATGCGCATAGCCAGAGGCAGCAAAGAGAGCTTCGCGGTCGATTGCGGGAATTTCGGCAGCAGCAACTGATAGCAGCGCACGCGCGTGTAGTAATCGACATCGCCGGGCTTCGTCATACCGACCACCGGATTGATGAGCAGGTTGGCTTCAACCTGCTTGGCGGCGCGGAATGCCAGCTCCACGTGAGCGCGGTGCATAGGATTTCTCGTCTGGAATGCAACGACCTTGCGCCAGCCTTCGCGCGCAAATTCGGCCCGCACTTCCGCTGGAGTCAACCGTAAAGTGCGGAAATCGTAATGCGAAGGAATCTGGCATCCTTCAAGCTTTCCGCCCACGTACCAAGGATTGGCTTTGTTAATCGCATAGTCGGCGCCGGGATGCGCAGCGCTGGTGCTGTTGAATACCGCCTTCGCTTCCGCCTTCCGATCTGGCTGCCAAACTTCTTCCACGTTCAGAACCGCGAGCATCACGCCTTCGGGGTCACGCAGGGCGACTTTGCTTGTCCCGGGAGTGAGTTTTTTGGCAAATTCCTCCATCACGTCGAGCGTGATCGGCACCGGCCAAAGCGTTCCATCCGCAAGCCGCATGTTATGGCAAACGCCTTCATAGTCAGCGCGGTTCATGAATCCACGCAGTGGGGAAAATCCTCCGCTGAGCAACAATTCAAGATCGCAAAGCTGGCGTCCGGTGAGGTCCCATGACGGCCATTCTTTGGAGTGTGCTTTCAGTTCGGCGGCCCGTTCCGGTTGAGCGATAAGTTGAATAAGTTCTCCGCCATGTGGCGGGATGAGATGGCTGGTCGAAGCGGTCAAGTGCAGTGCCTCCTGCTTTCGTGGAGATTCAAAATGCAAATGTCGAGTACGCTTATGGTCTTTGATTGGATTTAGCGCCAGAATCGATCCGGCGAAAGCCAGTCTGCGGATTCTTTTAGGGAGAGGAAAAGACCCCAAACGTTACTCGACAGAGTAACACTTCCGGCCGCGCCAGAAAAAATTATTAGCGCGCCGCGCAAAAAACTTGATCTAGCAATTCACGGGCCTTCAGGAGAGGGTTCAGGCTCGCAAGTCCATGAAAGTACTCCCTTCATCGCGTTATTCGAGGGAATATGTCTGCGGCGTTCTCAAATGTTGAAAGAAGTTGCAGCGGAAGGTAAGATTTTGCCTCCGCCAAAGGTTGTAATACTCTCCAAGGGATCATTCGCTATCACGTGTATCGGAAAGAGCCGTCGCGAAAATTAATTGCGTTCGCGCAGGGGTATCTCTCGATGATGCGGCGACGCCGGCCGGCGCGTGGGCATCCATTGACCCAAGCCACTGCATCTCTGTAGTCTTGCAACACAAACTGTTTATGGCAACTTTGGGTTACTCAGATGCGGACTCTACTAAAACTCGTGCTGCGAGTTGTGCCGTTTCCCTTGATTGCTCTTGTGCTGAGCGGTTGCGGCTCCAGTAACAATACCAACCTGACGGCGCAGCAAGCACAAGCGGCGGCTGGCGGAGTCTGGAGCGCCGAGATCGTCGGCGGTGAGGGCGCGGTATCGGGATTCAGTTTTATTACCGACTTCAATCTGACCGACACCGGTGCCTTGACTATTAACTACTTTCAATTTCTTACCACTGAATCCGGGTCCGATGCTTGTTTTCCTGCCGATGGCGGAGCGGAGTCCGGCACGATTACGTTGAGCAATGTTAACGGCAGCAATTTTCAGGTTAACGGCACATTCACCTTCAAGGTGCAGGCGAACGGGAACACCCTGACTTTGAACGGCGCGTTAACTGGCACCGCCACGACAACCGGCACCCTGACGGATGGATCGGTCACCGGCACCTGGAGCATTAAGGGCAGCCCGAATTGTACCGATACCAAGGGCGGGACATTTACGATGACGCAGTCGACCACAACCACGACTACTTCGTCATCTGGCGGTTAATTGAAACATTCAGCTACCTGAAGATAAGTTGCAGTTTTTCAGAACCAGTCGCTTCGGTAGGCCACCCACCACGAAATAAAGAGGATCGGAACCGTCGCTGCCAGACCCCACCAGATCGGCAGCAGAAAATCGGCCAGCAGGCCGAGCACGGTAAAAAGCATCCAGAAGATTTTCCGTTCCATAATCCAATTGTAGGCGGCAGCGACCTCGAGAGCATCAGCGCTCTCGGGCCAGCACTTTCGTCATCTCCGCGTTCTGCTATAGAGTGAGAGCCATGGTTTTGCGGCCATGAAACGTTCACTCCGAGAGATCGCCGAGGCGGTTGGAGCTCGTCTGCAGGGGGATGGAAGTGTCGAGATCGAATGCGTGGCGAGCATCGAATCGGCCTCGCCGCGGGATGTCGTATTTGTAGCTGACGAGATGCGTCTTCCACCGGCGCTGCAATCGGACGCAGGCGCTGTGATCACGGGAGATTTCACTTCGACTTCAAGTACGAAACCCCTGTTGATCAGCAAGCACCCCAAGCTGGCTTTTGCCCGAGCTGCTGCTTTTCTGCAGGACGGGTACCGCAACTCGATCGACTCCGGAATAAACTCGAGCGCCGTAGTGCATGCTTCCGCTCGCGTTGCAGGGGGCGCGGTCATTGACGAACTCGTGATTGTCGGGGAAAACGCCGAAATCGGTGAAGGCACTCGAGTTGCCGCAGGCTGCGTCATCGGCCGTGGAGTGAAGATTGGCCGGGGTTGCCTTCTTTATCCACGAGTTACGATCTACCCGGAGACGACGCTGGGCAATCGCGTGATCGTGCATGCCGGGGCGGTTCTGGGCAGCGACGGCTTTGGGTACGTTCGCGATGTTGAAAGCGGGCATTACGAAAAATTTCCTCAAATCGGACGCCTGGTCGTCGAAGATGACGTCGAGATTGGAGCGAACACAACCATCGATCGAGGCGCTCTTGTTGAAACACGAATCGGCCGGGGAACGAAGATCGACAATTTAGTGCACATCGGACACAACTGCCGCATCGGAGAGAATGTGGTGATCGCCGCCCAGTCCGGCTTTTCTGGAGGCGTTGTGGTCGAGAACGACGTCGTGCTTGGAGGACAAGTGGGCATCGCCGAGCACGCTCGCATCGAAGAAGGAGTAATGCTGGGCGGGCAGAGCGGTGTTCTCCCAAACAAGATATTGCGTGGCAAGGGCGTGGCGTTCTGGGGGACTCCGGCGCGGCCGTTGCAGCAGTATCTCAAGCAGTTAGCCGCTCTGGCGCGGTTGGGGAAAAAGAGATAAGCGTGGCAATTATTATCATCGGCGGCCACTCGCGAAGCGTGGGGAAAACCAGCGTGGTCGCGGGATTGATCTCCTCTCTGGGCAAATATGATTGGACCGCCGTTAAAGTCACCCAATACGGGCACGGAGTCTGCTCGGCGAATGGAGCGCCATGCGATTGCGCTACCACCGACCATTCATGGGCCATTTCCGAGGAGAAAAACCGCAACGGAGAATCAGATACCTCGCGCTTCCTGGTGGCTGGGGCAACCCGGGCCTTATGGGTTCGGACCGAGCAAGGAAGGCTGGCGGAAGCCATGCCCGCTCTGAGACGGCGGATCGAACAATCGCATAACGTCATTTTCGAATCGAACAGCGTGTTGAAATTTCTGCGGCCTGATTTGTACCTTACTGTGCTCGATCCGGCCACCAAAGACTTCAAAACCTCTGCAAAGGAGTTCCTCGATCGCGCCGATGCTGTGATTCTTCACGACCGAGAGAAAAATGGAGACCTGCGGTGGCCAAATATTTCTTTGAAGCCGGCAGCCGGCAAGCCGGTATTCCGTATCAGCCCTCCGCCTTATGTGACCGAGGAAATTGTTGAATTCGTGAAGAAGCGGACGCCTGACGCGTTGCGAACCCGGGAACTGAGAACAGGCAACTGAGAACTGGTTTGTTATCCTTCCCCGTGCGGCAAATCCACCCCAGCGCCTGGTTGCTGATGTTGCTCTCGGCTTTTCTGCAAGTACTCATTTTCCCTCTACCTGGCCTGTACATTCTTTCCTGGGTGGCGTTCGCTCCACTGATCGTCGCGCTTCTGCGCGCTCGTCGAGCAGGAGCGCTGGAGATCGAAGGCTCTCTCAACCTTAAAGCGGCAACCGCGGGACAAGCCTTCCTGCAGGCCTATGTGTGTGGAATTCTGTGGTATGCCGGAACGTGCTATTGGATTTACGACACGATGCGCCAATATGGGGGCCTGAGCGCTCCCATGGCTTTGCTCGCTCTGGTTCTGTTTTGCATGTACCTTGGCCTCTATCACGGCTTCTTCGGATTGTTATTGTGCTTGTGCACCGGCCCTCGCCGTGACGACCGCCGGGCTCTGGTAGCTGCGCCCTTTTTGTGGGTTGCGGTCGAGTTGGCGCGAGACCGCGTTACCGGGTTTCCGTGGAATCTGCTGGGCACGGCGCAAGTCGACAACATTGCACTTACGCGCGTCACCACGTTAACGGGTGTCTTCGGACTTTCGTTTGAAATCATGCTGGTCAACGTCGCGTTCGCGGCGGCATTTCTCGTGCCGAAGAAAAAGCGCGCCACGTTATTAATGGCTTCGTTGGCTGCTGCTGCGGTGCTGCAGGCTGGAAGGCTGGTGGATGCTCCTTCGCTTGCTGCGGATCACACCGCTTTGCTGGTGCAGGAAAATATTCCCGTCGACGCTTCGTGGACACGCGACACGTTCGAACAGACCTTGCGGGAACTCGCCGATCTCAGCATCAAGGAAGCCGCTTCTTCAAATGGATCAGGAGCGACTGCCTCGAATGCTCCAACTCAGAATTCAAGCCCGGGCGCATCAGATCTGATCGTCTGGCCCGAATCGCCCGCGCCTTTCTACACTGGAGATCCACTTTTCCGCAATCTGGTAAGCGACGTAGCCCGCCAGTCCCATACCTGGGTAGTGACCGGAGCAATTGGCAACGCACCTTCAAGAAGCGTACCTGCGACACAGGTTTTCAATTCAGCCGCTCTTGTCAGTCCGACCGGCGAGTGGACTGCCCGCTACGACAAAGTGCATCTTGTGCCGTTTGGAGAATATCTGCCGTTTCCACAATTATTTGCCTTCGCCGGCGGGTTGACCAAAGAAGTAGGGCAGTTCGAAGCCGGAACATCACGTGCACCGCTGAACGCGGGCGGCACGAAGCTGGGAGTTTTTGTTTGCTACGAGTCCGTCTTTCCGGGCGAGGTACGCCAATTCGCAGATCGCGGAGCACAGGTTTTCGTGAACCTCTCCAACGACGGATGGTATGGCGATAGCGGCGCTTATGCGCAGCATCTGAATCAAACCCGCATGCGCGCCGTGGAGAACGATCGCTGGCTGTTGAGCGTGACGAACACAGGCGTCACAGCCTCGATCGATCCTCTTGGAAGAATCGTCGCGCGCCTTCCCCGCAAAGACCGGGCGGCATTACTTGCTCCCTATGCACTCACTTCCGTAACCACGGTCTACACTCGTTATGGCGATTGGTTCGCATGGCTCTGTGCGATAATTTCTGCAGGGGCGCTGCTCATGCGCTTCCCACTCCACAAGAGGGCAAAAGCATCCGCATGAATCAAGAGTTGGAACAGGGATACGAGTCACTCAGCAAGAAAGTGACCGAACTCCGGGAGTATCTTTGACGCGGAAAAACTTCGTCCGCAATTAGCCGAAATCGAAAAACAAGCCGCCGACCCGAACCTGTGGTCGAATCCACAGCGTTCGCAGCAGGTGATGCGCGAAAAAAAGCGGCTTGAGCATCTGCTTGCGACCGATGCCGATCTGAAACGCCGCGGCGATGACATTGCGGCTTACCTCGAACTCGCCAAAGAAGGCGAAACCGTCGACACCGAACTGCAGCGTGAGATTTCCTCACTCCGCGAACTCGTCGACAAGCTCGAAACCGAAACGCTGCTCTCAGGTGAAAACGATCAGCTGAATGCAATTGTGACCATCCACCCCGGCGCGGGGGGAACCGAGTCGCAGGACTGGGCCGACATGCTGCTTCGCATGTATCTGCGCTGGGCCGAGCGCCAGGGATTCGAAACGGTTCTCTATGACTACCAGCCCGGCGAAGAAGCGGGGCTGAAGTCAGCCACCTTTGCGGTCAACGGCGAATATGCCTTCGGCCTGCTGAGCAGCGAGATTGGTGTTCACCGCCTTGTGCGCATTTCTCCCTTCGATCAGGCCAAGCGCCGGCACACTTCGTTCGCCAGCGTCTTTGTTTCTCCGGAGATCGACGAAAGCATCGACATCGTAATCAAGCCAGAGGACATTCGCACAGATACTTACCGCTCCAGCGGCAAGGGTGGCCAGCACGTTAACACCACCGACTCCGCGGTACGGATTACGCATATTGCCACCGGTCTGGTCGCCAGTTGCCAGAATGAGCGCTCACAGCACAAGAACCGCGAGCGCGCCATGAGCATGTTGCGCTCAAAACTTTACGAGTTTGAGATGGAGAAGAAGCGAGCCGCCACGAAAAAGATCGAAGACTCGAAACTCGACAACGATTTCGGATCGCAGATTCGCTCATACGTGCTCCAACCGTATCGAATGATCAAAGATCACCGTACCAAGGCAGAAGTCGGCGACGTTGACCGCGTTCTCGACGGCGATTTGCAGCCATTTATTCGCGCCTATTTGCTGGCGCGCCGCGGAGAAAAGCAATCGTGAGTGGCAAGCGCAGTGGCGGATTGCCGATAACGATAACGAAGAGGCCGATCGAGCTCGGGCCGCGCTTCCGTCGCGCATTTCTTTTCGCCGCGGAGAAGCACGCCTGGCAGGCGCGCAAGGCATCGACAATTCCTTACATTGCCCATCTCATGGGCGTTGCTTCGCTCGTTCTGGAATTCGGCGGCGACGAAGACATGGCGATTGCAGCACTCTTGCACGACGTGGTCGAAGACTGCGGCGGTGAACCGATGTCAAAAGAAGTGCGGCGGCGTTTCGGCGCCCGCGTGGCGAAGATCGTCGACGGCTGTACCGATTCTTATGTCGCGCCAAAACCGCCGTGGCGCGAGCGTAAAGATAGTTACATCCGTCATTTGAAGAACGCCAGCGCAGAAACGAGACTTGTTTCAGCCGCCGACAAGCTTAACAATATCCGCTCGATTCTGGCCGATTACCGCCAGCTCGGGGAAAATATCTGGGCGCGTTTCAACGGAGGCCGGGAAGGAACGCTCTGGTACTACCGCGCCTTGCTCGATGAATTCATGCGTCGCAAACCGAACCGGCTGATTCGAGAATTTGAGCTTGCAGTGATGGAACTTGAGGCAAAGGCTCGCTCCGTGCAAGTGAATCATTCAGGAAAATAAATTCATGCCCCGCACAATCGATTTAATTCGCGCTTCGAAGTTGCCCTCGAACATGATGCAATTTGCCGCCAAGGGCGCGCTGCAGGTTCCGCCCGATGAGAACATCGAGATACTGGTTCATCTTGCGAGGCACAACAAGGTCTTCGGCGATCTTGCCCGCATGACTCTGGCGGGATGGGACGAAAAAGCATCCTTGGCAGCCGCGTTAAATCCAAAAACAACTCCGGAAGTGCTGGGCTATTTTATTTCTCCCGAGAATCTTCGCCCCAAACTATTGCCGGCATTGCTGGAGAACGCATCGGTGTCGGAAAGCGAGCTAGTCAAATTTGCGGTTTCCGCACCCAGAGATTCCATTGGGGTTATGCTGGAAAGTTCGCGAGTGCGCGCCTGCGCCGCCGTTCTAAAATCGCTGCGCTCCAATCCGTACCTGAAGCCCGAGGATGCAGCGATGGTTGCGAAGCTCTTGAGTGGAAACGAGCCTCAGAAGCCACAAGCGGCGCCCACAGCGGTTGCAACGCTCGCTGCCGCAGGCGCCGGCGAACCGGTCGAAAGCGCGCGCGTCGAGACACATGCTGCTTCCAGTTCAGCCCAGACAATTCTGAGCATCGAGGAAAGCGAAGATGTTCCCGACGAAGCGGTTGCCGCTTATCTCGCCCAGAACGCGTCAGAGATCGTCGCTGAAGAAAAGAAGCCTTTCCAGCCGATTGGCGGCTCGGTTGATTTGTTGAGAGATGATCATTCGGAAGCTGCGGACGAAAAAGAATCGGCTCCTGCCACCGGCGCGCCCTCTGCTTCCGGCGCCTCCGCAGCCGCGGGTCGGCAACCCGCTGCGGCCACGCCGGCCCAGCCCGCTCACCGCGAAAACACGTTGCAGAAAATCAATGGTCTCGATGTTAAGGGCCGCATTCAGCTCGCGCTGAAAGGCAACAAAGAAGAGCGCTCAATTCTGATTCGCGACGGCACTAAAGTAGTGGCGCTCGCCGTGCTCGAAGCGCCAAAACTCTCTGACGGCGAGGTGGAAAAATTTGCGCTGCAGAAAAATGTTCTGGAAGCAGTGCTGCGGCAAATTCCGCTCAAACGCCAGTTCATGAAGAACTACATCGTGGTTCGCAACCTGGTCGCAAACCCGCGTACGCCGCTCGATCTCGGCTTAGGCCTCATGAAGCATCTTCTGGTGCAAGATCTGAAGAACATCTCGGCCAACAAAGAGGTTTCGGAGACGGTCCGCAAATTAGCGCTGAAAATGTATAAGCAGAAGATGGACTCTGCCAACAAGAAGTAATCAGACGGGGCATGGCTACCTCACCGCACTCCGACCCGATAACTGCCTTGCTTCGACAGGCAAAGACAATCGCGGTCGTCGGACTTTCGAACAGCCCGTTGCGTCCCAGCCACGGTGTAAGTGCCTACATGCAAAGCCATGGATACCGCATCATTCCGGTCAATCCGCAAATCGACTCGTCCCTTGGCGAGAAATCTTATGCCTCGTTGCTCAAGGTGCCGGGAAAGATCGATATCGTGAATATTTTTCGGAGATCGGAGTTTGTGGAAGAAGTTGTCGATGAAGCCATCCGACTCAAGGTTCCAGCTATCTGGATGCAGGAAGATGTCATACACGAAAAAGCGGCGGAGAAGGCGCGACGGGCAGGCATCTTCGTGGTGATGGATCGCTGCATTTTGAAAGAGCATCGCCGGCGATTCTGCTGAGCGCTGTGGCGAACCCTAAGACGCCGCAACCTTAACGAACACGACGCTGGCGTCGTCCTGCAAAAGCACCCCGTCTGCAAAGGTACGCACGTCGTCGAGCAGAGTAATCGTGGAAGCATCCGGACACTTGACATGGCAGGCGAGCCGCTCCACCCCATATTCTTCTTCCCGCGCGTTAACGGCCTCACTGATGCCGTCGCTGTAAAAAACCAGGCGCGACCCCGGAGATAAAGCTACAGTGCTTTGCGAGTAGTCGCCGCAACTTAAGCCGAGCGGAAGGCCGCGCTCCGTACCGAGGAAGCTTGTCTCTTTGTTGTCGACGAGCAGAGGTGGCAGGTGGCCCGCGTTGGCAAATGTCACGCTGCGCATTGCAGGATCGAGCACGGCATAAATCAGCGTGACAAATTTTCCCGCGGGAAAATCCTCCACCAGCAATCCGTTGAGCTTGGTCAGCACTTCACTTGGAGTGCAACAGGCTTCGGCGAGGGAACGCAACATTCCACGCGTCGCCGACATTAGCAACGCCGCGGCGGTTCCTTTTCCCGATACGTCGGCGAGCACAATGCCCCAGCGTCCGTCCGGGAACGGGATGAAGTCGTACCAGTCGCCCCCGACGGCGCGAGCGGGGATGCTAAGGCCCGAAATTGCAAAACCGGGCACGTAGGGAGAAGCCTTCGGCAGAAGAGCCTGTTGAATCGCCCGAGCTTCTTCCGCTTCACGGCTCATGGCTTCACGCTGGTCACGCTCCGTCTGGTACCGGCGAGCGTTGTAGATGGCAACAGCGACGTGACCGCAAAGCGCTTGAAGGATTCTTAATTGTTGCCGCGGAAATGCGTCGAGATCGGGATGGGACGCAGTAAACACGCCGACCAATTTCTCGCCGACATGCAACGGAATGGCAACCTCGGAGTGAGTCGATGGCTCGCAGGCGATGTAATATTCGTCCTTGCGAACGTCGGGAGCGTAGCGCATCTGGCCCGTTGATGCGACATAGCCAACCATACCCTCTTTGCCTACCTTCAGCCGAAAACCCTTCTGATGAATGGTGCATCCGTTCACACCGCCCATTACCATCTCGCCTCGGCCTTCGTCATGAAGGTAAACGCTCGTCTCAAGCAGCCCGAACGAACGTGCAACGTCGTTCACGATGTTGTCGATCAATTGATCAAGGTCGAGAATGGAGCTGATCTTCTGGGCCGCCTTCTCAACCTTCTGCAGCCCTTCGACTTGGGCGTCGAGCGAGCGTGCAGCCGGCGGGATGTCTTCGAAGAAATTGGTAGAAAGCGTAGCCATTTGTTGGACCTAAGCAGCTGCAACTAGGGTGTTTTGATGCTGCTGGGAGCGGCTAAGACTCTGAGTCTTGTTGGGGACGATTGGTTGCAGCGCGCTGCGACCGAAGGCGCTTAACCTCTTCCATGCGGTCATGAATACGCTTTTCGATCCCCTCGCTGGTCGGCTGGTAATAGATTCGATCCTTCAAGTTATCGGGCAGACACTGCATGCTGGCGACTTTACCTTCCACATCGTGGGCGTACTGATAATTCTTGCCATATCCCAGGCCTTTCATCAGCCCTGTGGGTGCGTTTCGCAGGTGTAACGGAACGGGATCTGCGGCGGTTCCTTCGATATCGGCCTGAACACTGCTGTAAGCGGTGTAAAGCGCGTTGGATTTGGGCGCTACGGAAAGATAGACGACTGCCTGCGCTAACGCGAGATTGCCTTCCGGCATGCCGATAAAGTCGACGGCATCGCGCGCAGCCATGCAGAGCGCGAGCGCATTTGGATCGGCAAGGCCGATGTCTTCCACCGACATGCGAACCACGCGACGCGCAATGTACAACGGATCTTCGCCAGCTTCAATCATGCGTCCCAGCCAGTAGAGCGCCGCATCGGGATCGCTGTTTCGCACGGATTTATGCAGTGCCGATATCAGGTTGTAATGTTCTTCGCCGGCTTTGTCGTATAGCAGAACTCGCTTTTGCAAAGCATCTCTAACGATTTCATCGCTGATTTCGTTGGGATGATTCCCCGCCTGTTGCGCGAGTCCCGCCGCAACCTCGAGAACGTTGTAAGCGCTGCGTGCATCGCCGCTGCTGTAACTGGCGATGACCTTGAGCACATCGTCGTCTGCCTTCAATTTCATCGAGCCCAAGCCACGTTCCTCATCAGCAAGAGTGCGCTTAAGAAGGTAGACGATCTGATCTTCTGTAAGCGGCTGAAGTACATAGAGGCGGGTGCGCGAAAGGAGCGCGGAGTTGATTTCGAACGATGGGTTTTCAGTGGTCGCGCCAATCAGCCGAATGTTGCCTTTCTCCACGTGCGGCAGGAATGCGTCCTGTTGCGCTTTGTTGAAGCGGTGAATTTCGTCGATGAAAACAATGGTTCGTGTGCCGTATTGCCGCGCACGTTCGGCATCGGCCATGACCTGCTTGATCTCCTTGATTCCGGCAAGCACGGCGGAAAATTCAATGAACTCCGCCTTGGTCATTTTGGCGATAATTTTGGCAAGCGTGGTCTTACCGGTGCCCGGCGGACCCCAGAAAATCAGCGAACCGGTATCGTCGCGCTCGATTTGGGTGCGCAGAGGCTTGCCGGACCCCAGGAGGTGCTCCTGGCCGACATATTCTTCGAGCGTGCGGGGCCGCATGCGATCGGCGAGCGGCCGCGTGCGGTCGGCTGCATGTTCCGTGGTCGGGATGGGCTGGAAAAGTCCCATTGGCCTTTGTGATCGTTCGCTCCGGCTGCCGACAACTGACGGCTCTGCTACACGCCAGACCGTCGCTGCCTCGCGGCTTCATACAATACGATGCTTGCGGCTACGCCGGCGTTGAGAGATTCTACTTGCGGTGTATGGGGGATGGCGATCGTCTCGTCCATCCCAGCCACTATTTCGCGAGGTAATCCCGCCCCTTCGTTACCGAAAAAAACTGCAACGGACCGCTTGAAATCGGCCATCTCCAGAGTTGTACCCTTATGCGAGGAAGTTGCAATTAAACGCACGCCCTGCGCCCGCAGCTTTTCAGAAACGCCAGCCCGCTCGCCGCCCCCCTCCCCATGAATGACCGGTAAGCGAAACAACGATCCCGCGGAAGCACGCACAGCCTTCCAATTAAATGGACTCACCGTCCCCGGACCCAGGATCACTCCTGCGCTTCCAAAGGCTTCAGCCGAACGCAGAACCGTGCCGAGATTGCCCGGATCCTGCAATCCCGCAAGAACCACAATCGGGCCGATCTGCAACCTCTGAAGAATGTCTTCTAGAGAAAATTCCTTCAGCCGCACCAGCGCGGCCACGCCTTGTGGAGACTCGGTGGGTACGACGCCCTCGAATAGGGCGTCTGGCAGCAGCAAGGTGTCGACACGATCTCCGATCTGTGGCAGCAGCCTCCCGATACGTTCCTGAGAAGACTCCCGAACGAAGACGGCTTGAAAGCGCAGGCCGCTGCGGATCGCCTCCTCGACAATGCGCAGTCCTTCCACGGCGCAGTATCCGGTTTCTGTAAGTTCGCCCCGCGCGAAAGCCTGCCGCAATTGCTTGACTAGCGGATTGTGGCGGCCCTCCACGCGGCGCAGCCGATGCGCGGTAGTAGCGCCTCCTCCAGTCGTCTTCATTCCCGTAGTCTCCATAAAGGGGCATACTGATGATATGCTGCCCACTTCTATTGCGGCGCTTTGCCGTATTATGGTAGGTTCCACCCACATAACAGTTCAAGCAGAAGAAGAATGACGACGAAGGGAGCGCCGTGCGCGCCGAAATCGTAAAAATCAGCAGTGATTCCCCTGAGAGTTCGTTGATCAAGTACGCCGCCGACCAGATTCGCGCCGGCGAAGTGCTGGGCATGCCCACCGACACGTTTTATGGCCTGGCAGCCGATCCGTTCAATCTGCGCGCCGTCGACCGCGTATATGACATTAAGACCCGTTCGCGCCACAAGCCGCTTTCTTTGCTGATCGGAAGTATCGATCAGGCGGAAGAATTGGCGAAAGAGCTGCCGGAGGAATTTTATGCGCTGGCGCGAAAATATTGGCCGGGCCCGTTGACGATCATCGTCAAGGCCGGCTCGCGCCTGCCCCTGAAGGTGACGGCCAATACTGGCAACGTCGCTTTGCGTGTGCCCAATGCAAAGATTCCGCGCGAAGTGGTGGCCGCCGCGGCGATACCAATTACCGCGACATCGGCCAATCTCAGCGGGGCTTCGGAGTGTACCAGCGCCGAGCAGGTGCATGACCAACTGCAAGGCCGCATCAGCATTATCGTGGACGGCGGAACTTCGCCGAGAGACATCGCCTCAACGATCGTCGATCTTACCGACGACGGCGCACGTTGGCGGATCATCCGCGAAGGCGCCATCGCAGCCGATGACATCTCTACGTTCTTCGCCAAGGGATGAGCACTGACTCGCCTGCCGGGCATGCTTGGCCGCAGTGGCTGCTGTGGTTCGAAGGCCTGCTGCTGGCGTCGGTTGCCGGTTTCCTGCTGTTTACCAGCATCCGCATCGTGCAGGAAAGTTCGCCGAAGGAACTGCATTCGGCAGATGCGATCGTCGTATTCGGCGCGGCTGAATATGCGGGCCATCCCTCGCCTGTATGGCGGGCCCGGCTCGATCACGCATTTGACCTTTACCAGAGCGGAATCGCTCCTCTCGTCATCACAACCGGCGGCGCGGCGTCTGACCCGAGTTTCAGCGAGGGCGGCGTCGGCCGGGATTACCTTGAGCATCGCGGAATCCCCGAACGTAGCCTCGTCGCGGAAACCCAGGGTTCCGACACGGCCCAATCGGCAGTGCGGGTGGCCGTCATTATGCGCGCCAATGGATTGCACAGTTGCGTGGCGGTGAGTGACGCTTACCATGTTTTTCGCATCAAGAGATTGCTTGAGCACGAGGGGGTTGGGCCGGTCTATGTAGCGCCACGTCCGGCATCGCGTCCCCACAGTGTTGTACAACGGGGTTACGCGATATTGCGCGAGGCCAGCAGTTATCTGGTTTGGAAGCTGGGCGTGCCCTAGCCCTCTGGCAATCAAACACGGTGAGCGGAATTCACCATCCGCTTCTGTCTCGCAACGAAGTGACGTGCGCTACATGATGGCGTCCATGCCACGCATACAGCGCCAGGTTTTTCTCAAGGCTCACCAGGCCGAGTTCAGGATGGCGAAAAGTGCGCTTCCAGTCCGGCGGTTGCAGGGACCGCAAGAGGCGAACCCAGCGGTCATGCAACGAATCGAGCAGCGTCAGCGAAACTTCCACAGGAGTCGCTCGCGTGTCAGCTAACTGCGCCCAGCTGTCTTCGGCATAAGGCTTGATGGTTGGTTCGTCTTCCGTAAGCGCCAGTTTGTAACGCACGTAAGCATTGAGGTGGCTGTCCGGAACGTGATGTAAAACCTGCCGAACGGTCCAACCCCCATCGCGGTAAGGTGTGTCGAGTTGGCCCTGCGAAAGACCTTCAACGGCGTTGCGTAGGTTGGCTGGAGCCTGTGCGATGTCGTCGATGAATTTGTTTTTCTGCTCTTCGCTCATCGATCCATCGAAGTGAAACTTGCCGATTGGATAGCGCAAATCGCTCATTTCGTCCCCCTATCAGGCGAACAGTAATGTTTATATCCTCGCATTTACTACCATGCCCTCGCCCTCCACGCATACCCTGAACCACAGTTCCAAGTTCAGCAACCGCCAAATGCGAGTGCTATGATCCACTTGGCCTGAAATGTGCTCTCCAAACAGCCGGTGGATCGCTTCGGCACGAAACAGTCCGCGCTCGAGCGTCCGTGGTTCTGTCATTAACCGCCGCACATCATCGAATGACGGACCTGCGAGCCAGTCAGCCCAGGGCGTAGGAAACCCCATTTTCTGGCGGTACACAATTGAACGCGGCAATAAATCTTCCACCGCAGATTTCAGAATGATCTTTCCGGCCATCCCCTTCACCTCATATTTCCGAGGAATTGTAGCCGCAAATTCGACTAGTTGGTGGTCGAGGAATGGCACGCGGCTCTCGATGGAAGCTGCCATGCTCATCTGATCCTGCTTCATCAGCAATTCCACGAGATATGTTTTTATATCCGTAAAGAGCAAGCGATGAAGCAGCTCGCCCGAACTCCCGCCCCAGTAGCTCATCGAACCGGCATAGGCATCGCCCGCCAGCTGTCTTGTTTCGGAAGTCAGCAATTCACTTTGCTCGCTGGCGGAGAATGCGGAATAAAAATTATCAAAATAGAAAGAAGGCCAGGATGCACCGTCGCGCCCCATGAAAGTATGTTTGAGCTTTCTCTTTGACGACGCCGAGCCTGGAAAGCTATCAATTCCCTTTCGGAACGCACGGCGCAACGCGGCAGGCGTTAATGCTCGATAAGCCTTGTCCATGCGGGAATTTAGCAACGTCCACGCGTAGCGTGTGTAACCGGCCAGCGTTTCGTCGCTGCCTTCACCAGTCAGCACAACCTTGACTCGTTCACTCGCTAAGCGAGCGACAAAATAAAGAGAGACGCTCGAGGGCCATACAATGGGCTCGTCTTCGTGCCAGATCAATCGGGGCAAGGCTTCAAAGAACTCCTCGCGACTGAGATGCACCTCATGGTGCCTCGAATTCAAATGCGCGGCGACTGCCTCGGCATAGGGCAATTCACTGTACTTGTCCTCGCCGTAGCCGACCGAGAAAGTCTCGATCGGCTCATTGCGGATTTTTGTGGTGAGCGCCGCGATCACGCTCGAATCCAGCCCTCCGCTCAAGAAAACTCCCAAGGGAACATCGCTCATCAGGTGCCTGGAGACGGAGGCCTCAAGCCGGTCGCGGTACTCGTGGACGTAATATTCGCGCCGATGAGAACCCTCGTTAGAGTTCGCCTTCAGATCCCAGTATTCCGAAATCCCCAACCAACCACGTTCATCGAGAGTGAGAGTGTGGCCCGGCATCAACTTTTGAATTCCCGCGAACATCGTCTCGGCGCCGGCGACATAGCCAAACGCCAGGTGTTCGGCCAATACGCCTCCATTGAACTCCGGCTTCACTCCGGGACAGGCAAGAATTGCCTTAATTTCTGAGCCGAAGAGCAGAATGCGATTTTCGTAACGGTAGTAGAGGGGCTTAATTCCGAGCCTGTCGCGTGCCAGGAACAAGGATCGTTTCGAGCGGTCCCAGATCGCGAAAGCAAACATGCCTTGCAGATGTTCCACGCAATTTTGTCCAAATTCCTCATATGCATGGACGATAGTCTCGGTGTCGCTTTTCGTACGGTACCGATGACCGCGCGCTTCAAGGCTCTTCCGCAAGTCCAAATGGTTATAGATTTCGCCGTTGAATACGATCCAAACGTCGCCGTCTTCGTTGCTCAGCGGCTGGTGACCGGTTTGGATATCGACGATGCTGAGGCGGCGCATCGCCAATCCGACATTCTCTTCAACAAAGAAGCCTTCGTCGTCCGGGCCCCGGTGAACGATCCGCCGGTTCATCGCGTGGAGGAGGCCGGGATCCACTTGCCGGTTTCGATCGGAGTAAAAAACGCCGCAGATTCCGCACATGGCTACGAGTAGTACTCTTTTGGAATCATTCCTGTGCTTTCCGGCTCAGGGCTTCGCCAATATTTCAGCAAGTGGTTGTTCGAGAACAACACTCTCCGGTGCCGAGGACCCAAGTTCCACTTTGCCGGCGGAACTCAGAACCTCAACGTATTTCACTCTCCTGGAGCAGTTCAGCACACGGCGGCCGCCGGCATCGGCATAAGTCCCTTCGCAAAGGATCAGCGTAAATCGTTCACGTTCGCGATCAACGGACCAATAGAGAAACTCGGCATCGCTTGCCCAATCGCCGAGCACCCACGGTTCCGATCTATCGACGAAGAAAAAATCATCTACGCACTGCGAATTCGAATAACGATAGCCGCCGATAGTTCCTGGGACAGATCCGTTTATTCTTACCAGTCGGCCAGTATCTGTTGAAAGGCCCGATCGGGCGATAATGACGGTGGCAAAATCCGCAGGAAGTTCGATTCGGCCGCCGAATTTGATCACGCTTGCGGGTTCTTTGCCGCCGTAGACGGGTGACCAATGATCCTCATAGATGTCCTGCGACCAGCGTCCGTCTTCTACGCCAAGCAACGCCAGGGCTCCCCGATCGTCAACAAATTTACAGCGCCCGGAAGATTGCGACGACAGTTTGAGGCCCGCATGCCATGAGAGGTCAAGCTGATGCAATCCGCTGCCCGTGGCCAGATCGCGAATCATCCAAAATTCTCTATTTCGATGAAACACCCACCTGTGATGCGTGACTGGCGAGGGCAGCATTGAATATCCGTCGTGGGCGCCTCGGTAAAGATCGAATTCATGACCGGTGATCCAGCGCTCCAAGGTAACTTCAGGAAACCTTTCCCACGAGAACGGGCCGGATTGTTCTGCCTGGTCTAGTCCGTCAATTTGAATGGTGTTATGGGCGGCGGTGCCGCGCAGGCGAGAGCGCTCGCCTGAGTCGCCGACGTACTCGAACGTGCCCGGATCGATCAGTAGATGTCGTCCTTCTTGTTCCAGGCAAACGCTCAAGGCATCGGCGTGGCCATGCCCTCCGCTTCCCGCCCCCAGCGGCCCGCCATCGATCAGCAACTGCGCTCCCGAATCCTCGTCCACCATCAGATAGAGGCCACTCTCAGACAGGGTGGTTGAAGCGGAGTTTGAAGCCGCACCGGGTAGAGACTCGAAATCCGCGAGTCCTTTTACGCCCAGTAGCCACAATGTTTCCTCTCGCGGGCAGCCAGCGGCAAGCTTAAAGTCTCCCCGCCGGTAAAGAATCGCTCCCGTCGCAAGCGGATCGATCAGGTGCTCGCTCCGGTTCCGGTGGCCATCAAATAGTCTTCCGCCGTCGTCATCACCGAGGCTTGGCGTAAGGCCGGCCCTTCCCAGCAAACGCAGCGCATCCAGCATGCCCTGGACAACGCGATCGAAGCCGGAAGAAATCTCAATTCCATTCAGCATCGCCAAAATTCGCGCGTGCAAGAAGATATCCAGCGCGTATACATGGTAGTAAGTCGATTGTTCAAAATAGAACCCATCTTCCCTGACCTGCTCTTTGGCCTCACGCTCGAGAATTTCCCATCCCAGCCGTCTCCAACGTGCGCTTGATTGCAATCCCGGAAATAGAGTTCCGATGAAAAACAGCGCGAGGGCCTCACCCAACAAGTGTGTGTTAGGAGAAAAATACGTAGAAAGATAAGTTTCGATATGGCGGCCGCTCCGATCGATTTCATCTTTCCACTGCTTGCGTAAATCGATCGCGAAAAGCGGGCTCTCTTGCAACAGAAAAAAAGTCCAAATCCACGACAAGCTCCTGTAGGCGACCTCCAGGCTGCTAGCCCAGTTGATTCCGATCGGATAAGGATTCTCTCGGCGCCAATGCGTCCACTGCGCAAACAGCTCGCGCGCGAACTTCTCATCCCGCGTGAGGCAAAACGCCTTGGCCAGAGTCACAAAATGTTGATGCCGGTTCAATTCCCAGGTGATCTTCGCGTCCCCAACCTCTGCGAATTCGAGATACTTCACTTTGTACCAGGGTCTGCGCGGACTGCGTTTGCCGTGTACGACGTCGAGATGCCAGTCAATCTCCGCCCCATAGTCAAGATTCTGGTAGCCCAGCAGGTCGAAACGATGACGGCAAATGTTCTCGGCCCGAGACAGAATATCGCCGGCCTGCGCCGGGAAATACTGCCTTAGTGCAGCGCAGAGCGCCGGAACGTCCGCCGGCGCGAAAAAGAACACACCGTTGGCTCCTTCCGGCGCGGTTTTCGTCGTCCGCGCAAAGACTTTGCCGGTCCTGTACCGCGCTGCGTCCAAGCGAGCAGCCAGAAACTGTCGCGTGCGATCAAACAACTCGTCACGACCCATGGAGCAGAGGC
Organism: uncultured Acidobacteriaceae bacterium; assembly: GCA_964530145.1. Classification (GTDB taxonomy): domain Bacteria; phylum Acidobacteriota; class Terriglobia; order Terriglobales; family Acidobacteriaceae; genus Sulfotelmatobacter. The sequence continues at coordinate 2,410 of CAZGXY010000075.1, read as the reverse complement.
GACTCAGGCGGCGATTCCATGTGGAAGAGTTCCTCATCGGCTAATGGGTATTCTCACTTCGCTGCAGAAGTTCGCTGTAAAGCGCATCGACCTCGGTTAGCAATTTCTCGAAACTGAAATTGCGAATTGCAAATCCACGCGCATCCAGCGCGAGGCGCCCCGCCAGTGAAGAATCGCGCAAGAGTAGCAACAGTGCGTCCGATAGCGCAGTGGAATTCTTAGGGGGCACAAGGATCCCGGTTTTACCATCCTCGATGAGTTCGGCGCTCCCTCCAACGCAAGTTGCGATTGTCGGCAGCTGTGCGGCCATATATTCCAACACGGCATTCGGTAGGCCTTCAACCAACGATGGAAGTATTGCAATATCACAACCTGACAGAATTTCAGCAACGTCCCGCCGCAGGCCCAGAAACATGAAATTTTGAACCACTCCCAACTTTGCCGCTTGGTCCTCGAACTCAGCCCGCTTCGCGCCATCCCCAACGAAAACAAATCGCACGTCGGGAAACTCGCGAATGACTGCAGGTGCCGCATTGATCAGCCAGGTATGCCCCTTTACATCCGTATGCATGTTTCCAACCAGCACAATCAGTTTGCGGTCGCCGACTCCAGGAAATATCCGCTCCCGATTATGGCCGCCAGCCGGAAACATCTCCACGTCGATTCCATTATGAATAACCCGAACTTTTTCCGAAGCGAATCCGTCTTCTGAGATGAGCGCGTCGCGGATTGACGTTGCATTGGCAATCACCGCACCCGAGAGGCCCTGAATCCGCCGCAGCCAAACCCGGCGCTTGCCCCGATACCAGTCAAAGTGCGCCAGATCACGGCGGCTGGAGACAATTGCCCGCACTCCCGCCATTCGAGCGGCGGGAACTCCGAGCAGGTTCGACCATAAATCGTGCGTGTGCACGATGTCGAACTTACCCCGCCTAAGAAACCAACTCAATCGCAACAACTGATTGATTCCCCCAGGACTATCGAGGCCACCTCTTGGATAAAACTCGCGCACGGTAATCTCGCTTCCGTGCAGCCGTTCTAGCAACGGCCCCGCCGCGCGCAGGCAGCCAAGAGTTACGTCATAGCCAGCCGTCGGAATGCGCCGCGCCAGCTCGACGGCTTGACTCTCGGTGCCCCCGATATTAAGTGAGTCCACAAGATAAAAAACTTTTCGCCTCGGGGCGTGAAGTTCACGGCGATGCATTCCGGAAAACTCAAGGCTCGACATTTTATGGCTTGCCGTCACGCGCTTTCAGAATAGTGCGATTCAACGCTCTTGACCCCCGGTTACCTGCGTGCCGCTCCGGCCTGTGCCGTCGGCACATACGTGTTTAAATAATAACTTGGGCTGACCGGCCCTTTTCGGTATCCGGCGATGTGTTTCAGCATTCGCATGAATGGTAACGGCATGAGTCGATCGATCAGCATATTCGGCCTTGGTTATGTAGGAACCGTCACGGCCGCTTGTCTTGCGCACAAAGGAAACAGCGTAATTGGCGTCGATCTCAGTGCCAGCAAGGTTGAAGCTTTAGAGGAGGGCCGCAGCCCCATCGTCGAGCCGCGCGTTGATGGCTTGATCGCCGAGGCACGCGCTGCAAACCGGCTGCGCGCCACTACCAACTCGGCTCATGCAGTGGAAAATAGTGAGATCTCTTTTCTCTGCGTGGGGACTCCCAGTTTGCGGAACGGAAAACTCGATCTCGGTCACGTCGAGCCAGTTTGCCGCGACATCGGCCAGACCCTAAGGAGGAAAAACGCATTTCATCTTGTTGTGTTGCGCAGCACCGTTTTGCCGGGCACAGCCGAGACGCTGGTGGTTCCCGCACTCGAAAAATCCAGCAGGAAACAACACGGACAAGATTTCGGAGTCTGCGTTAATCCAGAATTCATGCGGGAGGGCTCGGCGGTCGACGATTTCCTCAAGCCAGCGATCACTGTCATCGGCGCCGCGGATTCGAGCCGCAGCGGCATCCTGCGCGAACTTTATTGTTGGGCTCCGGGGCATATTTTTGAAACTTCATTTCGCTCCGCTGAAATGGTGAAGTATGTTTGCAACGCGTGGCACGCGACAAAAGTTTCTTTTGCGAATGAAATCGGCACCTTAGCGAAAGAGCTGGGCGCTGATGCCGAAAGCGTGGTCGAAATTTTCTCGGCTGATACGAAACTCAACACTTCGCCTGCCTACCTAAGACCCGGTTTCGCTTTCGGCGGTTCGTGCCTGCCCAAAGACGTGCGCGCGCTCAACTATCGCTCCAAAGAACTGGATCTGGATCTGCCCCTGTTCCAATCCATTCTTTCGAGCAATGACCAGCATCTGCAGCGTGCCGTGGAAATGGTGCTCGCAACCGGAAAAAAGGAAGTTGCGATGCTCGGCCTGAGCTTCAAAGCCGCCACTGACGATCTTCGCGAG